>JAGWDQ010000126.1:11810-23431 GCA_018260615.1 Candidatus Altarchaeum sp.
GTGGATAAATTTTTTGTCGCATCTGCGTCTATGAGTAAAATTTTGCCAACGGCATTCATTTCGGATAAAATTTTGCCGAGATGTGCGGCGATTGTGGTTTTTCCTGTGCCTCCTTTGCCGGTAATTGCGATTTTCATTGTAGAAATTTATGCGGCTTGAAAATTATAAAATTTATTTAATTTCAATTTAAATTCAAAATAATAATTAATATTAAAAATAAAGAGCGAAAATAAAATGACTGATGTGTGTCTGACTATAACCTGCCCTAACAGGCAACCAGCATATTACAGGAAGCAATTAAACAAGATGTTCCAAAAAAAGAAATTAACCATAGACAATGTTATGGGAGAATTGGAAAGGTTAGAGAAATAAATCAGTTGAGACATTGTTAAAAATCTTAAAATCAATAATTTAAATTTGAACAACCTAAAAATTTAATTATTTATTTATCAAAATTTAATACAACACATTAAAAATATAAAATGATCTCTAAAATCAATAAAACAGGAAACAAAAGCAAATTTGTAGTTTTTGGAGAGGCGAATCATGCAAAATTGCCATTAAAAAAGAAAACAGTAACCACAAATGAATTATATTTTCTTTTACAGGAGATAAACACCCGGTTGGAAAACATAGAATCACAAGTATATGAAAATACAATGGCAGAAGAAATAACTGACGAAATAGAAATTTATAACAATCCGCAGGTTATGGCAGATATTAAAGAAACTATCAGGAAATGCGATAAGGATATAAAACTTGGGAAGGTGTGTGATATTAACGACCTCATTGAATAATAATATGTATAAAGTAATCATCTCCGAAACCTTTCAAAAAGAGGTTGAAAACTTAAGAAATAAAAATCTTGAGCAGGACACATACAAGAAACTAAAAACCCCTGAAGCAGAGCCGATAAATATCCTTATGCTCGCCATGAGTTAAGACAGTATCGCAAAATAAGGATAGGTAAACTGAGGGTGTTGTATGAGATAGTTGGTGATATAGTTTACCCTAAAAAATTAATCAAACGGCACAGATATTAAAGTGCAAACTGACGAATGCAGGAAATTTAAATTTTTTGAATTTTCAGCCATAAATTTTGTTCAAAATCATATTTCCAACACATTTAATATATCTTTATGAACCTCTTCAAGACATCTGTTTCCATCAACAAACACAACATCAGGGTTTAAATTTACCAGTCCGTTTTCCAATCGTGCTTTCTTTTCACTTATGCCCTTTATTTTGTTTACCCGAGTTATATTTTCATATCTGAGAAACGTGGATAAATTTTTTGTCGCATCTGCGTCTATGAGTAAAATTTTGCCAACGGCATTCATTTCGGATAAAATTTTGCCGAGATGTGCGGCGATTGTGGTTTTTCCTGTGCCTCCTTTGCCGGTGATTGCGATTTTCATATTTATTTGTTATTTATGTCAACATAAAATTTAGTGAATCACAAATATCAGGTTATGCTATATGCCATGAGATTTTGTATATCTTAATATGCTCTTCCTCTTTTGTCTATCTCCGATATTAGTATTTCATTTTTGTCATGAAAAACAACATACAGAATCCTATAATCCCCTACACGGACTCTAAACACTTTTTCTTTTTTACCTACAACTCTTTTAGCATCTGAAGGGAACGGATCAACGGACAATTTTTTGATTTACTTCATAAGTCGGTCATAGAGTTTTTTTTGAGATTTTTCGGCAAATTCAAGAAAACGAGTGGCATTGGAACCAAGATAAATTCCGAACATTTTTATTTCTGTATTTCTTTCTCAAAATCTTCTAAAAGTATTGTCTTTTTTTTATTATGTTCTTCCAAACTTTCTTCAAGATTTATTTCCTCATCAGGGGTCAAAATAGTATCTGCATCAACCATATGTGCTTTAATATATTCCAGGTCATTTCTTATTGCCATCAGCACAGTTGTAATCTCTTCTGTAACGAGTACATAAGTCATTTTATTTTAACTATTTATTAATTAGTGTTCATCCACAAAGTATAAAATTTTGAAAAAATTTTAACTTTTTAAAGGTAAATTATTATGTTTTTGACAAAAATTATTAGTTTATGGATGGACACTAATTATTCCATTCGCACCTAAAGATGCCAGGAATAAAGGCAATATCGGAAATATAATCTCACTGCTTACATCTGTAATAAAACTGACTATTCCCAATAAAATTATATTCGGATGTATTTTTTTATCCATTTCATAAGTTATGATACGAAATAAATTTAGGAATATGTATTTCCTTACTAAATTTACTTTATCTAAATTTCACCTTTTTTTCTCAAATTTATTCAAAATCAAAACACCTGCAATTCCGATAATTGCCGAAATACCGAAAAATTTAAGAATGTTCTTGAAAAATTTGATTGACATTATTAAACAATTATTTACAATAATAATTATTTAAATAATATACAAACCAAAAATGAGATAAAATGCCCAAAAATAATCGTTCAAAAATAACACAAACGCCTTCATCTTACGATGTAAAGCAGGGATTATCTCTTTTTATGGATAAAGATATCGGAGCGGCAAATAAAAAGAGTAAGATAAAAAATTTACCAGAGGATCAACGGCCACGAGAAAAAATGTTAAAATATAGCCCGGAAGAACTTTCTGATGCTGAACTTTTGGCAATAATTTTAAGAACTGGCACTAAAGGTAAGTCAGCGATAGAACTAGCAGAAGAACTTTTAGAAAGTGTTGGAGGTTCATTTAAAGGGTTTTCGGGAAGAGATATAAAAGATATAACAAAGATCAAGGGCATAAAAAATGCAAAACTTGTTGCTATTGCAGCCACAATGGAAATTGCTCACAGAATTTTAAAACAGGCATTTAGAGAAAAAGGAATATTTTAAATAATTTAAGATGGAAAAATTATCAGATACATTTTCAATAAAAACAACGGAAGAGCGGATAAAAACAACGCGTGAAATTTTGGATGTTATTTTTAAGGATCCGCAAATTAAATATGGCTTGAGGGAATTTTCCAAACTAAAAATTGAGGAGGTCATCACAGTTTTTGAAAAAGAGCAATGTAAATTTTATGTCCGTTGTCTCAAGCGTGATAAGGATATTTTGGTTTATGATAGAAATAAAAATATTGGCAAACCGGAAGAAATTGTCAGGCAGTTATGGCTTGTTCGTTTGATAAAAGATTATCACTATCCGATGGAAAGAATTGAATTAGAAAAAAATATACAATTCGGCCGAGAAATACGCGCCAAAGCTGTTGATATTGTTGTTTATCAAGAAGATAAAACCACACCTTATATCATCATTGAAGTAAAAAGTCCAACAGAAGAAAGAGGAATTGATCAATTGAAAACATATCTTAATGCCGAAGGATCACCGATTGGAGTATGGTCAAATGGCAAGGAGCGCGTTATTTTATATCGCCCTTACCCAAAACAATTTGAAGATACACTCACAGAAATTCCCAGAGTAAACCAAACCATAAACGATGTGTTAAAAGAAAGAAAAACGCTTGATAAACTCACTTCCGATTATGACTTGACAGAACGAATTAAAATTTTAGAGGAGTTGGTTTTGGCAAACTCTGGTTTTGATGTATTTCAGGAAGTATTCAAGATGATTTATGCCAAACTTTACGATGAAAAAGAGGCAATGTCACGTCCTGATCATGAAGTATATTTCCGCAAATCCAAAGACCCAAAATTTACCTTTGATGTAATAAATCGCCTATTCAAGGATGCTATTGAGGAGTGGCCTGGAATGTTTCTGCGCCAGGAAGAAATCCAACTTACTCCGGATCCTCTATCGATTTGTATTGGTCAGATGGAAGACATAAAACTCTTTGATACCAATCTTGAAATCGTTGACGCTGCTTTTGAGTATCTTTTGCCGGAAGTGGCAAAGGGTAAGAAGGGACAATACTTCACTCCTCGCCATGTTGTTGATATGGCTGTAAAAATGTTAAATCCGTGTGATAAAGAATATATCATTGACCCGGCAGCGGGTTCAGGCGGTTTTCTTATTCATGCGATGCAATGGGTTTGGAATCATGATTTGAAAAATGCACAGCACGAAAAACAAATAGAATATGCAGGACGCTATCTTTACGGAATTGATTTTGATGATAAACCAGTAAAAATTGCACGCGCCTTAATGCTTATTGCCGGGGACGGCCGCTCAAACATTTTTAGGTTAAATTCACTTAACCCGCGTGAGTGGCAAGGTTCAGATTCAGAAAAAGAGAAAGCGCGTGCAAATCTTCGCGAGAGATTACTAAAAACCAACAATTATGAAAAAGACAAAGAAAATGGAGAAACATTCCGTAATTTCGCTTTTGACATTCTTCTTACCAATCCGCCGTTTGCCGGAGAAATAAGAGAACAGCTTTTACTTCGTGATTATGAACTTGCCAAAAATAAGAAAGGCAAACTTGCAAACAAGGTAGAACGTGATCTCCTTTTTATTGAACGGGCTTTGCAATTGATAAGACCTGGTGGCCGATTAGCAATTGTTCTTCCGCAAGGAAAATTGAATAATACCAATATAGAATATGTTCGCCAGTGGCTTATGGATAAAGCCAGAATTTTAGCAGTCGTTGGTCTTAATCTAAATACTTTTAAACCACATACAGGTACAAAAACATCTATTCTATTTTTACAAAAATGGAATGATGATCCTAAAATTGGTCCGCTAAATATATATCAAGAAGATTATCCGATTTTTATGGCAGTTTCTAAAAAATCGGGCAAAAATAATTCTGGCGACTATGTTTATAAAAAAGACGAAAAAGGAAAGATTATCCTGGATGAAAAAAGCAGGCGAATTTTAGATCACGATTTAGATGAAATTGCCGAGACGTTTATCAAATTTGCTAAAGAACAAAAATTTACCTTTTGGGAATAAAAATGATTACTTATTCCATCATCCAAAAATCTCAACTTGAAGGCGGTTTGCGGATGGACGCGGAATACTATCAGCAGGAGTATTTAAATACTTTTGAAAAATTAAAAATTTTTCAAACTAAAAGTATTGGAGAAATTAGTAAAGTGGTTTATGGAACAACTCCATCAGGTGGAGTTTTCGAAAAGCGAGGGATTCCATTTATTAGGTCACAAAATTTTTCACTTTTAAGTATTGTCGACGATTTTGTTTTTTGTTCAGAAGATTTTCATAAGCAAAATAAAAAATCTAAAGTTGTTTCAGGTGATATTTTATTTGCAGCAGTTGGTGCTACAATAGGTCAAGTTGCTGTTATCCAAGAAAATATTAAGGAAGCAAATATAAATCAAAATATAGCCGCAGTAAAAATAAAAGATGAAAAGTTTAATCCATATTTTGTCGGATTATTTTTTGCGTCTTATTTTGGTCAGTTACAAATCGAAAGGTTGGTAACAGGTAACGCACAATTTTATATTAACTCAGAACAAATTAGGAATTTTGTTGTTCCGATTTTGAACAAAAAATTTCAAGATGAAATTGCTGAAATTATTCAAAATGTCCAAAAAGAATTAGAAAATTCAAAAGTCCTTTATTCACAAGCCGAGGATTTACTTTTGGATGGGTTGGAGTTAAAGGATTTTAAAGTTGAGAGTGATTTATCTTATATTGTCAATCTTTCCGAAATAAAATCCACCCATCGTGCGGATGCCGAATACTTCCAGCCAAAGTATGATAAATTAATATCAAAAATCAAGAATCAAAATGCAAAAATGCTCGGTGATTTGACCTCAATGAAAAAAGGAATTGAACCTGGTGGTGATGTCTATCAGGACGGGGGAAAACTTTTTATTCGTGTTAGCAGTGTTTCAAAGCAGGGATTGATTGATAAAGACCAAAAATATTTAAGCAATGAATTATATCAAAATTTGAAAAATAATTTTGAACCCGAAATTGGTGAAATTTTGCTTACGAAAGATGCAACACCTGGAATTGCTTATGTATTAAAGGAAAAAGTTGAAGGTGTTGTTTCAAGTGGAATTATGCGATTAAAACTCAAAGAAGATGTTGAGTCAGAATATTTATCACTTTGTATAAATTCTGTTATAGGTAAAATGCAAATTGAACGAGATTCAGGAGGGTCAATAATTGAGCACTGGAAACCTGAGCAAATTAAAAATTTACAAATTCCTATTTTGTCAAAATCAGTTCAGCAAAAAATTGCTGATTTGGTTCAAAAATCTCACAAAGCCCGCAAAAAAGCAAATGAATTATTAGAGGCGGCGAAAAAAACAATTGAAATTGCCATTGAGAATAACAAAAAATAAGTATCAAAGTATATTTCTAAAATAAAATTTCAAAGGTACATCATTCACATTACAACGAATTTTGTCAGATTTAAATTTATCCACAATTCTTTATTTATTTCATTTATTTCACTTTCTTTTCTCAAATTTTTCCAAAATCAAAACCCCGGCAATTCCGATAATCGCAGAAATACCAAAGAGAATCAGCATCCCCGTGGATAAGTGCAGGAATTTCTGACCGCCATGTTGGTTTATTGGAGATACTAAATTTTAGAATTTATTAGTTAGTGCAATTTAAATTTAAAGTCACTATAAACATCCATTCATAATTAACACTTCCAAAAAATTAATACTGTCAGCCAATTCGGCTGACAGTTCTTTGCTTTGTGTTTATGACTCCATTTGAGAGTATTTTTCTTTTGAAACTTCTCCCTCATATATCGTCTCAAACTTAGATATTTGCCATGCAATCATTGTTCCAATCAACGCCGGAACCGCAAATGGAACACCGAAAATCACGAGTGCAAAAATTGCGCATCCGATTGGAGCGTTTGTCATTGCTGCAAGTACTGATAATGCGCCGACAACAACAAAGCCCGCGGTATTACCGGGTTCAATAAAGCCAAAATGCGCAAGTACTAATGCTACAGCACTGCCCAATAAACTTCCGACTATCATCGCTGGCATTATCATTCCACCGCTTGCGAATGAACTGACATACCATGAGTTTGCAAATATTTTACCGAACATTATTAAAAGAAGGAGTCCGATTGCTACAAGTATGGGAAGTTTTAAACCGTTGACATACCCGGGCACACCATCTTTTTCTATTTGGTTTCCATCCTGACCAATTGCCGGCTCAAGTTGTGATGCAATCATCATTGTCACAAGCCCCGTTTGTCCGTCATATTCCACGGCTTTTGACATTCTAACATTATCCGCTCCGAAACCAAGATAAGTTGGTGTGGAATGCATGTATGGCATCTCGTCATCATAAGTGTCTTTAATATATAATGTTTTCCCGGATTCATCTTTACCTGCTATTGCGGAGGGGTTATTTGGGTCTCCGTAATAACCTAAAATCAGGAAATTCTCTCCGGTTGCGGCTTTATCAAATGAGGTTAAAACATTACTGCCATCATCACCAATAGGTACTGTCAGGAGAATAAATGCAAGTATCGTTGGGACAATTGAGCCGATTAATGGTTTTGCATACACCGAGACCTTTAAATTTGTAAAAAATTTACCGCAGAACTGAAATGTTTTAATAAATATGAGGCCTGTGATTCCGGCTAAAAATCCAAGTACTGCAAACCACCACAGATGTGTAACCTCAAGCGTATAAGGTAAATAACCAAAGAACGGGTTTGCATCAAATGCAATAAAAGAAGTTGCTGCAGCAGTCATTCCTGCAAGTTCACCCCCGATTACATATTTTTTTGGTATTCTTCCCCCCGAATGCAAAAGTTCGGTAACAAAAATTCCGGCACCGACAGGGGTTCTTAAAAGTGCTGCAATTCCTCCGGCCATCGCCATAACAGCAATTTGTTTTCTGGTAACGCCCATTTTATCAAGATAAGGCATTAGAGGGGAGATAAATCCCTGACAGATTCTTGCGGCAGGTCCGACAAGTCCTCCGCTGTTTCCTGTTCCGACACCTATTAATTGAGCTAAAAATTTTGATATTCCTGCCGTCCAATGGGACTTTCCTTGTTTTTTCTCGTCAGTAAAATCTTCTATCATAAAATTTGGTCCCGGACCCCATCCTTTGCCCGGTTTAAACCATTTGTTATGTAAAATTAATGCGGTTATTAGCGCGCCAATTAAAGGAATAATTATAATATAAATATGATTCTCAACAAACATGCCAAAAGTCCAGTTTTGCAGTTTAAAAAATAATTTTAGAAATACCTGAATTATTGTGCCTGCAATTAAACCAATAATAACACTTACTGTTAATATCTGTAAAAATTCAACTATCGCTCCTTTAAAAGGGTTCCAAAATGCCATTTTGTTGTTTGTTTTTATAATTTTTTTTAATTACTCATTAATTATAGATTAACATTATTTATAAAAAAAATAAAAAAATAAAAAAATAAAAAATAGAGGTCGTTCCCAATAGAACGACCTCAATATTTAGACAGGTACTTAAAATTTACCTTTTGCTTTTCCGTAATTTGTCTTTATCTTCTCTGCGTTTTCAAGGATTCTGTCTCTTCTTGCATAGATTTTTGCAGTGTTCGCTTCAATCTTTTCTCTCTCTTCAAGAAGCATCTTTCTTGTCTCATGCCATTTTCCTGCGTTCTCATTTGCTATCGCAAGTGCTTTAGCAATCCTCTCCGCATTATCAGCGATTCTTTTCGCATTATCTTCAACATTGGGTTTCTCAGGGAATCCATGGTTAATCCATTCGGTGTTCTCTGCAATCCTCTCAGTGTTCTTTGTTACAAGCTCTTCATTCAGTTCCATTATCATCTCATTTACTTTTCGCATTGCAACATTCACTTCCTCAATACTCCTATTTATTGCAATCCTCTTTGCGTTTGTCTCTGCTTTTGTAATAAGTTCGCGGGACATTGCTCTGTTCAAAAGAGAATTTTTCATGTTCTTCTCAACATCCGTATTTTCCGGGAGAAGGTGCATTGCCGCTCTCCTATTGCGGAATAGATTTTTTGTGTTCGCTTCTGCAAGCATCGTGTTTGCCTGTGCTGCTTCAAAATTTCGCTCCATTATTTTTTTATTCACCATCAACATGCTCCTGTTTAAGAGTATATTGGTTTTGTTTTCATCAACTGTCCTCTCTAATTCATATATCTTCTTTTTGTTCCCCGCAATATTTATTGCATTTTGTTGTGGCGTTGCCATTTTCTGTTGTTTTAAATTTTTTAATTAATTAAATAAATATTAATAATACTTATATAAATACTTTTAATTAATATCTCTAAATTATAAACAAAAAACTGATTTATGTCCAAATATTTTAAATATAAATAAAATTTAAATAAAATTTTTGAATAAACTTTACAAAATGACTGAAACAAACATAAAAAAGTCCGACAATATTGTATTGAATGATGCGATAACACAGATAGGTGCATTTAGTTCGGGAACCCTTGAAAAGTTCATAATTGTTAACGAACTTTTAAGCGGGAAGAAAACCGTGCCCGACATACAGGAAAAACTGCCCGAAATCGGGAAATCCACTTTATACAAATATATCGGGGACCTGGAAACGGCAGGAATTTTGGAAAAGGATGAGAAAGGGAGTAAAATTTTTTATACGCTAGCGGGTTTTTCCCTTGTGCTCACGCCTAAAAGAATATCTGAAATGCTTGGAGGCAGTAAAGAAGATGAAGAAAAGAGATTCAATGATATGTTCAAATTTGATCCGAAAATAAACATAATTGACCGCCAAAACCATCCGGGTGAGTTTTATTCAAGTGTGCTTCTATCAGATATGATATCGTGTGGGATAAAAATGAGCGTAGCAGTTGACATATTAAGAGATGTCATGGAAAATTTGTATGATGGCATAACCACCCGCGAAATTTCATCCATAACAAGGAGAATGATTGAGAAAAGGAGTAATGCTCTGGCGATTGACTACAAGAAATATATCCTTGGCCCGGTGAATGTTGAAACCGACGAGGGAATAAAATTGTGGGATAATGAAATGATTGAAAAAGAAATAAGACAAAGACACAACATAGTGGATATACCTCAACCCGAACTTATCCGTCTCGCGCACAGGATAGGAAGGCAATTGAAAAAAATAGGAAAAATAATTCCCGAAAATCTGGCACATTCATATATTGACTATGTTGTTTTATCCTACATTAACGCCCGTTAACTAAATTTTTACTTTAATCAATTTAAAAATGACATCATTAGATGAAACAAATGAACTGGCAGAGGAAAACAGAACAACTATTATCGGCGCCAACGCGCGATTAGATGCTCTTGAAAAAATGATAGGAAAAAATCGCGTAACAGTTACTGAAAACCGGGAGATGATTCTTGAAAACAGAATGATGATTCTTGAAAACCGGGAGATGATTCTTTCGGACAGGGAAAAAATAGCCCAGGATCGTAGTGAACTTGAAAAAATAATCGGCGAACTTGAAAAAATTGTAAAAATTAAATTGAAAAAATGACTTCCCTGATAAATGTTAATGAAATTGTTGAATCAAATCGTGGAATGGCTAATGCCTTAACATCAAGAATTGAGAGAATAGAAAGAGAATTCCTGCACACAACAGAGATAGCGAACGAAAATCGGCACATGCGAAACAGAAACAGAGAAATAATTACGGAAAACACTAAAATGAGAGACGAAAACGAGAAAGCAAGAGAATATAACAAAGAGATGCTCATGAAATCCCTGAAGATGCTTGAAGAAATAAAATCAAAAATTTAAGAAGAGGTTAACCTGATTGACATTTAATATCCGTCATGATATTTGCATGCAATCACCAAAATTTATTTTCTTTTCTCAAATTTTTCCAAAATCAAAACCCCTGCAATTCCGATAATTGCCGAAATTCCAAACAAAATCAGGCATCGCTGACAAATATGACAACTCACAGAACACACCGCCTGCTGCATCCCGACTTCAACAACCCCGTAGCAATGATAAGTAATGACAACCCAGATAATAAACAGCGAGATAATTAGCAAAATTCGTGGAACTGTCAATAA
Organism: Candidatus Altarchaeum sp.; assembly: GCA_018260615.1. Taxonomy (GTDB): domain Archaea; phylum Altiarchaeota; class Altiarchaeia; order Altiarchaeales; family Altiarchaeaceae; genus Altiarchaeum. The sequence continues at coordinate 22,751 of JAGWDQ010000126.1, forward strand.
CTCTTTAGCGGAATGCTCAATAAGGAAAATTTTTAAAATAAGCAATATAATGACCAGGATAAACACGGAACTAACAAGGACATCGGTTGTTGTTAATCCAAGCACATTCCATCCCATATATGAGCCCGCCAAAACAAGCAGAACTGCCAGAAATTTCTCTATCCTTCCCAACCGGGACGAAAGGTTTTTACCATAAGCCAAAAATTTCCTTCCGAATAACAGAAACAATGTCGGAGCAACCAATATTCCAGTTCCAAAAAGGACTAAATTTATCAAAATTTCACCCGATGACAGAGCAAATACCGAACCAATAAAAGGCAGAGTGCAGGGATTTATTCCTATTGCGAGTGCAAAGAGCATTCCAAAAGCGAATGTGTTTTTAACGATGGGTAAATTTAACGGATTTACTTTGTGGAGCAGTTGAAGTATTCCCAATACGATTAAGCCAATTGCGATTCCCAATTTTATTCCGTTTCCAATCTCGGACTCAAAAATTTTCTGAAATAAAAAGCCGACAAGAACAAAGGCAAATAAAAAGCCGGCGGCATACAAACCATAGTCCTTAAAATTTACTTTTTCGGCAGATATGAACCTGTATAAAGTAATCGGAAATAAAACAATGACGCAGGGAGTGAATGATGCAAGAATTCCTGCCAGCAACGGAGTGAAAAATGAAAATAT
>JAGWDQ010000127.1 GCA_018260615.1 Candidatus Altarchaeum sp.
AAAAACGAAGTTTTTAAAATCTCCGAGCACAAGCGAGGTGATTTAAAAATCAACAGATTTTTAAAGATTGAAAATCTCACAGATTTTCAGTATAATTCCTTTGCGTCTCTGTGTGAGAAACCAATGAAAAACATATACTGCTGTAAAAATATAGAAAAATATTCAAAAATAATCCGCTGTCCCTGCCGGCAATCACACAATCACATATTTAGGACTTTAATTATCATTGTTGCTGCATCTTTCGGAGAAAATTTTTCCGAGTCAATTATCAGTTCGGGATTTTCCGGCACTTCATACACCGCATTTATTCCGGGCAGTTGAATTTTTCCCTCTTTTGCTTTCTTGTATAAGTCCTTTTGAACTAAATTCTGAACCCTGCTGCTTTCCCTCCCGCCTGCAACATCTGCCGGACACATAACATAAATTTCAGAAAAATTTTTCATTAAATTTCTTGCCAGATTTCTGTAGTCCTTTTTGTTTGCCGTTGCATCAATAATGACATTAATTCCGTTGTCATAAAGAAATTTTGCCATCATCGCCAGCGCCCTGTAAACAATATCCCGCTCCTTTTCGCTGTAATCAGGATTTGGCGTAACAATCTTTCTTATTTCGTCTAATCGCAAAATTTGAAAATTTATATTTTTCTTTTTCAGTTCATCGGCAAGTTCTTTTGCTATTGTTGATTTTCCTGAACCGGGTATTCCGGTTAGCCAAACACAAAACATAATTAATTTAAGTTAAAAATTTTAATGAGGAAAAATTATCTTTCTAAAAATCGTTTTCGTCCGATAATACCTTTATGAAAGTCCCTAACCAGCGGAATAAACTCTAAAATAAGATCATCTGTTTTTGCTCTGTTAAAAGAAAGATATCTGTAATCTCTGCCTTGAATTCCTCTTATTTGATCTTCTGGCACCCCATCTTCTAAAAGAATCATCACGGGTTTTTCTTTACCAAATGTATAACTTGCTTCACTAATAAGCCATGGCGAGGTTGTAAATTTTCCATCTGTTGTTTCTTTTTCTTCAGTAAAGATAATAACACATCCATCAGAATTCACGAGCATGCTCTTAATATTTGTGTCAATGTCTCCAATCCCGGCACTTTTTCCCGTCTCACATTCAAATCCTTCAAACTCTAAAATTTTGATTATTTTAGATGCAATTTCTTCATCTTTTTTTGTGTATTTGTACCCCACAAACAGTTTTGGCTTTATTTTAGAAATCAAAAATATTTCATTTGTTATTTCATCTCCAAGTTGAACAGCGTCCTTATACTTGTCTATGGGAACTATGTTGTCTGCCCCTATCTCTTTCATCTCTGCTCTCCTGGCATCTTTAAAAAATTCCTTAAATTTTGTTATTTTCTCTTTCAAATAGAGATTATCCTCATGTTTCTCAATCTCTTTTGCTTGTTTAACGCATATTAACTTGTAACAGTCCAGTGTTGCCCTAAGAAGGTGATTGTATGCTTTCTTCGCATTTTCTTTTCTTTTGTCATCTGAAAGTTGCGGATTAAAACATTGACCAATATGACTAAGTGTGTTTTCAATTTCAGTAAGAATCTGCTGGGGTTTTGTAGCATAAGCTGCAACGACATCGGAATACGCAAGAATAAAATAATTTCTATAAAAGTCAAATATTTTCTGAATTTCGTCTGTTTCTGATTTTTCCATTCTTGGCGCTTAAATATATTTCTCACATTTTTGCGATAAATTCGTCAACAAGTTTGTCAATATCCTGGTGCTTTGTTGGGATTACCGGAATAATGCTTCCTCTACTCGTTACGAGAGATGTTTTTATTTCAACAACATCCAAATCCTTTCCTTTTACTTTCTTAATAAATTTATTTATATCTTCGGTCGTCTGGAAATCCTTAATATTTACATTAAAAATCCTTTCAAAAAGTATTGTTTTTCTTTTTGGGATAGTGGTTTTTTCCATTTTCTTAAATAGTTAAACTTTGTACATAATTGAACTTTTTTAAATAAATGCTGAAAATTTTCATTAAATTTCTTGCCAAATTTCTGTAGTCCCTTTTGTTTGCAGTTGCATCAATAATGACATTAATTCCGTTGTCATAAAGAAATTTTGCCATCATCGCCAGCGCCCTGTAAACAATATCCCGTTCCTTTTCGCTGTAATCAGGATTTGGCGTAACAACTTTTCTTATTTCGTCTAATCGCAAAATCTGAAAATTTATATTTCTACTTTTCAGTTCATCTGCAAGTTCTTTTGCTATTGTTGATTTTCCCGAACCGGGGATTCCGGTTATCCAAACACAAAACATAATTATAAAATTTTATAAAACGAACCAATAGAATATGAAAATATGAAGGTAGAAATAAAACATTATGGGGTTTTAGAATTCTAATTTACAATTCTAATTTAATTATTTTATCAATCTCTCGTACAATATAATTATTAACAACACCGCTAATCGCAAAAGCGCAGACAAACCCCATTATCCACAACCAAGTACTCTTTTCAACCAAAAGTGCATTCATTATTATATTCAAAATACCTACTAAAACGACGAAAGATAATGCAAAAAATTGCCATCCAAATTTTGAAGTATTTTCAATCATACGAAGCATGTCGCTACCTTTTTTAAGTACTTTTAAATTTTTATCTATTTCGCGAACATTGTTATCTGATGCAGGTATTGGTTTTAACACCGTATTGAGATAATTTAATGCTCCTATCCTACTATCTAAATGAGAAATATATGTCACAATCTTCTGATGAAAATTAGGGAGAGTCCAATACCAATATTCATAAGGACAATCATTTCGAAATTCTTTTATTACGTTCATAAAATGAAGTTTAAGAGCATCTTTTGACTCGTTCTTTATTGCCCGCCCATACGCCTGATTTATCTTTTCTTTAAGTTCTTCATCGGCAATATCTTTCCATTCAAATACAAAACATTCAACCCCGTTTTTAGAAAAAATGTGGTTGTGCATATTCTCTTTAAGATCTTCGTACACTCTTTTAAAATTCCAGAATGCGGCTTTTTTAATGTTTTCGATATATTTTGACTTGTTTTTTAACTCTTTTTCTTTAATCGCCTCTTTAATTTCGTTCAATTTTGTTTCGTTTAGATTTTTCAATAGATCTTTTTGTTTTGATGCTTTTTTGGATATTCTTTCTATTTTATCCTTTATTATAAGATTCAAAAGTTCATCTAGATCTAATTCGGTTCTCATTCTTATAACCCATTAGCACGAAAAAAAAATAAAAAAATGAGGGTCACCCCTATTTGTTTGTCC
>JAGWDQ010000128.1 GCA_018260615.1 Candidatus Altarchaeum sp.
AATAGTTATACTCCTGCATCGTGTTCATTTGAATTTAACGCATTAGTTCCTGAAAATCAGAGCGACGGAACTTACTATAATAAATTTAATGCAAGTTATGCTGACAAAGATAACACTATTTACACTCTATCCGGAAGTGACACGGGAACATCAGTAGGTCTATTAATAGGCGAGCCAAAACTTTTGATTACAAAAGAGGCACATCCACAAGTAGTATATAGGGAAGATACTATTAATTTCACAATAACAGTTAAAAATATCGGAGTTAAGACTGCTTACAATGTCTCAATATCTGATATTCTTCCCGATGGCTTTTCATTAATTAGTGGAAATTTGAGTTATTTTATAAATACATTGTCACCTAATGAAAGTAAAATTTATACTGTGTCTGTGAAAGTTGAAGATGCTCCGTTAGGCACAGCAATAAACAGAGTTGCAGCAGTTGCACATAAAGAAAATATGTCCGGTGAAGAAATTTTTGCAGATAATTTTGCTATCGTTACTATAAATAAAAAAGAGATTTTAGTAAATGCACCGAATATTGTGGTCTCAAAAATACCCTCTTCAAACAGCACAACGAAGGGAGAAACAATAAATTTCACAATAATCGTTAGAAATACAGGAAATGCAACTGCCTATAATATTTCCGTGAAAGATGTTTTGCCAGTGGGTTTTGTAAATTTAACCCAGTCAGAATTTTTGATAAATAATTTATCTACAAATGAAGTAATAAATTTCACGGTGAATGTAAATGTCACAGATGACTCGTATTATGGCAAGGTCTTCAATGTAGTTAGTGTATCTTATGAATTTAACGGAACAAATTTCACCGTGGCAAATTCAACAAATGTAGATGTAGTTACTCCTAGCATTTTGTGCTATCCAAAACTAAAGATATGGAAGAGCGTTTGTGAGTATGATGATGCAAGCAACCAGATTCAACAATGTTATAGTGAAGAAGAAGCGAAAAATATTATATTTAACAAGTCCCAAGGGGTATGTTTCCATATTTATGTGGCGAATATAGCAAAGAATATAAGTTGCGCGGCATCTATATTTAATGTCACTGTTTATGATACTTTGCCGGAAGGACATAATGTATTATCAAATTATGGAAATCTTATCCTCAATTATACGCCGAATGAGTTGCCGGCTTCTGCTAGCTTTGGCTACTATATTTGTGCAAACATTACAGAAAACGCGTCATCCGGTGAAAATATAAATATAATACATACACGCGGATATTATTATGATGAAATTTCAAAGACCTTTAAAGAGACATACGATGAAGGGGTGGCAAAATATTTCATAGAAAGTAAGCCGGAATATCCTGTGTTAAATGTTACAAAGACATCAACTGTAAGCAATATCACACAAGGGGACGAGGTAGAATATATTATAAATGTCAGCAATGTTGGAAATTCAACCGCTTATAATGTTCTATTCAATGACACTTTGTCAGGAGGGTTTGAATTTATAAATGTTACAGGTGTTATGTATTATAATGCATCATCGGGGACAAGTTATCCTGTTAATTATGGTGTTGTAAATTATAGCGACTATGCCGCAGGAACAACTATTTTAGAAATTTTAGTAGGTAATATATCTGTTAATGATAGGGTCATTATTAAATTTAATACTCTGACAGAGGATACTATTCAAGCGACATTTTTAAGGGCAAATATAGTTACTGTTACGGGGCATTATTTAAATACATCAGGTGAAAAGGTTGTCGGAAGTGATGATTGCTGGATAAATATAAACAGGAAAGAAGAGCTTTATCCGAGGTTTGAAGTAAATAAAACAGCAAGCCAATCAGTTGCTACAATCGGCGATTATTTAAATTTCGCAGTAAATATTAGCAATGTCGGGCCTGGAAAAGCGTATAATATTTCAATTACTGATGTCATTCCATCAGAGTTTGAATTTGTGTCATCCTCTTCGGATAATATTACCTATGTCAACACGACAAGAACATTAATAACCAACATAAGTCAATTATCCACAAACGAGAATTTTATATTCACTTATATTGTAAGAGTTATCAGCGTTCCACAATCCAACAAAAGCGTTGTCAATACCGTGTCGGTAACGGGGCATGCAATTAATGGATCCGGCGAAATGATATCCGGAACAGACTCCGAGACAGTTACTCTTATAAAAGCTGAGGGGCTAAATTTAACTGTGACAAAGACCTGCAACAGCAAAGTAGCAAAAGGAGAAATAGCTGAATGTAATATAAAAGTTACAAACACAGGACCATCAACAGCGTTTAATGTAACAATAACTGATACACCTCCAAATAAATTTACAAATTTAACTGTTCTGAATTATTCTTATAATAGTATTTTTGTAGGAGAGACAAAGGAAATAATTGTGAAATTTGACACAACCGGTGCAAATACGGGAATGGTAACAAATTACGTAGATGTAAAGGCAAAAGATTCGGCAAATGACACTTATAAATTTACCGGAACGGCAAATGTAGAAATTTATGAGGAAATTGCAGGAGGTTGTTGTGGCATAGATGTTGTCAAAATTTCAAATGCTTCAAATATAATTACTCAACCGGGAGATAAAGTTGCATATAGTATAATCGTAAGAAATTTGAAAGGTGTAAATATGACTATAAATATTTCGGATGTTCCGCCGTATGGAATGAGTTGCACAAACATATCGTTTAATAATGTATTTATGTATCCGAAGCAGGAAATTTCATTTAATGTTAATTGTACAGTCACTTCAAATGTAAGTACAGGTGCAAATGTTAATGAGGTTTATGTCACAGGAGTAGATGGTAACGGAAACACATTTAACCGGCAGGCAACAGCAACAATAACAGTAAGCAAGCCAGATATAAGCATAGTTAAAAAATCATTAACAACACCTGTAATTCCTGGAAAGAATGTTACTTACAGAATAGCAATAATAAACAAAGGAATCGCAAATGCAAGTAATATTGCAATAACTGATACATTACCAGGTGGCTGGACATTCCAGGGAATAACCTCAAATACCTGTAACATACAGACCGCAACTCCAACAGGAAACAGCACAATTAGTTTTGTTAACGGAAGTATTGGAAAAGCAAGCAATAGTTATACTTCTGCATCGTGTTCATTTAAATTTAACGCATTAGTTCCTGAAAGTCAGAGCGACGGAACTTATTACAATACATTTAATGCAAATTACACAGATAATGACGGCACAACTTACAATGTCACACAAACA
>JAGWDQ010000129.1:0-11892 GCA_018260615.1 Candidatus Altarchaeum sp.
CCTTTTGCTTTTTAAATTTTTACGCTTTAATTCAATCTTTCTCATAAGATTTGTTTCAAAAATTTCCTCTTTACAAGGTTTATTTCCGTTGTTTGCTTTTGTTTCTACATCCATTCTTTATTTATAACTTTATTTAGTTAAATATGAATATAAATTATGATTAATTCAAATTATTTTATAAAATTTAAATTTATCTATTTAAAATTTTATTCTAATTTTCAAAGTTTGCCTTTGAAAATCTGCGAAGAAAACGAGATGATTTTTAAATTGTAGGAATTTGAAAATACACGATTTTCAAAACGCATTTTCAAAACGCGAAGTTTTGAAAATCTCCGAGCAGGAGCGAGGTGAAAGTTTTGAAAAGACACGAACGAAGTGAGTGGAACGAAGTGAGCGTAAGTGATGTGATTTTAAATTTCTCACAGAAATTTTAAATCTCCGAGCAATTTTAAAAATCAACAGATTTTTGAAATCTCCGAACGATTTTAAATACGAAGAGAATTTAAAATACACGATTTTCAAAACCGCAGAGGTTTTGAAAAGACACGAACGAAGTGAGTGGAACGAAGTGAGCGTAAGTTAGGTAACAGCGAGGTGATTTCAAAATCGCAAAGATTTTGAAAGATTAAAAATCCCAAAGATTTTCAGTATTTAAAAACCTCGCAGGTTTTTAAAGATTGAAAACTCGTAGTTTTCAGTATTTAAAAATCAACAGATTTTTAAAGATTGAAACCGAAGGTTTCAGTATTTTTCAAATTTGCAAATCCATCGTTAAAAAATAAAGTGCCTTTACCGCACTCAAATCTTCATATTTCAGCGAAGCATTCAGGTCATCATAAAGAAATTTTCCCGCACCAATAATAAGCCGGTTTTTTATTCTATATTTCTTTTCTAATCGTTCAACTGCCCTGTTTATTGTTTTAATTTGTTCGTCCCTGAAATATTTTGCAATTTGTGTAACATCCGCTTTTGAAATTTTACTTTTCCTTTCAGATGTCTCATAAATTTCACCCTCGCTCACATCACAGCAAACAGTTCTCGCAATTCTTCTCATACATTCAATTATACTTTTTCCTTTTCCGTCCGCTGTTTCAGTTGTCCATTCATTTTCAGAAATTTCTCCCAACACCCTGTAAACATCACCGGTATTCGCGAAATACTCGGCAGAAATTTTTAAATTTTTGCCTTTAAATTTTACTTTATTACTTATACTTATTAAATTTGTCCTCAATACACCGGTATAAATCAGTTCCCCGTTTTTTAACCGTTCAAAATCAGTTGTGTGGGCTAAAATTTTTCCGTCTTTTATCGGAATTATATCCGCGGTTGTTGAGCCAATATCAATAATGAGCGCATTTTTTTCAAATTTTGAAATATATCTTGCGGTTGCCACAAAATTTGCGGATGCAACGCTGTATGGAAATTTCATTGCGTCATCAAGGTCAAGTAATTTAAAATTTGTGTCGTTTGAAAGCACAAAAATCCTGTTAGAATGCAAAATTTCCTTCAATCCGTTCAATATAAAGGTTACCCCCTCTCTTCTGTCTTTAAAGCAATCACAAAGTTCTGCTGTCATCGTAATTGCATACATATCTGCATTAAGGTCTGTTTTCTCTGTCAATTGCCATAAGAAAGACATAAATTTGTTCTTTTTTTTCCACAGCGGGAAATAGTATTGTTTGTATTCATTACCATCAAAAATTTTTATATTTGCCCCGCCGATATCCATTGCTATTTTCATACTATTTAGTGCGATTTAAGAAAATACTATTTTAATAGCGAGGGTTGGATTTGAACCAACGGACTCTGGGTTATGGGCCCAGCGAGAACTCCAAGCTCCTCTACCTCGCTAAATTTTTCTGTTATAAATTAGACCTCTTTTAAATTATCTTAAGAAATTTAACATTTACTCAATCAATTACTTTTACTCAATTCTATCCGCATAAAATACCATGTCCGCAAAATTTTTATTAAATTTCGCATATCCTGTAATTGTTCGGACACTGTTTTGCAGCTCCGTCTTTACTTTTTCTATGACTGCCTGTTCCCCTGATTCTCCGACTAAATTTAAAATTTCCGTTATGTCCATCCCCATTATTTTTTCCACATTGTCTCCGAAAAGCATTACCTTTATTTGCCCGTCTCCGTTTATGTCCGCTCCAATAATTCTAAGCATTAATTTTGGTACCTGCTCAACGCTTGTTCCGCATTTTTCACAATACCATTCATTATTTCCTACATTCATAACCTTTTTATTACATGTCGGGCAGGAAGGATAGGTTAACTGCTGGTTTGAGTCAATATCCGCAATTTTTACAACTAATTTTACATTTCTGTCTCCGTCAGAAATTTCTGAAATTTTCTTTTCAACCCCTTCTGATTTTGAAAACGAAATATCCAGACCGGCAAATTCGTTTTTGTCAGTTAAATTTATATCGTTCTTTTTGCTTATGTGAATTTCACAATTTTCTATACTTCTCCGTATTTTTCCCTTTTTAATTTCAACCGCATCGCCTTCGCTGACATTTTCAACAAAATCAGCAGCATCGTTCCAGATGACTATTCTGATGCTTCCCGTGTCATCATTCAGCATGAACGCCCCTCTTTTTCCGACATTGCCCTGAATGCCTTCAAACTCCTTCACTCCGAAATTTTTTGTAATTATTCCTTTTGTTGTCAGGGTAAAAGTCCTCTTTTCGTCTTCGCTTAATGCTTCGTATTGAGCGGAAATTTCTCCTATTTTTAAGGACAGAGTATGTATTCTTTTTAATTCGGGTAAATTTAACTTCGCGTTGCTTTTCTCTATATTGCCTGCCGAATTTGTGCTTATTTCAACATCACCGAGCATTCCTCTCTTTGCCATGCCCCTGACCTTAACAAGACCTCCGAAATTTATACCTTTGTCTTTTGTGTCTTTCATATCATCCCACACAGTTAGCCGCATTGTTCCTGTTTCATCTTCAATAAAAAACGGGCTTCGGACACCTTTGCTTCCGTCAAGTCGTTCAAATTCATTACTTTCAATATCACTTATAATCCTTCCGACCACACAGACAGGTATTTTATCATCTTTGACAGTTTCTTTTACTTCTTTTAAGGTCTGAATGCGTTCGGAAATTTCAGGAATTTTAATTTTTACATCTTTGCTTTCCGGATTTATGTCTATGATAGAAAATGTTGTTAAATTTATTTCAACTCTTTCAAGCTCGTTGAATGTTGATACCTTTGTATTGCCTTTAATGAGCCGGACTATGTCATTAAATTTAACCCTGTTAGAAATTTCCGAGTGCGCATCCCACAGCACAACAGGAATTTCTCCGGTTTCATCGGAAATTATTATGCGGGCGACTTTTCCCGCTGTTCCGTCTTTTCTCTGAAAGTCCTTTATTGGAAATACTCTCTTCACTCTTCCGACAACATTTACGGAAATTTCTCTTTTGGTCAGCACATCTTTGAGCTTTGAAAATGAAATATTATTTTCATCGGTTAGTTCGGATATTCGTACGCCGAAATCACTCGCAACACCCGACAATGCTCCGTAATCATTAATCAGCCCGCCCATTTCATCTTTCTTTTGAGCAATTAATGATAAAATTTCATCTTCGTTTTTTCCGAGTAAATTTGCTAATTTTTTAACGCCTTCCATGATGCTTTCATCCCTTTTATTTTCTTTCTCTTTGTTCATTTTGGATTAAATATATAAAATTTTGAGTTTTATGTTAAATTTAAAGTTGCAGGAACTTTATTTTTTATTCGTCCCATATCCGCCCCAATCGTCCCATTTATGATAGAACATAATAAATATTCCTTCCTTTTCCTTGTTTTTTGAGTATATCTGTAATATGACCGGTATATTTTTTCCCTATAAACGACACCAATAATAAAACATTTTATATAATAAATTCTAATGAAAATAGTAGGTATATGTTCTAAATAATGCTGTTGAGTTATGTGCCTGAAAAGCACTTGTTATATTACACTATGAGTTGTTTTTGATTCATTATTTCTGGTTATTAAGTTTAAATAAATCTTTGTCTTTCACCAATTTAAAATTTTACTTAAAAATTTCATCTGCTCTTTTTATTTTTGTTTTTTCAGGCACGCTTGCCATATCAGTATCAATGATAAAATCCACCTTACAGGTACTTTTTAATTTTTTATCCATTTTTTGTGCGGAAGCAGATTCAATTTATCTCATAAAGCCCTTTTTTGCAGGAATGTTCTTAAAGTCCATTGTTGTTACTCCTGCAATGTTCGCCACATTACTTATGGAAACCTTTCCCCAGGTATAATTCAGCAGCCAATATATTTATTAGTATTTTAATTATTTTTATTAATTATGATTAAAATAAAATCTTAATTTTTTGATGAAATTTTTACTAAAAGTTTCTATTTTTCCTTTAAAATTTCAATCTTTTTATCACTCATTTCTACCAATACCTTGTGCTCTGCAATTACCGTGCCTATTTTCCTGCACTCGTGATTTTTCAAAATTTCCGCTGCATCTTTTTTATCTGCAATTACACAAAATCCGATTCCCATGTTAAATGTATTGTACATTTCTTCATCGTTTATATTGCCATACTCCTGAATTTTAGCAAAAATTTTTGTGTGCCGTTCATTCAAATCTGGCAAATTTTCCAGTTTAAATCCGTATTTTGTCAGTCGTAATAAATTTCTGTAACCTCCTCCGGTTATATGTGCAAGTCCGTGAACTTTGTATTTATTTATTATTTCCAAAATTTCTCTGACATAAATTTTTGTAGGAGTTAAAATTTCAGGATAAAATTTCTTCGGCAAAACCTTTCTCGCTAATGTTAGTCCGTTGCTGTGAATTCCGCTGCTGTCAAATCCGATAATGACATCATTGATTTTAATTTTGCTTCCGTCTATGATTTTGTCTTTTTTAACTATTCCCAGCGCTGTTCCGCTCAAATCAAAACCAGTTTTGTCCTTGTCGTTTATTCCTTTAATTAAATCAGGGACTATTGCGGTTTCGCCTCCGATTATTGCTACATTTGCCTGTTTTGCACCATCATAAATTCCTTTTGCGATTCCGTTTAAAATTTCCTCATTAACGGACTGCAAAGCAATGTAATCAACTAATGCAACCGGTTCCGCACCGACGCAGATTAAATCATTAACATTCATCGCAATCATATCTATTCCGACAGTGTCATATTTGTCCAATTCCTGTGCAATAAGTACTTTTGTTCCGACTCCATCAGTTTTAAATGCAATTCCGTAATCCCCTAATTCAATGAGGTTTGCATAATTTCCAACATTCATAAGTACTCTTCCGGTTTTTTTGTCTCTAAATTTAAATGTTGCACTCATTAAATTTATAAAATTTTTCATTACTTCCTGTCGTTTGTCAATATCTACTCCTGCCTGTTTGTATGTTGCTGGTTTTGCCGGTTTTATTATAGGTTTTATTGTTTTCATTTTTCATAATAATTTGTTATTCTAATTTTAAGAAATAAATTTATAATGTTAATTAGTTATGGACATAAATATATTTAAAATTTTAAAATTTTATTTAAATTTCAACCGGACATGAGTAAATTTTATTTAAAGATAAATTGAAATTTGCAGATGGCAAAAAAGCATCTTAAAAGATTTGGATTACAAATTAATTAACTAACTAATTAATTAAATCATAAGTGAGTAAATCATTAACTTGACAGCAGTAAAATTACGAGAGGAGATAAAATGCAAAAACCCTTTTTTGATACTAAAACTTTGACATTAGGCGAGATATTAGGAAATGGTAAAAAATATTCTGTTCCGAGATTTCAGAGAAGTTATTCCTGGACAGAAGACAATTGGGAAGAACTTTGGCAAGACATAATATTCCTGCAGGAAGATGAAGAAAAAATACACTATCTCGGTTCAATCGTATTACAAACCGAAGACAATAAAAATTTTACTGTAATAGATGGTCAACAACGGTTGGTAACACTCAGCATAGTAATATTATCTGTGCTTTCACATTTAGATGAATTAATTAAAAAAAATAATGATCCTGAAAGAAACAAAGAAAGAAAAGAAATATTTCTTAATACTTGTTTGGGCTTTAAAGACCCAAAGTCGCTTACTTATTCGTCTAAGTTAAAACTCAATGAAAGTGACAACGATTTCTATCAGTCACATCTTTTGCAGTTAAGAACACCTTTGAACAGGAGTAAATTAAAGGACTCTAACAAATTACTTTTAGAGGCATTTGGATTCTTTAAAGAAAAAATTAAGGATTTGGGATTAAGTACAGGAGAAGAATTGGTAAGTTTTGTTGATGGTATTTTATTAAATAAACTGGTATTTATTCAGATTGTTGTGGATGATAATATTTCTGCATATACCGTTTTTGAAACACTGAATGCCAGAGATATTAATCTTACTTCAACTGATTTGCTTAAAAACTATTTATTCTCTCTGGTTAAAAGTGAAACAGATGTAGAAAATATTAATACCATCTGGAATCAGATAATATCAACAATAGGATATCATAATTTTCCAACATTTTTAAGATATTATCTTAACTCACAACAAAAATTTGTCAGATCCAAAAGAATATTCAAAGAAATAAAAATTAAAATTTCCGATGAAAGAAATGTTTTTGACCTCATATATAATTTAGAAACCTATACTGATTTGTATGTTGCATTATCCGAACCGGATAACAAGTTATGGGCATCAGACAAAGAAGTGTCTTTCATATTGGAAGAACTTAAATTATTTTGTGCAAAACAACACAAGTCACTGTTAATGGCATGCTATTTTAAGATGAGTTCAGATGAATTTTTAAAGGTCCTGAGAATAATCCGGGCAATTGTTTTTAAGTATAATATAATTGGAAATTTAAATCCGAACAGATTAGAGGAAACATATAATAAAGCAGCCATAAAGGTTCATAAAGGAGAAATTTCAACGGCTAAAGAAATCTTACGGGAACTTCGCAATGTTTACCTTGATGATGAGATATTTAAAAATTATTTCATGACAAGAAGTTTTGATACAAAGAACAGCAGGGAAAGAAGATTAGTAAGGTATATTCTCATTTCCATTGAAAATCAGAAATTTAACAAGAATTATTATGTTTTTGATACCGAAGCTACAATAGAACACATATACCCCGAGAATCCGACACCCGAATGGCAAATTGATGTGGCACAACATGAAAAGTTCGTTTATCAGATTGGCAATCTTACTTTGCTGGAATCAAAACTGAACAACAGAGAAGCATCTAATAGAAAATTTAGTGAAAAAATATCAATCTACAAGAAATCACAATACAAAATAACACAGGAAGTTGCAGAGTCATTCTCCGGGTGGGGAAAACAGCAGATAAAAAGCAGACAAAGAGGTTTGGCAGATTTAGCGACTTCAATATGGCGGGTTGACTATTGATAAGTAATAAGAGTCAAAAATAAATACGATGGATTTAAGATGCCCGATATGCGGAAGCAGCAGAATAAATTATTATAGTGGAGCAATAGCAAAATATAGAAGCACGGATGCACGATATGTATGTGAGGACTGCGGATATGTCGGGGGCTTGATTTTAGATATAAGTGCAGATGAATCCAAAGATAAAAATCCTGTGGAAGAAGATTTAGAAAAACCAGAAACAAAAAAGAAAATTAACGAATCGGACGATAAAAAAGAGGGAAGATTTTTAACATATTTCCGTTCTTTATTATTCTTTTTGGTAGTAACAAGCTTATTCATAGCAATAATATGGTTCATTATAATTATTTTGTCATTATTTGGATTTACAATAAATTTACTAACATTTCACACTATTGATTGAATTATCAAAAAATTTTTAAGTGTGCTTTCACTTCATCTTTTTAATCCTTTTTGGATTTTTGTAGGTATTTTTATAAAATTTTACAAATTTCATTCTTTTTAAATTTCTATTTTTTAAATTTTATATTGAGTTTAGCAATATAATTTTATGAATTTTGAAAAATCAAAAAATCATAATGCAACAATGGATTTGAGATGTCCTATATGTAAAAGTAGCAGAATAAATTATTACGGAACATCAACAACTATGGGCGGAGGTATAAAGGTACCGATGCAAAATATGTATGTGAGGACTGCAAATATGTCGGAGCATTGATTCTGGATATAAGTGATGACATTGATGAAAAAGCCAGACAGGAAGTAGAAAAGGACCTGGAAAAAATTAAGAAAGAGATGGGCGAAGAAGATAAAAGAATGCAATAAAAAATTTGTAAAGAAAAATTTTGGCGTAGATATTTACAAATTTATAGCATTTGTTATTATCTTTTTAATCATTTTTGGATTTGGCAGGTATTTTTATAAAATTTTTTAAATTTCAATTTTTTTAAATTTTAGATTAAATTTAGTAATATATTTATAACAAAATAAATAACAATACGCAAAAGAAAAAATAAGAACATGACAATGGATTTGAGATGTCCCATATGCAAAAGTAACAAAATAAATTATTACGGGCAGGCATTTGCAAAATATGCAAGTTCTGAGGCACAATATGTATGCAAGGATTGTGGGTATGTTGGAGCGTTGATTTTAGATGTAAGTGCAGATGAAGACAAAAACAAAAATTCCATAGAAAGTGATCTAAAAGAAATGAGTATGACGACAGATATAAATGAAATAGACGCAGAAAGTGATATAAAAGAAAAAGAGGAAGAAAGTCATATAAGAGAGATGCCTACAGAAAGTGATCTTGCTCTTGCTTGGAAATTCATGGATGAAAAGACCTCATTAATAGAAAGTGATTTAAAAGAAACGGATAAAGAAAGTAGTGATTTAAATGATGAACCAATTACGCCTCAAGAGTCCATTCCAGCAGAAATAAAGAACATCCTTGCCGGCGAACATTACGATTTTATTGTACATGCAAAACGCACTGTTTTTATAGGGGACTCAATACTTTTTTTAATCATATGTTTAGTTATGTTATTTATATTGGGAATAGGTACTGCAGAACCACATAAAAATCCCATGTCTTTTGTAGTTGGATTGTTTTTGTTATTGTTTTTGTTATATTTCATAGTTACTGCAATTAGTGATATATTTTTTAATGATGCATGGATTATTGGCACTTCAAAAAAGTTATCAAAGTATCAAAAAAACAAAATAGAATCTTTTAATTGGGAAGAATTGACAGATGTTATTAAAGTTAATGGCACTCAGGAGGACGGTTCTATAGAAATATTAACAAATATAATAATCAGTAACGATGAAGGTCCAGATTATCAAAAAACTATATACATAGGCGGAATTAAAAATGTATCTCAAATTGCAAAGTTAATAAGAAAACGAATTAACGAGAACGATCTAACCATTCGTAATTCCATTCAATGGATTTCATTAAAAGATTAAAACAAAACCAAATAAAAGATTAAAACAAGGAAAAATGGAAAAAAATACAACCCATGAACTTTACGAACAAGTCGCGGGAAAAGAAAATGAGCAAATAAATAGTATGGAGAATATAACAAAATGTGGGGGAGAGCAGGAAAAATCAGAGCCGAATATTACATTTGCGAGGGATTTAACGGAAATTAAAAAAGAATTAAACAGCCAATCAACAGATACACGGTCGCAGCAACCGCCGCTGCAGGAATTTTCAAACGCCCAGCCAATTTGGCATCTTGTTCTTTTATCAATAGCTACTTTTAGTTTCTATGAAATTTACTGGTTTTACCGGAACTGGAAGCATCTCAAAGCACATGTGGGTTTGGACATAAGTCCCGGCTGGAGAACAGTCGGTCTTTTTGTCCCACTAGTCGGACTTGTTTTAGTATATGATCAATTTAACAATATCCGAAAGTATGCAAGAAATGCAGGATGTATGGCAGATTATTCACCGGGTTTGTTATTGAGTATTGTTATAATTTGTAATGTAATAGCATTGCACGCTCCAGATCCCTATTGGCTTATAGGTTTTCTTGGTGTTCTACCACTTACAGTTGTCCAAGCGGTTTTGAATTCATACTGGGAGAAAGAACAACAGGAATTTAAGGAAAGAACAAGTTTTTCATGGAAAGAAATAATTTTATTAATTATTGGTGGGCTTTTCTGGGCACTTGTTATAATTAGTATGTTTATCCCTGAATAATTAAAAAAATAGAGATGACAAAATCCGTAACTCACTACTTTGGATTAGCACTTGATCGTATAACTCGCACACCAAGAATTTTAATTCCTTATCTTTTCACTATGGCACTGCCAGTAGTTATATGGAGCATAGTGGTAACCGTTCTAATTTTAATATTCCTGCCTTTTGCGGGAGGTATCGCTGACTTTTTAGAAGAAAATGAAGATTGGGTATTTGATGAATATACGGATCAGAAAGAATATGAAAAAAAATTTGAAGAAAATATATTGGAAAATGATTTGTTGGCTGAATTTCAAGTCATGGAGATATTACTTTTAATTACACTCCCGATTATTTTCATTATTTCGCTGTTGTTGTATTCGTATATTGGAGGGGGAACAATTGGTTACGTATGTCTTAGCACCGCAACCGGAAGTTCCGGAATGAGATTTAAAAATTTTTTGTTCTATGCCCGAAAATACTTTTTGCGTTTATTTGCACTGAATTTATTAAAAATTTTAGTTTTTGCCTTATGTGTCTCGCCTATATTTATTATTGCCCTAATTGAACCTGATATTGTTGCATTGTTATTGGTCATCATTGTTCCAGTACTGATGCTCTTATTCTTTTTTTTGTTTTTCACGGATGAATATATTGTTATTGAGAACTTGGGCGTTATAGATTCCATAACAAAAAGTGCAGGTTTTGTACGAAATAATTTTTCATCAGTCGTATTTTTTATTTTTATTTTAATCGCTGTGTGGGTAGTATATATTATTGTATTTATATCATCGGAAGCCATAGCAATTACTTTTAACTCTAATATTTCGCCGATGTTCTACTTCCTTGAAGCACTTGTGATAAGTCCATGGATTCACATTGCAAAAATAACTTTTTTCATGGAGCGAACAAATTGGAATTTTAGACCAGTCACTGAAAAGAGATTTAATGGCATTAAGTATATGTGGGTTATTTTCCGGAACTCTCCTAACATATTAAAAAATTTTCTTATCTGCAATTTACATTATGTATTTTGTGTTTTAGCATTTTGTGTGACTGGCTTTGTTATTGGATACTATATGGGCAGCGAATTTTCATTTTTAGGTGATGACCTGATGGATTTTTTGATTTTAGGTGAAAAAGAAAGTTTTTTCGGGTATGTTTCAATGCCGTTTATAGACACGTTATGGTATTTTTTTAATAATTCATCGGTAGCTATTGGCACTGCATTCGGGGGGTTGTTTTTCGGCGGAGTGCCTGCTGTTTTGGAGATGGTGATTAATTCATGTATTGTAGGGGCAGTTTATGGGATACTGCCTTTTAAAATAACAACTGCAATCATAATGCCTCACGGACCATTTGAATTATTTGCCTTTTTTATTTCAGGTGTGGCAGGCCTAAAATTAGGGGTACACTTTATAACTAGCTCAGATAACATTGATAAAGTTTTTGATGAGACCTTAAGAATTATGTTTATCGTTATTTTGTTTTTAGTGATAGCAGCATTTCTTGAGGCATTTATAACTCCTCTGCTAATTCACGTTGTTTTAGGATAAGGGTGTTGATTATATTAACATTTGTTATTATCTTTTTAATCCTTTTTGGATTTTTGTAGGTATTTTTATAAAATTTTACAAATTTCATTCTTTTTAAATTTCTATTTTTTAAATTTTATATTGAGTTTAGCAATATAATTTTATGAATTTTGAAAAATCAAAAAATCATAATGCAACAATGGATTTGAGATGTCCTATATGTAAAAGTAGCAGAATAAATTATTACGGAACATCAACAAC
>JAGWDQ010000129.1:11992-22912 GCA_018260615.1 Candidatus Altarchaeum sp.
TGAGATGTCCTATATGTAAAAGTAGCAGAATAAATTATTACGGAACATCAACAACAATGGGCGGAGGATATAAAGGTACCGATGCAAAATATGTATGCGAGGACTGCAGATATGTCGGAGCTTTGATTCTGGATGTAAGTGATGACATTGATGAAAAAGCCGGACAGGAAGTAGAAAAGGACCTGGAAAAAATTAAGAAAGAGATGGATGAAGAAGACAAAAACAAAAATCCTGTTGAAAGTGATTTAAAAGAAATAAAAAAGGAAATGGGTGATTTATATAATAAGTCCATTAAAACTCCAATTGTATCTCAAGAGCCCATTCCTATTGAAATAAAAAATATTCTTGCCGGCGAACTTTATGATTTTATTGTATATGCAAAACGCACTGTTTCCATATTCGCATTAATCATTCAGTTAGGTGTCAGTTTATTTCTTACATTATTCTTTCCTTTTTCAATTTTTGTTCTAATATGGGGTGCCCCCAATATCTTTATTAGTGTTCTTATGCTTTTTGCTTTATTCGTGGGATATTTGGGAATAGATCTGCTAAAATGGATAATTTCTGGCGAAGCAAAAAGAAGCGCATGGTTTATTGGCAACCCAAAAAGTTTGATAATATATCCAAAAGACAAAAAAAATAAGCTCTCTTGGCCAAGGGGAACTGGCAAATACAATTGGTTTTAATAGCACTCAGAAAGAGTGTTTCATAAAAATAAGTTGGAAAAAATTAAAGAGTTGTGGTTGGAGTAGCGGTTGGAGTAAAGAATCAGGTGATATAGAAATAGTAACGAAAGTAATGATCCAACCTGATGAGGGCAGCCCCTATCCCGTAACTATATGCATAGGAGGAATTAAAAATGCAGATAACATTGGACAGATAATAAGAAAAAGAATTGAAGAGAACAACCCAATCAATAATAATTCTCATTTATTTCTTTGGGAAGATGTTCCTGAAAATAACACAGAATTTATAGAATTTTTGAATAAAGACATGTATATTTCGTGGGTAGAAAATGCAAAAATCAAAAAAAGTGATAATAATGAAATAATAGATGTTACGGATGGAGAAAAATCAATTATTCTTAAACTCAATAAAAGAGAAAAGAAAGTAAGTTATCTTTCTGAGGTCAGAGAGAATAAGCGCTATATTGGGAGAGGTACCTATTATTACTCTTTGAAAGAGGCTGGTGGCAAGTTAAGTGTGTGCTATTAATTTAAATACAATAATTTTATCAGTTTTTAAAGATGAGAAAATTTTCCCCAAATTTCGTAAATTTAATTTCGTAAATTTCATTCTTTACAAATTTCTTAAATTTAAATTTCCTTAAATTTCCTCAAAATGCTCCTCGAAACCTTGCACATAGTAAATTTCCGCTCTCACAAAAATACAAAGCTCAATTTCCAGTACGGAACAACCGTAATTGTCGGAGATAACGGCAGCGGGAAATCAACAATAATTGATGCTGTCCTTTTTGCATTATCCGGCGAAAGATGGGAAAAACGGGAAGGACTTAAGCTTGATAATTTTATAAGGTGGAATGAAAGCGGAATGTCTGTTTCTTTGTCATTTACAGCAGACGGAGTAAAATACAGAGTGAAGAGAGGCAAAATTTTAAATCGCAGCACCAGTGCATCATTGGACATACTTAATGAAAACGGCTGGAAGAATATTGCCAGCAGACAGAGGGGCGTTGATGAGAAACTCGGCGAAATTTTAAATTTAAATGAAATAGATACATCTGTTGTGAGGCAGGGCGAATTAACGAGGATTTTAAAGCAAAAACCGAGTGAAAGAAAGGAATACTTCCACAAGCTGCTTAATCTTGAAGATATGGAAAAATTTCACTATGACTTTGGAAAGTATGTAAAGGATTTTGATGATAAAGCAAACGAGCTCAAAGGAAAGGTTGGAAATGAAAACAACATAATAAAAAAGAAGGACAATAAACTTAAAGAGATTGCGGACTTAAAAAAAGAGGGGGAAATTTTGAGAACTGATGTGGAAATTTTGAAAAATGAGCTTGCAGAAAAAAAGAAACTTTGCGATGCAGAAGACACAAAAAAAGGGGTCTACATAAAAATTTCAGGCGAAATTTCCATCCTTGAAAATAACCTAAAAAATGTCCGAAGCAGGATATGTGAGAAGGAAAAGGAGTTAAAGGATATCGAAGAAATAGAAAAGACAATTCCATCGCTGAAAGAGGAAGCAAAAAATCACGATGAGTTAAAGGAAAAGAAGGACAAAGCAACTGAAATTTTAAATTTAAAAAACAGATATAATGTTTTTAAAGATAAGGAAAATGATTACAATAAGCACATTTCAAAAATTTCCGCATTACAACAGGATGAAAACGCTCACACTAAAATTTATGGAGAAATTGAAAATTTAAAGGAAAAAATTGCAGGTTTAAAGATATATGTGGAAGAAGTTGCCCGGCTGAACAGAGAGGAAAACGAAACAAAAAAGAAGGCGGCGGATTGCCGGAAATATATAAAAGAGACAGAGGAAAAGTATTTCAAAATATTCAACGAGAAGGCCGATTTGGAGAAAATAAATAAAATTCCGGGGAAGAGGGAAAATTTACGGAAAGAAATTGACAAATTAACAAAGGAAAGGGAAATTTTAAAAGGAAAAGAAAATGAATTAAATGCTGCCATAAAAAATTTAGAAAAGCAAAAAAATACATTGCTTGATGAAATTAATAGACAAACAAAAGTAGAAAACGAAACAAAAAAGAAAATAGCGGATTGCTGGAAATATATAGAAGAGACAGAGGAAAAGTATTTCAAAATATTTAATGAAAAGCCGGATTTGGAGAAAATAAATAAAATTCCCGGGAAGAGAGAAAATTTAAAGAAAGAGATTGACAAATTAACGAAGGAAAGGGAAATTTTAAAAGGAAAAGAACACGAATTAAATGCCGCACTGAAAAATTTTGAAAAACAAAGAAAAGAACTTTCGGAAGCAAAATCCGTTTGCCCTGTTTGTGAGTCCTTGTTACCTGACGACAAAAAGTTCAATTTACTGGGAAATGTTGCCCGGAATAAGGAAAAAACAGCGAATGATTTAAAAGAAGTGCTATGGAAAATAAAGGAAATAGAACTGGATAAAAGCAATAAAGACAAACAATTAAGGGCTATTGAGGACATAAATAACGAATTGTTTATAGCAAGATATAATGAATGGACGGACTTAAATACAGCCGTTGAAGAAATAAAGAAAGCCCTTTTAAATGCGGAGAATAAAAGCCATGACTATGAAAACGAGGAAAAAAATTTAAAAGAAGGAGCGGACAAAAATAAAGAAGGAATAAATAATATTGAATTGGACAAAGGCAAAAAAGATGTTATGTTGAAGTCCATTGAAGGCATAAATAACGAATTGTTTATAAAGATGTCTGATGAACAAACGGAACTAAATGTAATAATTGAACAAATAAAGGAAAATAAAAAAGAGGCGGAAATCAAAAAGACAGAGTATGAAAAGCACAATGACATGCTGATTGAAATGACTAAAATTTTTAACGAACTTAAAAAGAAGCATGATGATTATATTGGTTCAAAAAAATTTGTTGAAAGCACAAATATTGAAGAGATAAAAGAAAATATGAAGAAAATTTTAAATGAAATTAATAACATAATCGGCATGAATAATCTGCCCTGCACAATTGAAAATGTTGAACATTATATTACGGAAGCAAAAGATAAATTAACTTCTTTGGAAAAAAAGAAAGAGCTTTTGAACAGATATGAGGAAAGGATAAAAAAGAAGGATGAAGTTGCGAAGTTCATTAATGGGGAAAGAACTAACGAAAATGACTTAACCGGGAAGAAAAACGAACTTACAGGCAAAAAGACAGCTCTTAATTATGATGAAAAAAGGCATAATGAAATTTTAAAATTTTATGAATATGCCAGAAAGAAGGAGCGGGAAGCAGATAAAAATTTTTGTCTAAATGAGGCGAACATAAAAAATTATGAAAACATACTTAACGATATAGAAAGTGATTTAAAGAAAATAGAAGATGCAAAAAAAGAGGAGGAAATTTTAAACGCTTTTATTAATTTTTCAAAGGAAATAAGAGAAAAATTCGGAAGGAATGGCATTCAAAAAGACATTTCACAGTCATTTTTCCCGATTCTTGAAACATACACAAATAATCTTTTTTCAACATTTGGTTTTCCTTATGACGGCGCTGAGATATTTGAAGACGAGGAAAACTGCAATATAAATTTAAAAAAAGGAGGGAATACAATATCTTCGGCGTCGCTGAGCGGTGGCGAGAAGAGTGCTTTATCTATTGCCCTGAATGCGGCGTTATCAAAGCTCATAGGAAGGGCGGACTTTCTCATATTAGATGAACCGACGGAGAGTTTGGATGAAGGCAAAATCAGCGAATTAATAGAAATTTTAAAGGAATTTAAAGGCGTCTCGCAGTTAATTGTAATTTCACATGACAGGGACTTTAAGAATGCTACGAGGTCAAGGATTGAAATTTACAAAGAAAATGGAATTTCACACATTGTAGGGGAAGAAGATGAAAATAATGAAAATATAGATGAAAAATTGGGAGAAGAAGATGAAAGTGTCAAAAATTTAACGAATACACAGCAGGGACTTTTTGAATCTTGATTTTATGAGAGTTGATTAAAATTTAGTAAATTTTTTAAGTAAAAAGATAATTATTAAATAATTATTAATGAATCATCAAAGAATTAAGATGGCTATTGTAAAAAGAGCGGAAAGTTTAGAAGAAATTTATGATATTTTTGATCCAAGACAACCACTTAAAGGAGAAACCTTAAATAAATTCTATGTTAGTCCATATAAAGCAAATGAACGATTTAAAACATTATTTGAAAAACTTAAAAAACCCATATTAAAATCCAAAGGTTCAGATAAATTTTTGTTTGGGGGATTTAAAGGATGCGGAAAATCAACGGAATTAAACAGGTTGTGCGAGGATGAAGAAATCATGAATAGATTTTTGGTTGTCAAGTTTTCAATAAGAGATAAGTTAAATATTGCGGATTTTGATTATAAGGACTTATTAATGGTGTGTACAGCGGAAATTTACAATTGTGCTAAGGCAAAGAATATTAAAATAAACGAAGAAGTTCTCAAAGCGATTGAAAACTGGGCATTTCAATTAACTGTTATTAACACAGAAAAGGAAGAAGAAAAAATAGAAGTGGGGGCAGGAATTGGTTTGGGGATTGATTTAATATTTGCAAAGGTGTTAGGTTGGATAAAATTCGGAAGTGAAATGAGAAAAGAAATGAGAAAAGAAATAGAACCAAAAATACCTGAACTATTGGGACATATAAACAGAATGCTTGGAGAAATAAAAAGAAAAACGGATGTTCTTTTGGTTGTTGAAGATATCGACAAACTTTATGTAGGTGATGCAGAAAAACTTTTTTCTTCTTATGCTTCGCCATTTTTACAACTCAACTGCAAAGCAATTTTTACATTTCCTTTTGCATTGATGCTGTCTCCCAACTGGGGCATTGTTTCAAGAACATTTGCAAATCCTATTATTCTTCCGAATGTAACCATTCATGAAAAGAGGAGCAACAAAAAAGTAGAGGAAAACTATGCAATAATGAGGGAAATTTTTATGAAACGGGCAAATGAGAATTTAATAGCTCAAGATGCCCTTGATGAATGCATAAAATATTCCGGAGGGGTCATATATGATTTTATAAGAATTATAAGAAACGCAGCAAATCACGCGAGTGTTGAAGAGAATAATAAGATTGAAAAAAATGATGTTAAAATAACTATTATGGAGATGAGAGAAAACTATACTTTTTTAAATGAGGAACACATAGAAAAATTGAAATATGTTTATAAGAAAAAAGAGTTAAGTATGGGAAAGGGAGAAGAAGGAAGCAAATCTGTTATGGAACTGCTTGGAAGTTTGAGTGTCCTAAAGTATTATAACTCGGAAGAATGGTTTGATGTGCATCCGATAATTGAATATAAAATGAAATGAAATCAACAGAGTTATTAATTAATGAGTTAAAACTTGCAAAGGGAAAAGGAGCAATAATTTTTATTACTTGTGAAAATTACATGATTGATGAGTTCAAAGAAAAACTGAATGCTGCTTTAAAAGATATTGTGAAATTTGAGGATATTTTTCTTTCTTCCGAGTCATTTGAGAAAAAATACCTGCCGGGAATATTATACAACAGAAAGGTTGAAGGAATTAATGAAAATGTTGTCTTCAATATCTTTGGATTTGAAAAAGCAAGACCAGAAATTTACGGATACATACAACTTCACAGAGAAACAATTGCGGGGATAAACAGACCTATATTAATATGGGTTCCCGAATATGTGTTTAAGGAAATTCCGCTTAAAGCACCTGATTTTTACAGATTCAGGTCAAGTGTTTACCGGTTCATTGAAGAAGAAAAAGAGGACGGGGCGATGAAGTCAGTGACAACTCCATCAAAAGATGTAAAAACCGAAATTTTGAAATTTGCAAAAGATGAAGAGGAAATAAAAGAAATAAAGAAACTGCTCGAAATTGATAATTTTCTTTTAAAGGATGCGGACGATGATGGGAAAATTTCTGTTTATTCGGCACTTGTAGATAATTATGCAAAATTAAGGGACTTTGAAAAAGCAGAAGAAGTTGGCAAAGAAGGCAGGAAAATAGCAGAAAAAATTAAAAACGAATTCTGGATTTCATTATTTTGTTTTAAATTGGGCAGAATTTATTATTATAGAAAACGCTCTGATGAAGCTGAGAAAGAATACAGAGAAGCAATACGGCTAAATCCAAATCTTGCCGAAGCACATAATGGTTTAGGACTTTTATTGTATGATTTAAAACGCTATGAAGAAGCGGAGAAGGAGTACAGAGAAGCGCTCAAAATAAATCCAAATTATACTGAAGCACATAATAATTTGGGAAATTTATTAGACGATTTAAAACGATATGAAGAAGCGGAGAAGGAATACAAAGAGGCGCTAAAGCTCAATTCGAATTATGCAGATGCACACAATAATTTAGGTGTCTCATTGCAAAATTTAAAACGCTATGAAGAAGCAGAGAAGGAATACAGAGAAGCAATACGGCTAAATCCAGATTATGCTGAAGCACATAATAATTTAGGAATTTTATTGAAAAATTTAAAACGATTTGAAGAAGCAGAGAAGGAATACAGAGAAGCAATACGGCTAAATCCAAATTATGCTGATGCACATAATAATTTAGGAGTTTTATTGGATGATTTAAAACGCTATGAAGAAGCGGAGAAGGAATACAGAGAAGCAATACGGCTAAATCCAGATTATGCTGATGCACATAATAATTTAGGAGTTTTATTGGATGATTTAAAACGCTATGAAGAAGCGGAGAAAGAATACAGAGAAGCAATACGGATAAATCCAAATGATGCTGAGGCACATTATAATTTAGGAAATTTATTGAAAGATTTAAAACGCTATGAAGAAGCAGAGAAAGAATACAGAGAAGCAATACGGCTAAATTCAGATTATGCCAATGCACATAATAATTTGGGACTTTTACATATGCAAATTGGAAAAATTGATGATGCAAGAAGAGAAGTTTTAAAAGCAAAGGACTTATTTGAAAAGCAAGGAAAAACCGACGAGGTTAAGCGTTGTAATGAAATTTTAAAAAATTTTAAATTTTGATTAATATGCAGGAAAATCAATAAAATTCCATCTCTCTTTCCTGTTTTCTTAAAAATTTACCTATGATTATTCCTCCGATAATACCTCCCAGATGACCTGCATTTGCAATATGGAATCCTCCCAACGAAATCAATGTCAGAATTACAAACCACAAAATTATTGAGTAAAGTAATGTCGTACTTATCGGCAAAAACAAAAATCCAACCCTTAAATTCGGAGCAAGCAATGCCAAAATTGTCCCAATTGCAAATATTGCTCCCGACGCTCCAATCACAACGCTGTTTGGATTTATTCCCAATCCCGGAATAAGTGAAAGAGGAAAGAATGAAAACAGCATAACACAAAGCCCTCCTGCAATTCCCCCGACAACATAAACAATTAAAAATTTCCTGCTACCTATCATCGGCTCTAAAATCATTCCGAAAAAGTATAAAGCGAGCATATTCATTATTATGTGGTAAAATCCGCCGTGCAAAAACATACTCGTAAATAATCGCCAGATTTCTCCCTGCAAAACAGCAGCGGGAATTAGTCCGAATGCCGCATCAAAATTAATGAGCATGCCCAATGCAAATATCACCGCATTTGCTGCGAGCAGTGCTTCATAGACCTTAACCATTTTAAAGAGTGTTTTAAATTTAAATATAAGGAAAGTAATTAAATTTCTTACCAAAATAATATGAACATCATAATACTTGGCACAGGCGGCTGCGGGAAAACATCATTTACGGGAAGATTCGGAAAATATTTAAAAAGGAATCATTACAAGGTAAAATTTTTAAATTTAGATCCCGGAGTTGTGTCTTTTGATTACAAAGCGGACTATGACATAAGAGATAAATTTAACGTCAAAAAAATTATGGACGAAGAAAATCTCGGCCCGAACGGAGCAATGATACAGGCAATGGAAAAAGTTGTACACAAAAAGAAGGTAGATTATATTTCATTTTCAATATTTGGCTCTAAATCCTTGATAAAAAAATATTGGCATCTATTGAAGTTTGCGGGTAACGAAATTTTGGAATGTGCCGATATAAATTTTGAGTAGTGATCAAGAAGTAAGATTTTTAAAAACAATAAGGTGTCTTGATTTGTGACATTGAGTTATTGTACCTGTCTTTTATTTTTTATTTCAAAATTTAAATTTATCTGTTTATTAATTGTTCGTTGATTAAAAAATTAAGCAATACTTTACTATATTTTGTCTTTATCATCCTTCAACATAATTTCTACAATGTAAACAAATTACAACTATAAAAAAATTTATTTTTCATAGTGGTAGGTCATTTTGGTTTTAATTTAAATTTTACTTTAAATTCACCAATAAATTTTCTATAATTTTTGTATCATACTCTCTTCCTTGCTCTCTAAATAATTTTAACGCTATTTCAAGTTCTCTCTTTGCATTTTCCTTTTCTCCTGTTTTCATATATAAAAGCCCCAAACTTGCATGTGCTTCAGCATATATAGGGGCTAATTCTATTGCATGATTAAAATCCTCAGTGGCATTAGGATAATTTCCAAGTTTAACATAAACCATTCCCCTATTATAATATGACTCAGAATCATTTGGCCCCAATTCAATTACCTTACTAAAATCTTTAAGGGTATTATTATAATTTCCAATTTTGTCATAGCTTACGCCTCTATTGAAATATACCATAGATATATTTGGATTTAATTCTATTGCTTTGTTATAGTTTTCTATTGCCATTTTATGAAGATTTTTCATACTATATGCAAATCCTCGGTTGTTATAAGCTAAGTAATTTGGATCTAATTCTATCACTTTGTCATAATCTGCTATCACTTTGTCATAATCTTTTTTTTCTAGATAAGCAAGACCTCTGTTGTCATAAGCAATTGCATATTTATTATCTAACTCTATTGCTTGATCATAGTCAGATATTGCCTTGTCATAATCTCTCTTATTAGCGTAAGCACTTCCTCTGTTGTTATATATGACTGCATCTTTCATACCCAAAGTTATTGCTTCATCATAATTTTGTATCGCCTTGTCATAATCTCCTTTATTGGCGTAAACAGTTCCTCGACTTTTGTAAGCACTTGCTAAATTTGAATTTAATTCTATTGCTTTGCTAAGGTCTTGTATTGCTTTATCATAATCTCCTTTATCGGCGTAAACACTTCCTCGACTAGCGTAAGCGAATGCATAATCGGAATCTATCTTTATTGCTTCATTATAATCTTTTATGGCTTTCTCATATTCGCCTTTATTTGCATAAACATTACCTCTATTATGATGTGCTTCTTTATAATTCGGACTTATACCTATTGCGGTTGTGTAATCTTCTATTGCAGCACTGTAGTTGCCTTTCTTTGCATAAGCAAATCCTCTATTATTATAGGTTAGTGCAGAATTATTATTTAATCTAATTGCATTATCAAAATCATTTATTGCTTCATCATAATTTCCAGTGAAAATGTTTATAATTCCTTGAATACAATGCTGATTAAAATAGGTAGGTATGTTTTTACTTAAAGTAGTAACTTGGTCAGGAGTAATATTGTATTCTTTTAACATTCTTTCAAATTTTTCTTTATCTTCTTCTGTTGCACTTAATTTTGAGAACTCAACACTTGTATATATAAGATTCAGTTGTTTTATAGTTTCATTATATTGTTTTTCGGTTTCTAAACTACTTTTTTCGTAAAAATAATTACTGACAAAATAACCCACACAAATACTAATAATAAATGTAATCAATATCGACCAAACAAACATTCTAAAACTAATTCTTGTTTTATATTTATTCTTAAATAATTTAATAAATTTTGTAACTATTGACAACCCCCAATTTTTCAATATCATTTTATTATAAATTGCAGATTTTATATGTAAATCTCAAAGCTAAAGTGTTTGATGACGAGATGCTTATTCCTGAAATTACCAAAAAGCAGAAAGAATTATTTGAGAGATTTGAGATCATAGTGCCTAAAGTGGCTGGAATTTAGGAATTTAGCATTCTGTAAAGTAAATTTTTTCTTTGTCTAACTTTTTTAAATCTCTTATGGTTTTTTTCATATCTTTATTTCTTTCGTTTATAATTCCATATCAATGTCCGTTGAGCCGCATTTTTCACATTGATATTCGGGCAATTCATCCATTTCGGGAGGAGTAACCACATAGCGTCAAATAACCGTTGGAATTTCTGCACTGAGCTGATATATTTTTAATATTTTCTTGAGTAACACTTTTTCCCTATGCTTGTATTTTTCTTA
>JAGWDQ010000130.1 GCA_018260615.1 Candidatus Altarchaeum sp.
TAAATGGTGCTTACAACATAATAAAGAAAGCAATTCCAAATGCGTTCGCAAATGGAATACAGGGTGCCGGGTGTCACCCAGTTAGATTGGAGGTATATTGAAAATTTAACAAATTCGCATTCTGAAAAGAAAGCGAAATCACTCATAAATTTATATAATTAAAATTAATTTAAAATTTAAAATGAGATACGAAATAACAAAAACAACATTAAAAGGAACAACAGATGCCCCGCCCTCTAAAAGTTATACTCACAGGGCAATTATTTGTGCTTCATTGGCAAACGGGCGATCAAAAATAACAAATTATCTGGAAAGTAATGATACCAATGAGACAATTCTAACATTAAAAAAATTTGGAATTGCTATGGAAAAGTCAGATAATGAGCTAAATATTTGGGGAAATGAAAATTTAAATGATGTAAATGAAGGTGAAAAAATTATAATAGACACAATAAAAGAGTCCGGCTCTACTTTAAGATTTCTAATTCCTGTTGCATGTATATCAAAAATTAAAAAACCGATAATTTTTGTCAGAAAAGGACGACTAAAAGACAGGCCTGTTGAGCCATTAATGGATGCATTGAGCAAATTAGGTGTCCGATATGAAATACGCAAAGACAGGGCTGATGATAGCGAACTGATCACTATTTATCAGGGAATCACCGGTGGAAAAACAGAAATTCCGGGAAATATAAGTTCCCAGTTTATAACAGGTCTTCTGTTTGCGTGTTCAAGGGCCGAAAACGACACGGAAATAAATTTAACAACCGAAATTGAATCAAAGTCATATGTAAAAGTAACCCTGGATGTCTTAAATGATTTTGGAATAACTATTGATGTATCCGAAGATATGCGAAAATTTAAAATATCTGGAAATCTGTCTTATAAAAACAGAGAATATATTGTTGAGGGTGATTATTCTTCTGCTGCATTTTTGCTTGCCGCAGGTGCAATTAATGGAGATATCATTGTGAAAAATTTAAATACAAATTCAAAGCAGGGAGACAGGGAAATTTTAAACATTCTCGGGAGCATGAATGCAAAAATTGAGATAAAAGAAAACATTATTCATGTAGAAAAATCAAATTTAAAAGGGATTGAAATAGATGCAAAAAATATACCTGATTTAGTTCCGATTTGCGCTGTGTTGGGATGTTTTGCTGACGGAGAAACAAAAATTTTTAATGCGGAGAGATTGCGACTTAAGGAAAGTGACCGGCTGAAAGCAATAACGCAGGAATTAAGAAAGATGAATGCAGATATAGAAGAAACCAAAGACGGATTAATTATTAGAAAGTCCGATTTAAAAGGAGCGGAAATAAATCCGCACAACGACCACAGGATAGCGATGTCATGTGCAATTGCAGGATTATCGGCAGAAGGAAAAACCACAATAAACGATGCAGAATGTGTCAATAAATCATATCCTTCTTTTTTTGAAGATATTGGGCGATGTTTCCATACTACATAGTGCGATTTAAACAAATAATATCCTTCTTTTTTTGAAGATATTGAGCGATGTTTCCATAGTATATCTTATGATTTAAACTTGTCGAGACGCTACGAAGGTATTTGGTGGGTCATAGTTTCCATACTACCTGGTACAATTTAAACGAAGATTTACTCACCCAATTTTTCATAAATAATTAAATTTAAATGCTTAAATATTAATAATAAAGGCCAAAAAATTAGTCCCTCTTTGGTAAACCCCTTATTGGAGATTGACTAAATTTTAATAGTAAAAATGAAATGCATTTTACAGATAAAATTTAGTCGGTCAAATTTTTTACAAATTAAAATTTAAAAATTTAAAATCTGAAAAATTTAAGAAATAAGAGTCCGACAACCATAAGGACAATTGACAAAATTATTGCCAAGAGCATCGTCTCTTTATCAGTTCCAAATCCAATCGGAATCGGACCAAGCATTATAACTCCTCCGCCTTTAAAATTTCCACTGTCTTTTCCATCTCCGCTTATTATGTTCATCAAAGTTCCGATAAACAAAATACAAAAACCGGCTAAAATTAATCCGATTCCTAAAAGTATAAATTTTTCATCCATATTTTTATTTCTTCTTATATTAGGGTATTGAAATTTTCTTTCTTAAAAAAAGAAAAGATTTTACGGTGAACGATGTTATTTATTGCTTTTTAAATTTATAAATTTTTCATTTTTATCTTACATTCCGCACATTTACCATAACGATATAAAAAATGCTCACACAAAGCCACAAAGTCACAGAGTGTATTTCCCCTTTGTGTCTCGGTGTCTCCGTGTGAGTATAATAAAACGAACTTTCCTGTACGATAAAAAATTTCAAAATCGGCATATTTACTCGCTTACACTCACTGCCGTTCCCGTATTTCCAAAACTCTCACATCGCTACCGTTCGGAGATTTTCAAATCGTTTGTAAATAGATTGAAAATTTAAATTTTACGATGAATCTGCGGAAAAAGGGTTTTATCCCGTCTTTCATTTATCTATAAAATGCCTTAATTACATCCGTCGTGGTTATTATTCCCACCAATTTACTATCTTCAACAACAGGAAATCCCCCGAAGTTCATCTCCTTCATTTTAGTGACAATAGTGTCCAAATCAGTATCAGGGAAAACAACAGTCGGCTGTTTCATAATTTTATCAACTGTTTCACTTAAAACATCTTCACTCATTACGCTCTTAAATTCACCTTCTTTCAAAAATTTAAGAACATCCATTACGCTTATAATTCCGACAAGTTCTCCATCACTTACTACGGGAATCCTTCTCTTTTTTGTGTTTACAATTATTCTCGCCAAATCCTTTATTGTTGTCCGGGGAGTTACAGTTGTTACAGCCCTTTGCATAATGTCTCCTGCTTTCACACCCGATTTCTTCATAGTTGGAAAAACATCTTTTTCAGTAACAACCTTTAAAATTTTTCCGTCTTCATCCACAACCGGAATTAAACTGGTGTGTTTTTCAATTATTATATTTACCGCATCTTTTATTGAGTCATAATTTGTTAGTGTCATAAAATTTTGGCTCGCAATCTTTGCGATTGGTGAATTAATTGCAGACAGAAAATTTCCGTTAAAATTGTTCAAAATTATATTATATTTTTCCCCGCCGCCCAGAAAATCAACAATATCTACTGCCTTTGCTACTCCTAAAATGACTTTTGTTCCGGCATCAACGATGGGAATTCTCCTGCAGTCATTTTCAATCATCATATTTGCAACCTTTATTACTGGTGTCGTAGCATAGACAGTTATCGGCTCTTTTCCTATGGTCATTATCTCCCCGTCCTTCCTTTCGGCTTTTTTTGATTCAAATCCCTTTTTTACTCCGAATTTTCCCGTTTGTTTTGGCGTTCTTCCCTGATTCATTTTAGTTAAAATTTTACTTATTTTTAATGTTGAAATTTAATATAAATTTGAGAAATTATTCCTGATGTGCAAGTTGTTCGCCGTATTCATTTAAGGCGGAAATTTTATTCATAATCTCGGAATGTTTTTTCTTTAAATTTTCCATAACGGCATTAATTTTTTTAATATCTTCATTCAGACCGTTTTTTGCATCTTCGGGAGTTCTTTCAATGAATACACTATCCGTAATTCCGAATAACACATTTTTTGATTTTAATGTAGCACGGACAAGAACATTTTTGCCGACAGGAAGCAAAATTTCTCTGGTTTTATACTCGTCTCCCCCCATCCCGCTTAGGCCATCTAATGTTTCAATGGTTCTTTGCATCTCCTGAAGTGTTCCGTTCAGCATTGCAATCTGATTGTCTAATGTATTTGCATGTTCTTCAAGTGCCTTGGCCTGATAGATTACTTTTTGTAATTCTTCTTCTCTGTTTCCCGCACCTGTATTATGAGTATTTTCCTTTTCTTCCTCTTTATTTTCTTCTTCCATTATGTTTTGGTTTATCTTGACGATTTTAGTGATTAATTAGGAACATATTAAAAAATTTTTGATTAAAATTTATTTCAATAACTATAATTTCAATAACTATAAAATAAGATCCTTTTCTTTTGTTCGCCATGCTATTGTTACTTCCTTATCCGGATTTTTTTCGCTGATTTCATCAAACTTCTTTTCAGGATTCAACCCCCTCCGGACCTCTTTCCCATCTGTCTTTATCACATAATAAAATTTCTCTTTCATTTTATTCCCTTTAAAAGATACCTTCAATTGCATCAGTTAAAATTTCATTCTCCTTTTCTGTCCCGACAGTTATCCTTATATATTCACCTTTAAATCCATCCAATTTTCCGAATGGCCTTACGATAATCTTTTTTTCATAAAGGTCTTCAAAAAATTCCTTCGCGGTGTAGGGAGAGACATCAATGAACAAAAAATTTGTATAACTCTCAAAAACCTTAAATTTCCTGCTTAAAATATCGCCCAGAATTTTCCTGCTGTTTAAGACCTTTTCGACATTTTGTTTCATAAAAGCAATATCGTCCAGTGCCGCCAGTGCCGCCTCCTGTGCCAGGCAATTTACATTAAACGGCGGCTTAACTTTGTGTAAAAATTTGATAATTTCTTTGTTTGCTATCCCGTAGCCCATTCTTAACCCCGCAATCCCAAATGCCTTTGCCATCGTCCGAAGCACAATCAAATTTTCATACTCTCCAGTTAAATCAAGAGATGTTAAATTTGAAAATTCATAATATGCCTCATCAACGACAACTACTTTGTTGAACTTTAAAATTTTTTCAATATCCCTTCTGTCAATAATTCCTCCCGTCGGATTGTTTGGGGAGCATAAAAAAACAACTCTCGCTTTTTCAAATTTCTCATCATTTATAAATTTTTCGCAGTTAAATGTAAAGTCATCATTCAGCGGAATTTCATAATAAATTTCGTTAAAAATTTTGGAGACGCGATTATATTCAACAAATGAAGGGTAAAATCCCATGTATGGGGACTGAAAGATCTTGATTATTAATTCAATCAGTTCGTCAGAGCCGTTCCCGAGTATTATGTTTTCGGGCTTGATTAAATTTCCGCAGTATTTTGAAATTTTTTCCTTAACCAGTTCATCTTTATAAGGATAACGAAATATATCTCCTGCTTTATCTTTTATTGCAGCAATTACCTTTTCCGAAGGTCCGTAATCATTCTCATTTGACGCTAACTTGATAAAGCCCTCACTCATTTTTCCGGGAATGTAAGGCGAGACATCAGAAATCCACGGTTTAAAAAATTTTGAGAGTTCCATTGTAAATTAAAAACAAATATGACCTTTAAATTGTTCATCACTTGCTTATGTTCACTGCGTTAGTGTGTTTCCAAAACTTCACATCACTTCGTTCGGAGATTTTCAAATCTCAGCGATTTGAAAACTGCATTTTTGAAATCGTTCGTGTCTTTACAAAATGCTTTGCATTTTCAAAATACTTCAAGTATTTTGAAAGATTGAAAACTAATAGTTTTCAGTATTTATAAGATTGAAAATCTCAAAGATTTTCAGTATTCAAAAACTACGAATTTTTGAAATCATATATGATAATAAAAATAAGGCAAAGAAAGGTAAGAAATAAATTTCCTATTCTAACTCCTCTTTCGTAAAGAATATAGGCATTTCCCTGTTTACTGATTCAATACTGTCCGATGCGTGAATTACATTTGCCTCCATTGCTATTCCAAAATCCCCTCTGATTGTTCCCGGCTCTGCTTCTGCGGGATTTGTCTTTCCGTTCATCTTTCGGACAATTTCTATAAGTTTATCAGTGTCTGCTTCAAGCACACAAACAACAACTTTATCCGAAGTTATGTAATTAATTAAGGAATCATAAAATGGTTTTCCTTTATGAATGCTGTATAATTTTTCTGCTTCTTCTTTACACATTTTTATCATACGCATTGCCTTTATTCTAATCCCTCTTTCTTCAAACCTTGACAAAATTTTTCCGGTTATATTTCTTTTAACTGCATCCGGCTTTATTATGATAAACGCCTTCATTTTTTCTTAAATTTGTTAAATTTCCATTATTTATATTTTTTTATTCGTGCTTTTTTTTCATTCCTGTATTCTTCTGTCCATTCAACATTTCTCGGTTTTCTTTTCATTTCAGCATTCTTTCTGCACTTGGAAGAGCAATAATTAATCCCTCTTCCTGACAACATAACAAACAGTAAGCCCGTTCCTTTTTTAATTTCGTTTCCACAATATGAACATTTCATCTTGCTCTTCTCTTATTTTTATTTTTAAGTTTCAGTAATTTTTTTGCAGCGGTCTCTATTGGCCTTGATTCTCTTTCGGTTTCTTTCAGGGCAAGTATATCTCCCATTCTTACCGGTGTTCTGACATTTCTCCTTAAAACATTCCCTGCCTCTCTTCCATCCAATAGTTTACACATGATCTGAATTACTTCACCGTAAATTCCGGTTCTTCCAACGATTTCAACAACCTCTGCCAAAGGCATTTTAAATTTTTTACTTTTTAATCTCTTTTAGTTTGTTTATAACCTCTGCCAGTATATCTTTACTTTTACCTTCTTCAATAACACATGCTGCCGAGCACGGAACTTTTAATCCGATTGCTTTTCCGACATCTTCTTTCTTATTAACAAACAGGTAGGGTATCTCTTTTTCGTCACATAACATTGGCAGATGCATAACATTTTCAGGTGGAATTACATCTCCTGCAATTACTACTAATTTTGTAATTTTTCTTTCCACTGCTTTTGTTACTTCATTTACTCCTTTTTTTATTTTGCCTGTATTTTTTGCGGTTTCCAAAACCTCTAACGATTTTGTTTGCAATTCCGCCGATGCTTCAAATTTTACATAACTCATTTTTCATTGGTTTTGATTTATTTGTTTTTATAGTTATATTTGTTTTATTATAATAATTAACATAATAATTAACAGCGAAAGTATAAATTTTAAATTTTTAAATTTCACTGAGTATATGGATGTCTGTTTCAGTAACATTTTCTACATCGGGCAATTTTGAAATTTTATCCTCTATGCTTTCTAATTCGCTCTTTGCTTCCGTAATCAGTATTGCTACTTCTAATGCTTTTAAGCCGAAAGCAATCGGTTTTACTTCGGCGGAATGAAATTTACTTGTTTCATATGTGCTTAAAATTTCCTTAATCTCACTCTCTACTTTTTTTAAATCAACATCAACTCCTTTTGGCATTATCCTTAATATTGCAACCGTATTAAATTTCTTTATTTCTTTTCCCATTTTCATTAATTTAAACATAAAATTTTAACTTGCGAGCATACCTGTTTTTAATAATTCCGGGTCAATATCAATCATGCCCATAGATGACATTTCAATGGACTTTGAAATTATTTCCCTGTTGGTATTAAAAATTTCTGTGTTCTTCTCCACGAGTCCTAACTTGTCTTCTTTGTCTTCTTTATTTATTCTCCTTGCAGTTCTTCGTAAAATTTTTTTGGCCATTTTATTTTAAATTTTTTGTCTTTTTAATTATGAATACTTAATAATATTTAACAATAAACTTTTACTTATGGACAAAATTTTTACTAATAGCATAGGCAAACTTTCAAAACAAATAGGAAATTTTGCAAGGGTTGCATGTATTTTGGAGGTAACAACAGAAAAGCCCGGAAATGTCACACCAACTCATGATTTTGCCGATACAAAATTTGAAAATTTTATATTTGGCAGCATGCTCATTGGCGATGCTGTTGAGAAGGCATTTACTGATGGATACAAAGAAAATTTCAACATAGGAAAACGAATCCATCAGTTCGCAAAGCAGTCAAAAATTTACAACGAAACAAATACACATTTTGGAATCGTGTTGCTTTTTATTCCGCTTGCCACTGCATTGGGAATGGCATTGGGAATGATGATGAAGGGAAATGAAAACGAAAAGAATAATAAAATAAGCGATGAAAATTTAAGGAATGCAATTACTCATGTTATGAAAAAAACAAATGTTGATGATGCCATTTATTTTCATAAAGCAGTAAAGATGAGCAATGTCAGAGTTTCAAAAGATTTCGGTATTGATAAATTTGATATATTGTCTGAAAATTTTATTAAAATTGCAAAAAAAGAAAATATCAATCTGTATCATCTGCTCAAAATTTCTGCTGATAAAGATATAATAGCGAGGGACTTAACAACAAAGATGGAAATTTCATTTGAGCATCTGGATTTTTTAAAAGGTATTTCAAGAAAAGATATATTGTCCCTGTATTTATTATTACTTTCAAAATTTCAGGATACTCTGATAATGAAAAAGCGCGGAAGCGAAATTTCGGAAAATGTTTCGGAGATGGCAAAAGAGGTTATTAATGGAAATTTATCTGTTGAAAAATTTAGCGATTACCTGTACATTAACAACATAAATCCGGGAACTATCGCAGACATTACAGCAAATGTTGTGTTTTTATACCTTTTAAAGAAATTTTTATATTTTTAAAATGAAATTTTTAGCGAAAAACATCAGGGGAAAAATTGCTGCATTTTTGATTTTTGTATATTTTCATATTATTATGTCTTAATTTATAATTTATTATATCTTTCATTTAAATTTATTCAACAAAAGGTCTATTATATTTAATATCAAAAAGTTAATATCTTAAAATGGGTAGGTTTTTTACTGAACGGGAAAAAGAAGTTTTAGAAAAATTTAAAAACGGCGGCAAAATAGAAGAGAATGAAGAAGAAATTTTAGATGATTTTGCATCTGTTGGTTTTGTAAGTTTTGGTTTCTTAACAAATACCGCTAAATTAACGCCGATGGGTCATGCTTTTTTACGATTAGAACTAAAGCTGATGTCTCAATGATATAAACAGGAATATGGGAAAATGAAAGAGTATGGAAAATGGTATGGGTGGATTCCTATATTTACTTATGAGGTTTTTTTTGAAGAGGGTATAAAAAAGAGTTTGGAAAAAGGGACCGGTTGGGAAAAGGTAAATGATAAAGAAAGGGAAATTCTTAAGTCACTCAAGTCATTATTGGCCGATATAGAAAAAGTTTCTATTTATAAAAGGAAAGAAAAAGAGAACGATGTTCCATCAGAAAGCGAATATTTTTGGCACATCCTGTCTGTTAAAGAAGATAAAATACAGGATGTTGTAATTTTTTCATCGTCCCATAACGAGGAAGAAATAAAAAAAGACAATTATATCTGTGCTGCAAATATAGAGTTTTTAAAAAATTCTGCGAATAATTGTGCGGGGTTAATAAAAATAGAGTTCAATAATATAAATGAAAAATATGGAAATGAGGACAGGAGGGTTAAAAATTTTGTAAGGAGAATTTATGTCTGTATCAGGGATATATATCACTCTCACAGTCATCATCATTCTTCTCACGAAAGACATTTGGATGTAATCAAATGTGAAAATGATGAAGAAGCGATTAACGGCATAATGGAACAATATGAAAAGAAGATTGATGAATATCATTCTCGTATGAATGAGTGGTTCTGGCATCCTGAAGTTTTGAATGAAAAGGATGCAATAGCAATAATACAACCTGCGAAGGGAGAAATGTTGTATGCTCAAAACTTTATAGAATTGTATGAACAGAAAGATCTTAAAAACACATTTGTGCGCGCTTATGAATCGTTTAGCAGTGTAGGAAATGATCTTCTTAGGACAATAGAGTTCGAAAGAAATAAGATAGAGTCCGAAAGAAATAAGGATGTTCGCTTACTCACCGTTTTTGGTTCTGTATTTACTGTGATTATCTGCGTTTTAACATTTTTTGTCGGACTTGATGCAATTTCTAAATTAGCACACACAGAAAAACTATTACTCCATACATCTTTTTTTGGTCTTTTTGTTTTTTCAATGTTTTTTGCTATTCTGGCGGCGTTAAAATTAAAAGAGAGAAATATTTTTGTTATACTTTTCGTTATGTTCTCTATATTTGCTGTGTTATTTTTAATAACAAGTATATATCTTTAGGTTAAACGGGCATAAAATAAATAAATGTAAAAAAAATTATACAAAAATAATTTGAATACAGGAAATATTGCTGACATTGCAGCAAATATCAGTTTTTGTATCTTTTAAAGAAATTTTAATATGAAATTTTTAGCGAAAAATATCAGGGGAAATTTTATAAAGGTAAAGATTGAAAATATTGACGATTTGTGGTGGCTGAACAATCTGATTGAAGAAGGTGATTTAATTAAGACAAAGACATATCGGAGAAAGAAAATGGAAGATGTCGGAAAAAGTGAAAGAGAGATGGTTATCATAAAAATTTCAGTTGAAAAATTTGAATTTAACGGGAAAATAATCCATGTTATCGGGAAAATCGTTGAGTCAAGTGATGATGATGTTCCTTTGCACAGTTATCATTCTTTTAATATATCAGTTGATGACATTATTGCCCTTGAGAAAATTTTTAACGAATATCACATCGAAATTTTAAAAGAAGCTGAAAAAGGTAACTTTTTAAGACAAATCCTGATTGTCGTTGTTGATGAAGGAACTGCAAATATCGCATTGCTTAAAGATGTCAGAGTGGAGTATTCTGAAATTTCAGGGAATATCGGAGGGAAGAGAAATATGGAAGGCAGAGATAAGAGAAAGACGGACTTTTACTGGAATGTTTTAAATTTTATAAAGAAATTTTCTGTTTACAAAATTATAATCGGAGGGGCGGGATTTGAAAAGGAAAATTTTTATGAATTTTTAAAGGAGAAAGACAAAGAAATTTTAAAAATCTGCGTAATTGAGAATACCGGGAATTGCGGAGTTAACGGAATTAAGGAAATTATCGGAAGGAGCAAGCACCTGATTAAAGAAATGAATGTCGTTGAGGATGCAAAATTTATTAATGCTTTGATGTATGAAATTTCAAAGGACGGGCTTTATTTTTATTCGCTTAATGATGCCGGAAATGCGTTAAATTACGGGGCAATTGATGTATTATTATTGACAAACAGATTTTTTAATGAGCACAGGAAGGAATGCGTGGAAATAATTAAAGCGGTAAAGAACAAAGGCGGAAGGATTCATATAACGGATAGTGAGAATGAAGCGGGGATGCAGCTGGATGCGCTGGGAGGGATTGCGGGATTGCTGAGGTTTAAAATTTAAAATTTAATTAAAATTTAATGTCAGAGACAAAATTTATATCTGCGAGCAGGTTTATAATTTATTTTATTTTAATTTATTTATATCCTTATCATAATTTATTATATCCGAAAATTAATTATTTATTTATGGTCTAATTTATTAATTTAATTATATCCAAAATTTAATAGTAATAATTTAAAAATTTACAATATTTACAATGTCAAATACATTCATAACCATAGATCAATTTAATGAAATATTAGTAAGATTGCAAAAGCTGGAGAACAGAGAGCAATATATTGGCAAATATGAAGATACATATAAGAATGTTGATGACTTAAAAGGAAAATATTATACATTAGATAAAAGAACAGAAGTAACTGATACAAAGATAGATTCATTAGAAAAAGTAATGAATGAGAGATTCAACACAGTGGATGAAAAAATCACTTCGCTCCGCACAGAACTTCGCATAACCCTCGGTGCGATACTGGCTGTGATGATAACTATCGGGATAAAATTAATATTTTATTCATAAAACACAAATTTAATTATTAATTTATTTATATCCTTATCATAATTTATTATATCCAAAATTTAATTTAATATATCCAAATATTATTTATTTAATATCCAAATTCATAATTTAATATATCCAAATATTATTTATTTAATATCCAAAAATTAATTTATTTATAGTTACCAACTCTAATTAATTAAACAAAAATAATTAAACAAAATTTAAAAATAAAAAAACCTAAGATGAATAACCCAAAATATTTAGCAGGGATTTCAATAGTCGGACTGGTTTTGATCTTAGGTTTAAGTGCAAATGTAAGTGCAATGCCCTATATAAGTATGGGGAATGCAACGCATAATTTTACGGTTGTTCCGGGGCAGGCAGCGGATATAACTCTGCCGATAATGGTTAAAAATATTAATGTTTCTAATGTGGGTGAGACAATAAAAGGATTACAATTTAATGTGACATTTAATTGTTCTATGATAAATATTACAAATATAACGGAAACTCCGATTGTTGATGTTCCGGGCGGAGTAAAAGTGGCATATAATAATGTATGTAATAATACTTCTATACCTATAAGTTTACTAAATGCGTGGTGCTTTTTTATGAATACAACTCTTGCTTCAGACAACAAAACAAATGCAAGTGTTTTATTCGCAACAGTTAAGAATTTAGGAAATGACACTTGTGTTTTGAGAATTGCTTTCGCAAGTCATAAAAACTTAACTGAAGATGTGGAAATCGGAAAAATAAGAATGAAGGTTGGAGCAATGCCAAGTTATCTTAATGGTTCTTCAGTTAATACGGACGCTATGTTTCAAATGAACATAACAATTGAAAGAATGGGGGCAAATCACAGTGTAAATATAATAAATGATTCATCACAATCTCAAACAAATATGCGCGTTAATGGATTGATAAAGGCATGCAGAGGAGATGCTAATCGTCAGGGGGATATAAATGCCATAGATACTTTGTTTATTGCACAATATACTGCAAATATGAGAAATTTAGATGATATAAAAGATTGTTTGGATGTAAATGGGGATGGACAAGTAAATGCCATAGATACTTTGTTTATTGCACAATATACTGCAAATATGAGAAATATTAATGAATATTAAATTTATTAAAATATTAATTTAACTAAAAAATTATTAGATTTTTATAAAATGGAAAACAAAAAAATAGGGGAAAAAAATAGGGGAAAAGAAATGATAGGAGGTTTTTGTGTGGTTTTAGGAATGATAATGTTAAGTTTTGTTGGTGCCAATGGGGCTAATGTTACAATGTATATTGAAGATTATGGTGTAGATCCGGGAGCAACATGGATTACTATCCCGGTTGATTTAAATGTTTCTTCAGGTTCAAACCCTTTTGGAACTACTGGTTTTAATGTAACTTATGATGGCAATATTTTAAATGCAAGTAATTATACAAAAGGGCCAAGTATGGATGCAGCGGTTTGTAATATCACCGTACCAGGAGTTATACAATGTGGAAGCATATTTAATAGTGCAGGCATACAAGGTGATTTTACCTTAGTAAATATAACTTTCAATATCATACAAATTGGTGTGAAAACAGATTTGAACATTAGTATAGGTGTCATAGCAGATAAGGATGGAAATGGGTACTCTTATTCCATTAAAAACGGTAGTGTACAAATTAATTGTACAAATGACACGCAATGTGGAGCAAATAATACTTGTAATATAACAACGCATTTATGCCAAGCAACAACAATAATCTGTTATGGGGATGCAGATGGTGATGGATATGGAAATGCAACAAACACAACACAAAATACAACTTGTCCAACAGGATATGTTAATAATAGCAATGATTGTAATGACAACAATTCAGCAATTAATCCAAATACAATATGGTTTGCAGATATGGATAATGATGGTTATGGAAATGCAACAAACAACAGAACAAACTGTACTAAACCGTCAGGAATGTGGATTACAAATGCAAGTATGGCTACTGATTGTAACGATAATAATTCGGCAATTAATCCAAATACAATATGGTATGCAGATAATGATACCGATGGTTATGGAAATGCAGCAATCAATCAAACAAATTGTACTAAACCGTCAGGAAATTGGGTATTAACTTCTGGAGATTGTAATGATACTAATTCAGCAATAAATCCAAATACAGTATGGTATGCAGATAATGATACCGATGGTTATGGAAATGCAGCAATCAATCAAACAAATTGTACTAAACCGTCAGGAAATTGGGTATTAACGCCTGGAGATTGTAATGATAATAATAATGCTACCTACCCAGGAGCACCAGAAATTTATAATGGAGTTGATGATAATTGTGTTAATGGAATAGATGAAGGATTTTGCGATAGCAATAAACCGTGTTCATCAGGAAAATATTGTGGTACTGATCATATATGTCATACAAGTTCAACACGTGAGGGATACACAGGTTCAATTGATCTTGCACCAACTACACCTGCAACAAATGCAACACTTAAAGAATTTTCAGGCGTTCCGGGAGAGGCAGAAGGTTTAACCGTTACATTTAATTTGGGAAAAGATGCAAAAGGTGCACAAGTTACTGCAACTGTAGGAAATAAAACAAGCACAGCAACTGCCAATGCTAATGGAACGGTAACTATTACTCTTCCTGGATATGGACAGGGAGAAATAACAGCAACTAAAACAGGATTTAAGACATTAACAAAAACCATTAATGTTTATGCAG
Organism: Candidatus Altarchaeum sp.; assembly: GCA_018260615.1. GTDB lineage: Archaea > Altiarchaeota > Altiarchaeia > Altiarchaeales > Altiarchaeaceae > Altiarchaeum. The sequence goes on from JAGWDQ010000130.1 coordinate 14,282, forward strand.
GAACTTTAAATATAACTAAAATAAGCGGTGAAAAATATGGTGACGAATTTAAATTTAAGGTAACAACAAAGGACGGAACTCTGGTAAAAGATGCGGAAGTTGAAATTTACGGAGAAAAATTAAAGACAGATGCAAAGGGAATCGTTACGAAACAAATTAAAGAAATACGGTCAGGTTTAGAAGCATCTGCATCAGCAAAGGATTATAAGGGTTCAAGCATTTCATTTGATGTGGAAGCAATAGGAAAGTTGGGGTTTGAGGGTATTCCTGAAAAAGTGAAGCAAGGCGACACAATTACAATTACAGTAACAGATGAAAACAAAAAGCCAGTTCCAAATGCAAAAGTTACAATTAACGGTGTTGAAAAAACAGCAGATGCAAATGGAAAAATTGAATATAAAGTTACAACAAGATCATTAACACTTAAAGCAAGCAACGATGGTTATATTCCATCAGAGCAAACATCTGTTTCAGTTGAACCAAAGATTGAATGCGGAGACGGGAAATGTGAAGCAGGAGAAACAAAAGAAAACTGTCCGAAAGATTGTATAAAATGTGGTGATGGCGTTTGTGATAAAGGCGAGACATCTGAAAATTGTGTGGGTGATTGTCCAAAATCAGAAGGATTCCCATTATGGATAATAGGAATTTTGCTCGTGATTGTATTGATAGCAGCATATTATTTCCTCGTGATGAAAAAAAAGAAGGAAGAATAATCCGGAAAATAAACGATGGGGTAAGAAATTAGTCAGGGACTAATTTCTTTATTTTTTTCTTTTTTAAATTTTAAATTTTCTTTTTCTTTATGTTTTTAAATTTTCTTTTATATTTTTTGTTATGTGAATTTAATTTCTTTATGGAAAATCTTAACTATGGACAAATACAACATTCTAATAAATGCAGCATTACATCCGGAAAAGTGCGATTTATTTGTTGAAGGGAATTTAGTAAATGTCATAACAAAAGAAATTTATAAGGCAAGAGTCGGAATAAAAAACGGAAGCATCGTTTATATTGAAAGGGATGAAGGCGTAAAATCGGAAAAATTTTTACTTCCTTCTTTCATTGACTCACACATTCACATTGAAAGTTCTATGCTCATTCCATCCGAATTTGCAAAATTAGCAGTTAAACACGGAACCTGTGCCGTTGTTGCAGACCCTCATGAAATTGCAAATGTTCTTGGTATGGAAGGAATTAAATTTATGATTGAAAATTCAAAAAATATTCCTGTAGAAATTTACTTTAACATCCCGTCTTGTGTTCCCGCAGCAGAGGGATTTGAAACATCTGAAAAAATAACTATTAATGATATAAAAAAACTAAAGAAATACAAAAGAATATTGGGATTGGCAGAGGTGATGAACTTTCCGGGAGTGCTCAACTGCAACCCTGAAATTATTGAAAAACTAAAAATTTTTAACACTGGAAATTTTGTAATTGACGGGCACTGTCCGGATTTAAAGGGAAATTTATTAAATGCTTATGCCTCGTTCATCCATTCGGATCACGAATCAACAAATTATGAAGAGGCAATTGAAAAATTAAGAAAAGGAATGTACCTGATGCTCAGAGAAGGTTCTGCTGCAAAAAATCTGAATATTTTAAAAGACATCGTTAGGAACAAAATTTCTACAGCTCATTGTATGCTCGTATGCGACGACATTCACGCAGATGAATTAAATAAAGGACACATAAATTTGCTGCTCAAAAGAGCGGTTGAAACTGGTATGAACGAAATTGATGCAATACGACTGGCAACCCTACATCCCGCAAATTACTTCAATCTGAAAAATTTAGGTGCAATAGCAATCGGAAGGGACGCAAACATAACCATTGTTGATAACTTAAAGGACTTTAATATTGAAAAGGTGATATTCAGGGGCAAGGTTGTGGTTAGCAACGGAAAAATTTTAGCAAAATTTAAAAAAAGAAAAATTTCCGAAAAATGGACACATACTGTAAAAATCAGAAAAATTGAGCCCGATGATTTAAAAATCAGGACAGACAGAAAAGAAGGAGGGGAAAAAGTGAGAACAATAAAAGCAATTGACGGACAAATATGGACAAAAGAAGAAACAGGTGAAGTTGAGGTAAATGACTATTGCCTGATAGAAAATTTAAACAAAGATATACTAAAGATTGTGGTTGTTGACAGACATAAAGGAGAAAATTTTGCAGTCGGATTTGTAAATGGCTTCGGAATAAAGAACGGAGCAATTGCGTCAAGTATATCACATGATGCGCACAATATTATCTGTGTCGGAAGCAAAGATGAATATATATTGAAGGCGATAAATGAGATTCAGAGAATTGAAGGCGGAATTGCTGTTGTAAGTAATGATGAAATTTATTTCATACAATTAAAAGTTGCGGGATTGATGTCAGATAATGCAGAAGATGTTATAGAAAAAGCAAAAATTTTAAATGAAAAAGCAAAAGAAATAGGATGCACATTAACACATCCCTTTATGACGCTTTCATTTCTTGCTTTGCCCGTAATTCCGGAATTGAAAATTACAGATAAGGGATTAGTAAATGTGAAGGAATTTAAATTTACAGACCTGATTGTGAAATAAATTTTATCACAAACTTATTCTAGTAAATTTAATCCGTTTATAAATGCCGCAACACTCGCCATAACGATATCTTCATGTATTCCTCTCGCTATTACTGTTTTCTTCCCGTTACTTAACTTTATCGTTACTTCTGCTAATGCATCGCTTCCGCCGCTGATTGCATCTAAATGATATTCCTCTAAACTGACATTGCTGTATTCTTTTATTTTTCTTATCGCATTTAATGCGGAATCAACAGTTCCAACGCCCTCGCTAACAGCAATTTCTTCATTTCCGTTAATATCCAGCTTTACGAATGCAAACGGTTTTTTCCCGAAATCATTATAAACCCGTAAATCAGCCAGTTTGATTTTTTCTTCTCTTTTTCTGCCCAAAATATCATCTGCTATTGCCATTAAATCAACTTCCGTAACCCTTTTTCCTTTATCTCCCAGTTCCTTGATTTTTTTTGTTATAACTTCTGCAATTTCATTTGAAACATCGTAATTTAATTCCTTTAATTTACTTTCAACTGCATGAACTCCCACCAATTTTCCCATGACAATTCTTCTCTTCGCTCCTACCATTTCAGGTGTTATCGGCTCGTAAGTTGATGATTCGGCAAGTACGCCGTGAACATGAATTCCCGCCTCATGTGCAAAAGCATTGTCTCCCACAAAAGGAAAATTCGGGGAAATTTTTATTCCGTAAAGCCGTTCAACTAACTTTGATGTTTCATAAATTTTCTCTGTTTTTATGTTTGTTTCAAATTTATCTGCGTATAAAATTTTACATCCCATAACGACCTGTTCCAAATCCGCATTTCCCGCTCTTTCTCCGACGCCGTTTATGGTAACATGAGGCAACATTACACCTTCCTCAATTGCCGCAAGCGTATTAGCAACCGCCAGCCCGAAATCATTATGACAATGAACTGCAAGAGGAGTTGAAATTTCTTTTCGCAACGATGAAATTATTTGCTTCATTCTTTCAGGCGTACAAACCCCAACCGTATCAGGAATATTTATGTAATGGACCTTCATTTCATCTGCAAGTTTGCAAATTTTAACCATGAAATTTTCCTCTGTTCTCGTTGCATCTTCCAGGCTAAAATGAACTTTAAATCCATGGTCTTTGCAGTACTGAATGCTTTTTGTTATTTTTTCCGTAACCTGTTCTTCAGTCATCTTTAATTTAAATTTCATGTGTATCGGAGAAGTAGCAATAAATATATGTATTAAATCAACATCTGCATTAATGCATGCGTCAATGTCATTTTTTGTGCATCTTGCCAGCCCGCAAATTTTTCCGGGAAAATTTTTTGAAATTTCTTTAACCGTCTTCTCTTCGCCTTCTGATGCAGATGGAAAGCCCGCCTCAATAATATCAACTCCAAGCTCCACTAACGCTTCTGCAACTTTAAATTTATCCTGTGAAGTTATTGCCACCCCAGGTGTTTGTTCCCCGTCCCTTAATGTCGTATCAAAAATTTTTATTTTCATTTTAACTCTTTTAAAATTTCTCTTATACCTGTTAAAATTATCCCTGACTGTATCTTTATAGTTTCCTTTTGTGGATTTATAAATAAAATGTTTTTCCCGGATAAATAAATCTTTTCTGCCCTGCTTATTCCCGCATCTCTTATTTCTTCCTTATCTTTAAACATTTTTAGTATTTCAATTACTTTATCTCTTTCAACGGGAATTTTTTCTTCACCTTCTTCCATCTCTATTTTTGGTTTTACATACAACAATTTATCAAGCATATCTGATATAAGGCGCCTTTTCTCAGCAATTTTCTCCTGAACAACTGAATTTATTTCTTTGCCTTCTTCAAGCAATATTCTCAAATCCCCGGGTTTCCCCCCGAAATATTTTATTGCCGTATCTATATCTCCGAATTTAAATTTTTCCAGAAATTTCTTTGTTGTTTGTTCGTCAAAATCATCAACTAAAATGTAATTTGCTCTTCCTTCCAGCATTGCTTCATTATATACCTTTTCAATAAACAAAGAATCAGAGGATAAAGCAAAGACATGACAAATATGCAATTCCTTTGTCAGGCGAATGAAAAAGTTAAACAATTTATAAATAAAGTGTCCGTTAATTTTTAAATCACCTATTGTTTGTAATTCATCAATGATTAAAACAGGTGTTTTGTGTTTTGCTATTGTTTTAAAATACCCCTCAAGATATACAAACACATCTTCATGAGATTTTTCTTTGAAAAATGTTTCAAGCAAACTTTCACCTACAGGAATTCCATGTGATTTATATAAGGTCTTTTCTCCTGCCGAAGTAATATGTTTCAGAAGTCCTTTAAAAAGACCTTTTATCTTTTTTAAGAGTCCTTTTTCCTCAATTGTGAATAAAACTCTGATGAAGTCCCTATATTTTATGATTGACTTTCCTCTTAAATTTATGTAAAAAACAACATAACCACCAGGTAAATTTTCAATTAAAGTTGTAATTAAAGTTGTCTTTCCTGAATTTATCGGACCGTAAATAAAATTGAGCAGTTGCGGCTTTACTTTCAAAACATCCATAATCTGTTTCGTCTCATTTTCCCGGTCAAAAAATTCAATATCTCTGAAATTTCCTGTTCCATTCATTTTAGTAATCTTTCTTTGTATTTTACAAACACAACAATAAATTAATAAGCAATAACAAATAATAAAGACATTAAATAAGTTAAAAATTCATACAAAGTTTTTTTATCGTACAGGAAAGTTCGTTCTTTATTTTTGGTTCTTCTCACCAAGACACAGAAACACAAAGAAGTTATATTCTGTAACATGGTGACTTTGTGGCTTTTTCAAAACCCGAAGGTTTTGAAAATCTCCGGGCATTTTCAAATCGCATTTTCAAAACGCAGAGTTTTGAAAATCTCCGAGCAACAGCGAGGTGAACAGCGAGGTTATTGTGTGAGTATTCTTCTGATTTTTTTTAAATTTCACTCCTTTCATTAATTTCATAAGCGATATTTGTCAGCATGAAATTTTTTATATCTGTATGCTTATTATGATGTCCAAGTGCGAACATCAGTTTGATGTATGCTGCTTCGGGAAGCATATCCTCACAGGGAACAACACCCGCTTTCAATAACTTTCTTCCTGTTGCATAAACATTTAAATTTGTCCTCCCGAATATCGTCTGTGAAGTCATTGCAATAAATGTTCCTTTATCAATTGCCTTCTTTATCGGCTCAATAAGAGAGTCATGGACATGTCCCAGGCCGGTTCCCTCAATAACAATCCCTTTATATTTTTCACATAAAATTTCAAAAATTTCAGGAGTTAATGTCGGGAAATATTTAAGAAGCATAACATTTTTTTCAATCTTCGTGTCAAGGAGGGTCTCATTTTTTTCATCTTTTTCCAAAATTTTCCCGTTTTCATATCTCTCAAATTTCTTTTCAAAAAAATTGAGTCGTGCAAATTTGTCACCTTTAAAGGCATCCCTCATACTTGTGTGCATCTTTCTGACCTTTGTTCCCCTGAAGACAGCACAAAATTTATCGTCAATACCTTCGTGCATTAAAACAAATACACCTTTATTGTGAAATTTTTCCGGGTCCAACGAAGCAAAATATATTGAATTTATTAAATTTAATGTAGCATCACTGCTCCCCCTGTCACTGCTTCGCTGTGCCCCTGTAAAAACAACCGGAACATTTAAATTTTTTAGCATGAAAGACAACATCGCCGATGAATAATGGAGCGTGTCGGTTCCGTGCGGAATTACAATCCCTTTTGCTCCTTTCTCCACGCATTTATAAACCTCGCCGGCAATTTTAATCCAGTCATCAGGAGTTAAATTTTCGGAAAATTTATTTAAAATTTGCTTCCCCAAAATTTCCACGCCTGTTTCGGAAATTTCCGGAACCGTGCTTAACAAGTCGTTTGCAGAAAATGCCGGCTTTACCCCACCTGTAATATAATCAATTTTACTTGCTATTGTTCCTCCGGTTGCCAATATTAAAATTTTTCCGTCTGCATCTTCAAAATCACACTCTTCTTCACTTCCAGCAATCTCTTTTTTCACATTTCTTTTTATGAGTTCTATATTTAAAATTTGAACCTTTCTTATTCCAACATTGTAACCGCTTTTCAGTTTTACGAACAAAAATTCCCTGCTTTCAAGTTCATATTCCGGCATTAGGTGACCCTCAAAAACCTTATCCGTTGTCGTAATTTGAACAAAATCGCCGGGATTAAAATCGTATGAATTCATTTTAAATTTTTATAATTTGTCTGTTTTTTATTTTCTTTTTCTATTTTCAGATACTAAATACAAAAAAAATATGATTTGGACAACCTCAATGGAAAATTTAAAAAATGGGTTATGAATTTTTAGACAGACATTCAAAAGGAATATAACTTACATTTACTTTCATATTCTTTGCTACATCCCTGATTAAAGTATCTGTGGTTAGAATGAGAGAATTTCTCCTCCCGGCAACTGCCAATATAAAACAATCAACTAATGAAAGATTATTCGGATTCCTTATTTTGATTGCGCCTGCTTTTATAGCATCATCATAGTCCAATGAAGGCAATTCCTGATTTAAGGATTTTAACCACAAAATTTTGTCTTTTACTTTTTTCTCCCCGAATTTTGGAACATTTTTATAATAAATTTCACTGACAACTGGTGCAATTAGTATCAAATGTGATTGTTTATTTCGTATCCGATTCCAAATTTGTGACCATTTTTGCGGGATGGAGATGTTGCCATACAGCAAAACGGATAAGACATTCGTATCAAAAAGATATTCTGTCATTTTTTAAAGTTTTACAAAGTTTAAAAAATATCCGAGCATAGGCGAGGTGATTTTTTATTTATTCTTTCTCCTTCTTAACCGCTTATTTCATAACGGGACATACTATTCTGATTATCAGTTTCCCGTTTTCATTTTCGACAACTTCCACACAGCCATTTTTATCTTTTGAAATCATATAAATTTCGCCGGGAGCAAGTTTTTCAAATATTGGTTCTGCCCCTGAGATAATATGACTCTCGCCGGGAGCAAGTTTTTCTAAAGGTTCCTTTTTCTTTTTTCTTACCATTTTTTAGTAGTTAATTATAAAAAATTACAATTAAAAGATTAAATTTTAAAATTTTAACATCCAAACATTTATGACCTTTTAAAACCCTGTTGGTGAAACATATTTCCTAATTCTTTTTTAGTATTTGTTTAGCACCACAGAGGCACAGAGAAAATAATTTTATGTCTAATTTTTGTCTTTATTAGTCCTTTAAAAAAACCTCCCACAAAGTCACAAAGCCATAAGGTATTTTAAAATCAAGAGATTTTAAAAGATTGAAAATCTTCAAAGAATTTTCAGTATTTAAAAATTTCGTAAATTTTTAAAGATTGAAACCTCACAGGTTTCTGTATATCTCTCATAGTTCTTTGTGTCTTTTTCAAAATCAATAGATTTTGAAAATCTCCGAGCATTTTAAATTTATTTAAAATACACGAACGAAGTGAACGTAAGAGCGAGGTGACTGTATCTCCGTGTTAGGAATTACATTTTAATCATCTAAACAATTACCTTTTTTATTCTCTGTTTTTAATTCTTTTTTAGTAATTGATATTCATTGATTTTAAATGTAGTTTATCAAAGATATACAAATGGAAGATAAAAATTTTATTCGGTTTTTAGGAACATCAGGCGGAAGATTTGTAATGGCATC
>JAGWDQ010000131.1 GCA_018260615.1 Candidatus Altarchaeum sp.
TTTTATAAAATGAGCAGTTACAAAATTTATTTACCACAACTTATTGAGAAGTTACGAAATTTTTCTCTTAAAATCATTTATGAATATTAAAGCAATGTAATCCTCCAAAAATTTACCTTTTATTCCCGGCGGGATAATGCCGTTTAAAATACCTGCCCTCAGCGATGGACTAACAAAGAGGAACTTTATTGGTTTTCTTATCTGTGTAAATTTCTGCCCGTAACTTTTTACTTCAATCAAAACACCGCTCTGAACCAGCGCATCAACAATGCCCCGCACCGAACGATAATCAAGTTTAAGAACCTTGCCTAACTTGTCAAAATTTGTTGTATCAGAACTTGCGATTAGATATAAGAGGTCTTTAATTTTAGAAATTGTTTCGGAACTAAATTTTTTCATCTCTAAAATATCTTTTGTAATGAGTTTATCCATTACTCCCGAAATCAGCTCATAAATCAAAGATCGTTTGTTTTTAAGTTGTAAAACAAACGGAAATCCGCCGTAATAGAAAAATTCTTCTTCGGTTCCTGGCGGCAGTTTCAAAAAATAGCGGGTAATCTCCAGGGATGAGTCGTTAAGTGTCTTATATAATTCCCCTGCATCTTTGCTGAATAATACGCTTTCAGCGATATTATCGGATAAATTTCTTTCGGGATTGGGAAGTCCTTTAAGGGGTTGCTCAAAAATAACTTTTACTTTTTAGCGTTTGTTCTATTCTTGTTATTTTGGTAAAATTGTATAATTCCATTCCGGATTTGTCTCGTGAAAGATAAGATTTAATTCTTTCATTTGATCATCTTTTGATACCTCCATGACCAAGAAGCATTGCCTCCATAGCAACAAACCATCGGGTTTGATCTTCATCCAAAGTATCTAAAAATTTTAATGTAATGTTTTCTTGAATTTTAGTTTCAATACTCATTATTATAGTGAAAATGCTAACCTTTGATACTAATACCGAACTCGTGCGCATTAAATTAAAGCATCAAAAGTTGATATTTTGACTATAATTAGTATTTTCATACTCATTATTAATTAACAATGTTATATAATAATTAGTTAAAAAGTCAACTTTATTTTTGAGCAACCCCTAAGGATACAAAACTCATTAAATTTTAAAGGCTCAATTTCTTCGGAAAGAGAGCGTCTGGATAAGTCGGGATTCATTTTTAGTTTTAAAGCCGACGAACCGGTAGCAATAACGAACAGATTTTTATGACCTTTTGTGGCATCAAACAAAACCTTCAGAAACAGCCCCCACTTTTCATCGTAGTGAATCTCATCCAAAAGAAGGATAATTTTTTTCTTCATGTCTACAAGACGGAAATCATTTATTTCCTGATAAAAACTGAAAAATTCATTAAGTTCAATTCCTTCTGCGGAAAGACGGCTGACATCCAAATACAACTTTTGATAGTCCTGTTCAAAAATTTTCGGAAAATCGCTTTACTGTGATTTGGAAATAAATTTCGGAGCAAAGTAAAGTTGTCCCAAAAGTGTTGTCTTTCCCACACCCCTTATACCTGACAGAATATTGATTTTCTCTATTTCATCAATTTGCTCATTCAAAAACCGCTCCAAAAGTTGAACATAATGGAAAAATTTATGTCTCGTGGGATTCAGGTTTCCCGTTCCATCATAAACATAACTGTTGATTAATTTTTCCTGCTCCAAAATCCACAAACTGTAAAATTTTTCTATCTTTGCTCTTTCTGCCATTTTTAATTTATTAAAATTTGAACGAAGTGAAATTATTTTAAATTTAATTTTAAATTTAATTAGATTTTTGTTCCTTTATTTTTCAATTGTATTCCAATCCAATTGAAAACTATGTTTTGATTGTATTCCAATCCAATTGAAATTTTTATCGCTTCGTCAATATCACTTCGCAAAATTTATCTCCCTTACTTCTCCTTTTGGTGCAACAATATTTGACATTTTTGTTTATTCCCTCTACTAATCCAATATCATATTCCTCAATTGAGGCACACACTTCAGGCGTCCAATTCTTCTTATCTTTCCACAAACATTTTGTCGCATGGATTATTATCTCATCGTTGTTTTCTTCTGCGATATAACTTTTTATCCCGAAAAGTGAGTTCGCAGCAATTGATGCAATTGCACATCCGTGCAAATTTCTCTCTATTTTCAATTTCTTAACAAATTCGTCAGCATCATTTACGCCCATATCATACAGTATTTTTCCCAATTTTTTCTTGCCGTCTTTGTCAAGCATACAAAAAATATCATTGAACATTCTGCCGACTCCTCTCGCACTTTTTATCCATCTTAATCGCACAGGGATAAGGTCATGCACAACCACGAATTCCATTAATTTACTTTTAATGTTCATCGTCTTTTATATTGTTGTCTTTATAATTTTTATCTCAAATTCAACACCTCCGTCTGTCTCTATGCATCTCAGTTTTCCGGTATCTCCGCTGCCAATTCCGAAATCCTCAAATTTAACACCTTTTGAAATAGCAGTTAATACGGGCAAAAATGACGACAAAGCGTAAACACAAATTTTGTCACTTTCCGCCATATTTACTTCCGCACCTTCAATAACAAATTTATCTCCTTCCTTAAACACGGAACATTTAATTACCTTTCTAGCGATAATTTCAATTTTCATTTTTAAATTTTATCGTAATTATTAGAATGTTATAATTATTGTTTAGTAATAAAAATTAGACCTAAATCAACAGAAATGAAATTTAAAATTTTAACCTACGGATGTGCGATGAATAAGGCAGACAGTGAGTGTATTGCGGGAATAATCAGGGAAAAATTTCACTGTGAGATTGAGGAATATTTTGTAGACGAGGCAAAAAATTTTGCTCCTGATGAAGAAAATCTCAATTCAGGCAATAATTTTCTAATCATAAATACCTGTATAGTCAAGCAGCCAACGGAAAACAAAATTCTGGATTTGATGAGAAAGATAGAGAATAAAAGAGAAAATGAAAAATATCCGAATGTAATAGTCAGCGGTTGTCTGCCTGCAGCATATCCTGAAATTTGCGGGAAATTTAAATTTTCGTTCATCGGAACAAATGTTTCTGATATAGACAAGGCAATTGACGAGGCAATTGAAGGGAGAAAATTTGTCCGGATTGAAAAACAAAAAAACAAACTCTGTATTCCGAAATTTTCGTTTAATAAATTTATCTCTATAATTCCAATATCAGAAGGATGTCTTGGAAATTGTTCATACTGCTCAACAAAACTGGCACGGAAAAATTTAACTTCGTATAAGGAAGAGGAAATAACCGAAACAATAAAAAATGCAGTAAACAATAATGCGAAAGAAATCTGGCTGACAAGTCAGGATACGGGATGCTACGGACTTGACACAGGCACAAACATCGCTAATTTGCTTAAAAAAATTTGCAGGATAGAAGGAAAATTTAAGGTTAGGGTCGGAATGCTCAATCCGAATTTTGCTTTAAATTTTTTGGATGATTTGATTGAGGTCTTTAAAAATGAAAAATTTTACAGGTTTATTCATATTCCGGTTCAGAGCGGAAGCAATAAAATTTTAAGCGATATGAAAAGAAATTATTGTGTTGGGGATTTTATCAAAGTTGCTGAAAAATTTAAAAGTATTGATGCGAGCATTTCAACGGACATCATTGTCGGATTTCCAACCGAAACGGAAGATGATTTTAAAGCAACCGTTGAATTAATTAAGAAAATTAAACCGGACATTTTAAATGTGTCAAAATTTTATGTCAGGAAGGGAACGATGGCTGAAAAAAATATAAGAAACAGGCAATGGAAATGTGATACGAAAATTGCAAAAGAACGGTCGTCGTTAATTTCCAAAATTTTCAGGGAAATTTCAGGGGAGAATAATAAAAAGTGGCTTAACTGGGAAGGGGAAATTTTGACAGATGAAGAGGATGATAATGTTCTTATAGGAAGAAATTTTGCATATAAAAAAATTCATATAAGGGGTGATGAATATAATGATAAAATGTCAGGTAAATTTGTCCGTTGCAGAATTATTAAAGCAGGGGAAATTCTGGAAGGGGAAATTTTAGAGAATTTTGAAAATATGAGAGATTTTGAAAATATCCGAACGAAGTGAGGTTAATGAGGTTAATTATGGAAAAGTAATTATTTACTGCTAAAATGCGACTTTTAATAAAATTAAGGAATGCGAAAGAGCAGGCGTATGATTTGAAGTATTACCACAAATTACAGGGCTTTATATATGATTTAATAAAAGATACAGATTACGGCGAACTTCATAATCGCGAGGGATATAAGTTTTTCTCTTTCTCAAATATTTTTCCGATGAAAACAGGTAAAGGCGACGAAAGGAATCTCATGCTCGCATCACCGAGCGGGAAATTTATTGATGCGGTTTCAGGTAAATTAAGCGGGAGAAAAGAGAAATTACTGCACATAGGAGAATACGAACTTGAACTTTGCGAGATAAAAAAAATAAAACCAAAACTGGAAAATAAATGCACCATTATAACGGGAACACCCATAGTAATAAGAATACCGAAAGAGAACTATGAAAAATACGGCATAGAAGAAGAATACGATTCAACTTACTGGAAAAAGGAGTACTCTTTTGAACCGTTCATAAAACAGCTTGAAAGTAATTTATTTAAGAAATATAATGCATTCTATAACACAGGAATAAATGAATTTCCGATATTTGAGCAGTTCATATTCAAAAAACCAACAGTCAACCATGTTATAAAAAACGGGATGGAGCATAAGGTATTCGGATCTGTGTGGGAGTTTAATTTCAATCATTTAAATGATTCGCAGAGAAGGATTCTTGAATTCGGATTGGATACGGGATTCGGGGAAATGAATTCGCTGGGGTTTGGATTTATGAATGTGGAAAAATGAAGTATTTATATTTAAATTTTTAATTTTAAAATTTACTCGCTGTCAATCGTAAAATGAATATAAAACGAAAAGTGCGGACGCTTGGATTTCCAAAAAAACCAAAACCAAAAGTTCCGGAGCAGACAAAGGTGGAAGTAGGAAAAATATGCAATGAATTTGTTGAATCATTTTTAAAGCCGCAATACATTAAACCGCCGCCAAAAGATAATGATTTTAACTATGTTGTTGACATATACACAAAATGGCGCCTCAATTGTTTCTATTTCATCGCAAAATACAGATGTCCGGGCCCTAACGCAGTATCTCTGTTCTTTGAAGATAAATTTGCCAGAATTGAATATGTGGATAAAAACAAATTTAATCTGTCATATATGAGACACACAGAACAGTGGTTTGAGATTTTTACGGAAATATCACTTAAAGAATGCATAGAGGCAATAAAAGAAATGCCTCATTTTATGCCTTGATAAAATTTAAATTTAAAACGCCAATTGCACATTATAAATATAAAACAAAGATTTAACCTACATTCCGCACATTCTATCAAATTTTTTAATTTCCGATTGTTTTTCGCAAAATTTATAACAAAAATTTGTAAATTTTATCGTTTTTGAGGGTGATGTGTGGAATGTAAGATATAAGGTTAAGAAATAAATTTATAATTATACAATCATAATTATATTAAGAAAATTTAATTGAATGTATGAAAAGTAAATTTAATGACAATCTTAATTAAACTATAAAAGAGATATGGAAAATATTATTTATAAATTTACAGGTGATCCTTTTGTAGATGCTGGAATCTGGGCTATATGTGGATGGGTTGGTAAGACAAAACCAGAGGAATTAGATAAAGAGGATTTAAAAAAGATAACTGGAGACATAGTTCAACTTTATTTAACTGAAAAATGGGCGAAATCTCTTTTTTCAATTTTTCCAAACAACCCAATTACAAATCCTTCTGTAAAAGACAAGAAAACGAGATATTCTAATTATCTGAATGGACTAATTGGATATATAAACAAAATGCCCGCTGAAGCAACTGGAAATTGTATTAGTTGCGGCCATAGAGATGTTAAAGAAATTAGGACAAAAACAGATATTCCATTAATTGGTTCAGGTACTATGATAAATTTCTTTCCTTCTGGGCAATCTGGTGGAGATTATTGTCCCGCGTGCACATTTGCTGTCCAGTTTTCACCTTTGGTTTTATATCGATGTGGTAAATTGCTGTTAGTTCATTCAAATTCAGATAAAATTATGCGTTATTGGTCCAAGAAAGCAATTAAAGATGTGAGAAGACAAACTCTTATGAAAGGATATACCGGATGTTTTAATGAATATTTCACAAACCCAATAAATGCTCTTTTCAATATAATTGAGTCTATGATAAGAGAGTATGATGAAAACTGGCTTAATGAAAATCCTTCAATAAACCTATATCATTTTACAAATTATAATCAAGGACCTGATATTGATACGTATCATGTCCCAACACCTATTTTTATGTTTTTGGCTTATGTAAAACAACATGAGAGGTATGACGATTGGAAAAAAATTGTTAAAAAAGGGTACAAGAAAGTCGATTGGGATAAAGTAAAAGAAGAAGATGAGTATAAGAATAAAACTAACTTAGTTTATAATAATTTATTAAAAAATAAATCAATAATAGGGTATTTCCTTAATAGAAAAAATAGAGAAATAATTGGTGACTGGAACTTATTTATATTTTATTTAAAAGAAGTAAAAAAAATGGATCCAAAACGATTGGAAACCCTTAAAAGGGTGGGAGATGAATTGTCTGAATATATAAAGTCAACGGACAATACAAAAAGATTGAGTGATTTAGAAAGGGTAAAAAATTATGGCAGTTTTAGAAATATTCTAAGGAAAATTATTAAAGATAGAATTAACAATGCAGATAAACCAATGTTTTCGTTGGAGGAATATGTAGAATATTTGTTTCCGGACGGATATCTTAGCTGGAGGGAAACACAAGATTTGCTTTTATTCAGAATATATGAAGATTTACATGATTGGTTGAAAAACAAAGAATTACCTGAAAATGAAGTTGAGGAAGAAATAAGTGATGATAAAAATTAATAAATTTAAAAAACAAAATAAAGAAAATGGCAAAAAATGTAATCGGCTTTATGCTGGTGGATGCGCCTCATTCGGCGTTGAATAATGCTGGAAGTGATGTGGGAGAAAGAACGGACAATATAGTCAAAGTCAAATTAATTCGTAGAGGAAAGGATTCATATCCTTATGTGTCTGGTCAGGCGGTGAGATACTGGTGGAGAGATACACTACAATCAAAATTTGAGTGGAAATTATCCCCTATTGAAAGAAAAGAAAAAATTGCTTTTACAGCCGCGAACCCTGTGGAATATGCTGACGATGATATTTTTGGTTATATGCGGGCACTTAAAAAGGATAAAAAATCGGAGGAAAAGAATAAAAAGGAATATGTAAAGGATAAAACGGAAGAGGGAGGCACCGTTACAAGATTATCACCTCTAAAAAATTCCCCTTTAATCTCCGTTATTAGCCAGATACCAACCAATGATTTTGGAGTTATGGCTCGACATGAAGGCAATCCAGTACCTTATGAACACGAATTTTATTCAACAGTTTTAAAAGGCATATTTTCTCTGGATTTAGACCGTGTAGGTATATTCTATGGAAAAGAAAAAACAGGATATAAGAACATGTACTCTAAATTGGAAGAGATTGCTAAAGAAAAAGGTGCTGAAAAAGATGGCGATAGATGGGTTATGCCAAAAGATGTGAGAATAAAAAGAGCAAAAGAAGCTATTGCTGTTCTCCCATATATTAGCGGCGGTGCTAAGCAAACACCCCATCTGACTGATGTTTCACCAAAGTTTTTGGTTTTAGCGGTTTTAGATGGCGGAAACCATATTTTCATGAATATTGCAAAGGAAGATAATAGAGAAACAACAATAAGCATTGACGCACTAAAAGAGGTAATAAATGATTACTCTGATTGTCTATTAACTAATATATACATAGGACGCCGGGAAGGTTTTATGGACGAAATAGATGAGAAAATCAAAGGATTAGTTAAAGAATACGAAAATAAAGAAAAGAAAATAATTTACAAATCAATAAATGAGGTTGTAAAAGATTTCGTTGAAGAAATACCTAAATTCATAAAATAAATATGGACGTATTAAGGATTCTAATTGAAGGATGGACTGCCTCTTTTAGATACCCGAGTTTTATTAGCGGATACCAGCCAACACTTCCATCACCGCCTTTGAGTACAATTTACGGTTTGATATCATCAGCAAAGGGTGAACTTGTTGGTCCCGAGGATTTATGTGTAGGATATGTTTTTGATTGTGAAAGTAAAGCAGTTGATTTAGAGACAATTTATGAATTAAGTCCAAACTTGCATGCTAAATCAAATGTTATAAAAAGAGAATTTCTATTCAACCCTAAATTACATCTTTATATCAAAGATTTAAGTTACGAACAATATTTTAAGAAACCATATTATTCCATGCTGTTTGGAAGATCAACGGACCTTGCAATGGTAAAGGAAATTAAAAAAATAAAATTATCTGAAAGAGAAAATATTAATGTGGGAAAAACAATACTTCCAATGGAATTGGCTGGTGCTCATGGCCATGTTGTCCCTTTACCAACTCATTTTACAGATACAATACCAAGAAAGGTAATTGGAGTTAAACCATATATCTTAATGACGGAATTTTTTAAATATTCTGCTAAATGTCCATACGATGAAGAAAAGGGATGGGGAGTATGGTTTCATGAGAAATAAAAAGATGACATTATTAGCAAAACCTGATGAAACGATATTAGAACATACTGAAAATGCTTTAAAAGTATTTAAAAGTATAAAAAACGCTTATGAGAAAGTTCCTGAATTGTGCAGTGTTAATGACTTTTGGGAGCATCTTTTTTATGCCGTATTTTTTCATGACTTTGGGAAGGGAGCATCCGGATTTCAAAATGTTTTTAATGGAAATAAATGGAATTATCGCCATGAGATTTTATCTGCTGGTTTTATATCTTCTCTAAATTATGATGAACTTTATAAAGAAGCTATTGGACTTGCCATAATAACACACCACAAAGATATAGAATACTTAAAAGAAAAATATGCCACTACCGATCAATTAGAAATTGGAAAAAAGAGATATGAATCTAAACTTAAAGAACTTGAAGCTAATTTTGATGAAATAAAAACATATTATGATAAAATCCCCGAGTTTAGTGAAAAGTATTTAGGTTATGAGTTAAGGAATTTCAAAATTTTAAATTCTCCACAGAAAATTGTTGATGTATATAAAGATATTGTTATTAAATATGAGGGACAATTAAATTATGGTGAAAAAACAGAATTGCATAGAAAGTATGGGATCTTTTTAAAAGGTTTTCTTAATGCATGTGACCATCTTGCCTCAGCTCATAAGTATAAAATACTAAATGCAGTTAGGAATATGCGTGAAATTTATTCATTCAAAGATTTGAGAAGTACACAAATAAAAGCATTAAATACCAAAGGAGATTCTTTTTTGACTGCTCCGACAGGAAGCGGAAAAACCGAAGCATCTCTTTTTTGGACAGATAAAAACCAAAATACTCAAAAATCAAGAAGGGTTTTCTATTTGCTACCTTACACTGCAAGTATAAATGCGATGTATGAACGGCTGAAATCTGACTTCAGAAAATATTTGTTTAGATGGGACGATATTCCTGAAAACAATACAGAATTCATAAAATTTTTAAAAGATGCTTTAAAAACAGAAGGGGTAGAAAATGCAGAAATCAAAAAAAGCGACAATAATGAAACAATAACTGTTATGAATGAGAAAAACGTAATTACTATCAAACTGGACAAAAAAGAAAAGAATGTGACTTTAGAAATTACTGGTGGTAAAACATACGAATACTTTTTAAAAGAAGAGAAAGGTAAGCTAAACATATACTTCGGAGACGATGAACTTGTTGGAATTCAACATGGAAAAGCAAACTATTTTTTATATAAAGCATTTTTAGAGGAAGAGGATTATACAGTAGCTAAAAACATGGCTAAAAACATGACAAATTTAACAAAAAAGATTTATGGACCTTACAAAGTACTTACCCCCTTCCAGATACTAAAAGCATTTTTTGGGATGTATTGGTTTGAAATGCAACTTTCAGAGATGGCAAACGGACTTTTTATTCTTGATGAAATCCATGCTTATGATGCACATACAACATCTCTAATACTTGAATGTTTAAAGATTTTAAAACATGAATATAAGGTAAATTTGTTTATCATGTCTGCAACACTTCCTAAATTTATAAAAGAACTATTCAGGGAAATCCTTGAAATTGATAATGAAATCTTCATAGAGAAAAACGAATTAAAAGAATTTACAAGGCACCGTGTGAAAATATTGGATGGAAATATTATTGACAATATGGATAAAATAAAATCAGATTTAAAAAGTAAGAGGGTTTTGGTTGTTTGCAACACAGTTTCAAGAGCACAAGAAGTTTTTAAAGAATTATCAAAAACTGAAAAGAATAGTGTTCTTTTACATGGACGATTCATGTTAAGGGATAGAGAAAAAATAGAGAAAAGATTGAACGAAGTAAATCTTTTAGTTGGAACTCAGGCAATAGAAGTTTCCTTGAATATTGATTATGATATTTTATACACCGAACCTGCACCAATAGACGCTCTAATTCAGAGGTTTGGAAGAGTTAACAGAAAAGGTTGGGAGAAACAGATCATTGCTCCTGTAAATATCTTATCAGAGGGTTCAGATAAAGACAAATACATTTATACTAAAGAATTAGTGAATAGAACTATTGAAAAACTTAAAGAAGTTGATTTATTGGAAGAGGATATGATCCAAGAGATAGTAGATGATATTTACAAAGAGGGGTATGTTGGAAAAGACAAAGAAGATTTTGAAAAAGTAAAAGAAAATTTCAAGTTATTTTACAATGAAGTTGTTCCTTTTATTTACGAAAAAACAAAGGAAGAAGATTTTTATTCTCTTTTTAAATCATACGACGTCGTTCCTTTTCAATACAAATTAGAATATTTAGACGAAATTAAAAATGGTCGTTATTTAGAAGCAATAGGATACTTTACTTCAATAAGTATAGGGCAGTTTAAAAAGTTGAAAAATGAAAATAGAATTGAAATGGATGGAGATAATAAAACTTATTTTGTAAATGCGAAATACACCTCTGAATTAGGATTAATTATTGATGAGGAAGACGACAACATAATATGATCTCCTATGATTATACTGTTTTATGCAATTGTTCTTTTAATTATAATTAAATTTCATCGTTTATAATCTCCAAAATCTAATTATTTTATCGTTTATAATCTACAAATTTATAATATGAAAGAAATAATCATCAGATACAACCCATGGTGGCATACCGGGAATATATCCGAAGAAAAAACAGGAATCAGGAGAAGCAGGTATTTAAATCAGATACTTTCCTTTATGGACTCTCCGGAAATAATAAAGATTGTCGGAGTGCGAAGGTCAGGGAAAACCACGCTTATTTTTCAGTTAATTGATTTTCTGCTTAAAAAAGGTGTTGACCCCAAAAATATCTGCTATGTGCAGATGGATGATGAGGAGTTTTCATTTTACGATAAAAACAAGCTCATAAAACAGGTTATTGATGAATATCAGGAAATATGCGAAAAAAATATAGAGAAAGACAGGATTTATTTTTTATTTGATGAAATCCAGTACATTGACACATGGCCCGGATGGCTTAAAACATATTATGATAATTTCAAAAATGTGAAATTTATCGTTTCGGGCTCATCATCCACGCTCATTGATAAGGACTCTGTTGAGAAACTTTCGGGAAGGCAGATTGATTTTATGATTCAGACCCTTTCATTCGGGGAATTTCTTGAATTCAACAATATTAAAATTAAATTTCAAAATGGTCTGTTTGATGTATCTCTTGAAGATATAGAAAAAAACATTGAGTTTGCAGCAGAAAAAAACGAGCTCAATATCTTACTAAAAAGATACCTTGAAACAGGGGGTTTTCCGAATGTAGTTTTTCTGGAAGATGAAAAAAGAAGGATTATATTGAAGCAGTACTTCAGGGATATCGTGTACAGAGATATTATACGGGTCTTTAAAATAAGGGATGCCGAGTTGCTGGAGAATTTTGGTGTTTATATGTTCAAGCACATCGGCAAAAAATTTAGCTTTACATCCCTTTCAAAGGTGCTTGGCGTAAGCACAGACACTATTATAGAATACTTCAGCATGTTTTTGAAGACCTTTCTTTACTATGAGGTAAACTATTATTCAACCGCTCTTAAAAGCACAATAAGAAAAGCAAAGAAAATTTACTGTGCAGACATCGGATTAAGGAATGCAATAATAACCGAAAGAGATGAAGGCGAAGCTGTTGAAAATGTTGTTTTCAAACATCTGATATTAAGTTACGATAAAATTTACTACTGGGACAACAAATACGAATGTGATTTTATAGTAAAGACCTACGAAAACATAATGCCAATAGAAGTAAAATACAGTGATGACCCGAAGAGAATTAACGGCCTTCTTGAGTTTATGGAAAATTTTGGCGTTAAACGCGGGATTGTCGTAACAAAAGACATTCTGAAAAAAGAGAAATTCAGCGATTGTGAGGTTTTATTTATCCCTCTGCGGATATTTTTATTATTATTTTAAAATGCTCCCATCCAACCTTTATTTCACAGGAACCCAGATAAATTATTACATTGTCTGTCCGCGTAAATTATGGCTTTTTACAAAAAACATAGAAATGGAACACACAAGCGATCTGGTCTATGAAGGAAAACTCATTCACGAGAATTCCTACGAAAGAAAGGAAAAGGAAATTCAGATTGGAAATATAAAGATTGACTTTATGGAGAAGGGCTCGGGATTAGTAATTTGCGAAGTTAAAAAATCAAAGAAGATTGAAAAAGCACATTTTTATCAGATACTCTATTATCTTTATTATCTGAAAAATTTGGGAATAAATGCAAAAGGAACAATAACATATCCTTTATTGCGGAAACGGGAAGAAATTTCTCTTACAAAAGAAAACGAGGAAGAAATTTCAGAAATTTTAAACAAAATTAAAGAACTGCTTGCCCTTAAAGACCCTCCTCTTTTAGAGAAGAAAAAAATCTGCAACAAATGCAGTTATTACGATTTTTGTTTTTGCTAAAAATTAATTTAAAATGAAACAAAACTATTACCTGATGAAAAGCGGACGACTGAAAAGAGAACAAAACACGATTTATTTTGAAAACGAAGAAGGAAGAATTCCCCTTCCTGTAAACAACATTTCATCAATTTTCGTTATGGGTGAACTTGACATTAACAGCAAACTGTTAATTTTTCTCTCACAAAACAACATCCCCATGCATTTTTTCAATTATTATGGTTATTACTCGGGGACATATTATCCGCGAGAATATCTGAATTCCGGATTTTTGATAGTGAAACAGGTTGAGCATTACACAAATAATGAAAAGCGTATGAACATTGCCAGAGAAATAATCAGTACGGCAAGTCATAACATTCTGAAAAATCTCATTCACTATCAAAGTAACGCAAAAGATGTTAATGAAGAGATTGAAAAAATCAGAAAGGAATCCGAAGAAATTTCCGGTACGAATAATATCCCGCAGCTTATGTCAGTAGAAGGAAGAATCAGGGAGACATATTATAAAACATTCAATAAAATTTTAAGAACGGGGTTTGAATTTGAGAAGAGGGTCAGAAGACCTCCTGACAATATGATAAATGCGCTGATTTCTTTTGGAAATTCTTATATGTATGCGACTGTGCTCAGCGAAATTTATCACACACAGTTAAATCCCGTGCTCAGTTATCTGCATGAACCCTCCGAAAGAAGATTTTCGTTAAGTTTGGATATAAGTGAAATTTTTAAGCCGGTAATTACCGACAGGGTGATATTTAAACTCATCAACAATCAGATGCTCAAAGAAGATGACTTTGAGCAGGAATTGAATTGCTGTCTTTTAAACGATAACGGGAAGAAAATTTTTACAAAAGAATACGATGAGAAACTGAAGACAACGATAGAACATAAAGAACTCGGAAGAAAAGTATCATATCAGACATTGATACGGCTGGAACTTTATAAATTAGAAAAGCATTTGATTGGGGAAAAGGAGTATAAGGGGTTGAAGATGTGGTGGTGAAATAAAGTAAAGTAATTATGGATAGTGATTTTATTAAATTTATTTTATTAAATTTTAATACTTTTAAATATTAATTGGGAAATAATAGGAATAACATGTTACTCGCAAAAGACCTTATTGAAAGAACACTAATCTACGCAAGATATCATGCTAAAGCATTATAAAAATGAAATCAAAACTTGAAATCGCAAAGGAATTTGCAGAATCTTTAAAATACCCTGAAATCAGGGATATTATATTATTCGGTTCTGCTGCAAGGAAAACAGATACGGAAAGTTCGGATATAGACATACTCATAGCGTGCGAAGGCGACAGATTTAAATTGCTTCATAAAGTAATGGATGATGTTGTTAAATTTATTTCAAAATATAGGGAATATATTTCCGTAAAGGTTCTTTCTGTTCAGGATATTGAAAGATTGAAAAATACTTATTTCATATCAATCATAAAAAAGGAAGGAGTAAAAATCGGATGAGATGAACGAAATTACGGAATTGTTAAAAAGGAGCAAGGTCAAATTAAAATAAGTAAATATAAAATCTGGAAATGTACGCAATAATTGTCTATGATGTTGCACAGGAAAGGGTCAGCAAGGTCTGTCAGTTTTTGAGAAGATATTTAAACTGGGTTCAGAATTCGGTCTTTGAAGGTGAGATTACAGAAGGACAATTAAGGGCGATAAAAATTGGCATTGGAAAAATTATAGATGAAGAATATGACTGTATTTTAATTTATAGGGTAGAAAGTAAGAAATGGCTTAACAAAGAGGTTATGGGGATTGAAAAAAGAGAGGTTACAAATATATTATAAAGGTGTTGGCGAAAATTTATAAGTAAATTAAAATTTTGGTTTGCCTTTAAAAATTTTTCAACCTTCAGTAATGCTTTTCCAAAAGCAAGGTTGGCGAAAATTTTATGATTGTGTTTAATTTTTAGGATCAAAATCTTAATTATTTTTAATAATTTTACGCATATTTTGCGGGTTTGAATAGAACCAGTGTGGTATTGAAATGACAAAGAATTCGAGAAATATCAGAAAGCAAATGACAGTTTGAATAGAACCAGTGTGGTATTGAAATATAATTAATTATATTTATAGGTTGAATTTCTCCATCGTTTGAATAGAACCAGTGTGGTATTGAAATATCCACACACATTGAGGTCGTTATTTTCGACAGAAGTTTGAATAGAACCAGTGTGGTATTGAAATGTTTTATGCGTAGTCGCAGCAGTAGCAGGTACGTTTGAATAGAACCAGTGTGGTATTGAAATCACGGAATACGACCAGAACAACTGTGGGGAAATATTGTTTGAATAGAACCAGTGTGGTATTGAAATAAAAACAAATTAATAATAATTAAAAAAAAACAAACAGTTTGAATAGAACCAGTGTGGTATTGAAATATATATTTTTTTGTTTCCATATTAAATTTTTAGTTTGTTTGAATAGAACCAGTGTGGTATTGAAATATTATTATTCCGTATGGTGTTCCATTACCAATCGGCGAGTTTGAATAGAACCAGTGTGGTATTGAAATTCAATACTGTAGATAGTTGTTCTTTATATGTAGATGGTTTGAATAGAACCAGTGTGGTATTGAAATTTATTTCAAAATCACTCTCATTTCTTAAAAATTCAAGTTTGAATAGAACCAGTGTGGTATTGAAATCTCATTATGAGAATACGTCCTTGAGGTTGTCACTTGTTTGAATAGAACCAGTGTGGTATTGAAATATAAATTGTTCCTTCATTCCAATTATACATCTAAGTTTGAATAGAACCAGTGTGGTATTGAAATGGGCAACAAAGACATTATGTTGCAAGATTGATAACAAAGTTTGAATAGAACCAGTGTGGTATTGAAATTTAAATCTGTTTTTTGTTGTAATTTTTTCAGTATTTGCGTTTGAATAGAACCAGTGTGGTATTGAAATAACTTTTGATACTTTTTTTCAATATGTTAACATTTTGGTTTGAATAGAACCAGTGTGGTATTGAAATGCTGAAATATTTTCTTTATATCTTTGCATTTTATATTTGTTTGAATAGAACCAGTGTGGTATTGAAATCTGAAATATTTTCTTTATATCTTTGCATTTTATATTTATAGTTTGAATAGAACCAGTGTGGTATTGAAATCCAGCCATATTTATTGCATCCTGAATTTTCTTTTTGGTTTGAATAGAACCAGTGTGGTATTGAAATAATATGCTGACTTAACCTTTTCCCCCTGCATTCTATAAGTTTGAATAGAACCAGTGTGGTATTGAAATCTGTCTTTTTTTATGTTGTTGTAAGTGGTGATTTGTTGTTTGAATAGAACCAGTGTGGTATTGAAATGGAATGATGAATTATTCCGTTGATTTAAATAATCAAAAGTTTGAATAGAACCAGTGTGGTATTGAAATCGTTATCAATAATTCCGTTGTTGTTTAAGTCAGGCGTTTGAATAGAACCAGTGTGGTATTGAAATTATCTCCTTCACCGTCAAAGTCCAAATGCAAATATGCTGTTTGAATAGAACCAGTGTGGTATTGAAATAAATCTAATTTAATTTGTTCCGCTAATTGTTCCTGCGTTTGAATAGAACCAGTGTGGTATTGAAATTTTTGAACAAAAAAGAGTGTAAGAAGTAAAAACCTCCTGTTTGAATAGAACCAGTGTGGTATTGAAATTATTCATCGCTTCAAAAATAACTACCGCCTTAAATGTTTGAATAGAACCAGTGTGGTATTGAAATTATTTCTTTACCTTCGCAAAGATATACATCGTGTTGTCCGTTTGAATAGAACCAGTGTGGTATTGAAATTTCTTTATTAACTGAAAATGTTGTTGCTGTATATCTGTTTGAATAGAACCAGTGTGGTATTGAAATTAAATATTATTTAAAGTTATTGTATTATTTATTATGTTGTTTGAATAGAACCAGTGTGGTATTGAAATTTACTATCTTGTGTTGATGCAGTATATGTTGAACTTGTGTTTGAATAGAACCAGTGTGGTATTGAAATTACACTCCTTAAACAAATTTTGGAAACTTACGCCTGCAAGTTTGAATAGAACCAGTGTGGTATTGAAATCCTGTTGCGAGCAAAAGAGGCGCCCCTACAACATCGCTGTTTGAATAGAACCAGTGTGGTATTGAAATTGTATTGTTTTATTTACAAATATTTTTGTATCTACAGTTTGAATAGAACCAGTGTGGTATTGAAATATAACTGCTGTTACTGCTGAAATGTGGATAAAATTTGTTTGAATAGAACCAGTGTGGTATTGAAATATTATAATTTTTAGATAACCATTCTTTATTAACTGAAAGTTTGAATAGAACCAGTGTGGTATTGAAATCTTATTGCTTCAATTATAAACTTATATTCAGTTGGGTTTGAATAGAACCAGTGTGGTATTGAAATTCTGAAATAAGCAAATCATTTATCTTTTTTATTTGCTGTTTGAATAGAACCAGTGTGGTATTGAAATTATATTTTTCATTTTGATTTGTTAAAGTTAGAAAATAGTTTGAATAGAACCAGTGTGGTATTGAAATTAAGAGAAATCCCAAGCACTGATAATATCGTATTTTCGTTTGAATAGAACCAGTGTGGTATTGAAATCAGCCAGATTTTGCCTGTGAAGCATATGCCGACATCGTTTGAATAGAACCAGTGTGGTATTGAAATCTCTGAAAAGGCGATATTTTATCGTTATATTTTGCAGTTTGAATAGAACCAGTGTGGTATTGAAATCTGATTTGCCATATTCCATGCCAGTCCCTCACTTGTGTTTGAATAGAACCAGTGTGGTATTGAAATCAGGAATTATTTGTGTATATTTTGGGAGTTCAGTATAAGTTTGAATAGAACCAGTGTGGTATTGAAATCGATGAGCCATTTGATTTGCCGTTCTTTCCGATATATCGTGTTTGAATAGAACCAGTGTGGTATTGAAATATTAACCCATGCATACCTTAAAAGTGTTGAATATTTCGTTTGAATAGAACCAGTGTGGTATTGAAATATAAGGTAGATAATATGTTCATAGTCATACTAATAAAGTTTGAATAGAACCAGTGTGGTATTGAAATCTTTTGCACTCCACACGCCAACTATCAAATCATATGGTTTGAATAGAACCAGTGTGGTATTGAAATTCGGAATAACCAAGCAGTAATTCCGACGCCTTAAAGTTTGAATAGAACCAGTGTGGTATTGAAATACTATTACCGCAATTAACCCTTTCTTTTTGTTTGAGACCGTTTGAATAGAACCAGTGTGGTATTGAAATATCGTTTTAGGTGCTATTGCGGGTGCGGTTAAAAATGTTTGAATAGAACCAGTGTGGTATTGAAATAGAGCCGTCCCAACCCTTACCAAAATAGAAGCAACGTTTGAATAGAACCAGTGTGGTATTGAAATTTAAACTTAACTTGGTTTTATTCACTTCTTACACTTGGGTTTGAATAGAACCAGTGTGGTATTGAAATACAGGAAGGTCTAAATTCAAGTATCGTGTAAATGTGTTTGAATAGAACCAGTGTGGTATTGAAATGCGGATACAGGGATAATGAGAATAATCATTGATGACGGTTTGAATAGAACCAGTGTGGTATTGAAATATGTTTTTTATGCCTTCTAATTGCTCTTTAACCCGTTTGAATAGAACCAGTGTGGTATTGAAATTTAATATACATATTTTTATTAAATTTTCTTTCATTTGTTTGAATAGAACCAGTGTGGTATTGAAATATGGGGATATTTTGATGAGACCAGCAAATATTTGAGGCAGTTTGAATAGAACCAGTGTGGTATTGAAATAACAGCAAGCCATCAACGAAATTGGAGCAATTAGTGGGTTTGAATAGAACCAGTGTGGTATTGAAATGAAACAAAAGAGGAAATAAATACTGAAACTTGTTTGTGGTTTGAATAGAACCAGTGTGGTATTGAAATGTTGTCGTTGCAGGATCCTGAGTATGTTTCCATTATTGTTTGAATAGAACCAGTGTGGTATTGAAATTTTTTGTATTTGTAAATTATAACATTTTTCACAATATTGTTTGAATAGAACCAGTGTGGTATTGAAATCTCGGGTCGGGTCGTTTTTCACACAAAACCACGTGTGTGTTTGAATAGAACCAGTGTGGTATTGAAATAAGCATTAAATAACTATCAACAAACCGAACAAGAAAAGAGTTTGAATAGAACCAGTGTGGTATTGAAATAATTAAACAAAGAGTTTATAAGCAATCCGACACAGGAAGTTTGAATAGAACCAGTGTGGTATTGAAATTTTTTGTATTATAATAAATTACAGGATAAATTAATCGTTTGAATAGAACCAGTGTGGTATTGAAATTTTTTGTAGTAATTAAATTAAATATTCTTTCTTGTTGGTTTGAATAGAACCAGTGTGGTATTGAAATTAGTTTCGTCCTTATGTGGTGTATCTGGGCACATTTTTACGTTTGAATAGAACCAGTGTGGTATTGAAATGAGTGTGAAAATTCAAACCTCTTAACAATTTCATGTTTGAATAGAACCAGTGTGGTATTGAAATGCTTCATATTCGTCGTACACAACAGAGCATGTTAGCGTGTTTGAATAGAACTAGTGTGGTATTGAAATGCAACGCGGACCATATCCACGCTGCCGACTTTTTTCGTTTGAATAGAACCAGTGTGGTATTGAAATATTACAGGAAATTACCTCATTTCTTCGTAGTTGAAAAGTTTGAATAGAACCAGTGTGGTATTGAAATTGGACACAGGGAAATGGAACGCTGCAAGGGTGCTGCGTTTGAATAGAACCAGTGTGGTATTGAAATATTTTGCTGCACTGTCGAAACATGAATGTGTCTTCAAGTTTGAATAGAACCAGTGTGGTATTGAAATGTGACAAGGTCTGATATCAATCTGCTTTTGTTTTTTAGTTTGAATAGAACCAGTGTGGTATTGAAATTCATTTGATGCAAAAAAACTTATGTGGGCAGTAATTAGTTTGAATAGAACCAGTGTGGTATTGAAATTTGTAATTGTATAAACGGACAAACTCAAAATTGCTCTCGTTTGAATAGAACCAGTGTGGTATTGAAATATGAGGTTTTCAATGAAGTAAAAGAAAAAAGTATTGCAAGTTTGAATAGAACCAGTGTGGTATTGAAATTTGCAAATAGTGATTTCGTCAGCACCGCCCAGATTTAGTTTGAATAGAACCAGTGTGGTATTGAAATAATCTAAAGGTTCAAAATTTTAAAATAATATGCCTTCCGTTTGAATAGAACCAGTGTGGTATTGAAATGCGATGGTTGGGTTCATATTGTAGGAACTTGGAACGTTTGAATAGAACCAGTGTGGTATTGAAATGAGACAGAACAATTTCAGCGAGAAACTCATTCAGACGGTTTGAATAGAACCAGTGTGGTATTGAAATTAAGAACAATATTTCACATAATATTTACTCCGTTTGAATAGAACCAGTGTGGTATTGAAATAAGCATTAAATCTTTGGAATACTTTGGGATACTTATAGTTTGAATAGAACCAGTGTGGTATTGAAATTTCTTTTATTGTAAATTGTATCTAAAAATTCTGCACCGTTTGAATAGAACCAGTGTGGTATTGAAATAATTATGTAACGGGGTGTTATGGAAATCTAATTTATGTTTGAATAGAACCAGTGTGGTATTGAAATACTGTGAAGGTGATTATAAAATAAGAAAATTTTCAAGTTTGAATAGAACCAGTGTGGTATTGAAATGAAGAGTTATGGATAGTAACATATCAGCATTTGCAGTTTGAATAGAACCAGTGTGGTATTGAAATAACCGTTCAGGACGGGTGAGTTTCGGAAATTCTAAAAGGTTTGAATAGAACCAGTGTGGTATTGAAATGACGATAACATTCAATTTCTTTACCTTTCACATTTCCGGTTTGAATAGAACCAGTGTGGTATTGAAATCAAATTTTTTCAATAATTCAGGTTTTTCTCAATCTCGTTTGAATAGAACCAGTGTGGTATTGAAATTTCACTTTTCCTAAATCATCAACATAAATGTACCATTTGTTTGAATAGAACCAGTGTGGTATTGAAATTAAGAATTAAGCCCGTCAACTGCTTCACCAATCTGGTTTGAATAGAACCAGTGTGGTATTGAAATGTTGTTCCATTACTCATTAAAACATAAACATTTTCCAAAGTTTGAATAGAACCAGTGTGGTATTGAAATTTGTTATTGCACTGAGGATATTTACATTTATTACGTTTGAATAGAACCAGTGTGGTATTGAAATTTCAGACGGGAGTTGATATTCTTACAAATATTAATAAGTTTGAATAGAACCAGTGTGGTATTGAAATAGAGTGTAAAACAGATATAGAAGAATCGTTTTATTTCAAGTTTGAATAGAACCAGTGTGGTATTGAAATCTTTAAATTAGCTCAAAAAACAAAAAAATGAATTATTATGTTTGAATAGAACCAGTGTGGTATTGAAATAATGAGCAAATTTGTTGAAAATTTTAATTCGTTCTTTGGTTTGAATAGAACCAGTGTGGTATTGAAATCTATATTTACCCGCCACATATATTTTTATCATTTTGCGTTTGAATAGAACCAGTGTGGTATTGAAATGAAGTTATTTCGTGTTCAATTATCAGTTTAACGTGTTCGTTTGAATAGAATCAGTGTGGTATTGAAATGAAGAAAGCAAATATATAGATGTACAACAAATAGAAAGTTTGAATAGAACCAGTGTGGTATTGAAATAAATCTATATCAGGAAACGAACGAAAAAATTTATACGTTTGAATAGAACCAGTGTGGTATTGAAATGAATTTGGCGAAACAACTGAAAAAAACTCTTATAAAGTTTGAATAGAACCAGTGTGGTATTGAAATAAAAAATAATTGAATTAGAAAAAAAGATAATGTATAGTTTGAATAGAACCAGTGTGGTATTGAAATTAACAAAGTTTGGCAAATGGTATATTCATAAGGTTTGAATAGAACCAGTGTGGTATTGAAATACATCACTGTTTTCATCAGCAACGATGTCTGCAATTTTTGTTTGAATAGAACCAGTGTGGTATTGAAATTCAGAAGTTCAACAGCACGCAGTATTATTTCTATTCGTTTGAATAGAACCAGTGTGGTATTGAAATTGGAATATATGCATATGTGAAGTCCAGACCCCGCCTTTGTTTGAATAGAACCAGTGTGGTATTGAAATGTATTAAAATAACATCTTAACATCAATTCTTTAAGGTCGGTTTGAATAACCTTTATGTCGGGATTATTCCGTGAATCGTGCAAATTTAATTTCTAAATTCTAA
>JAGWDQ010000132.1 GCA_018260615.1 Candidatus Altarchaeum sp.
GAGTTTTGAAAATCTCCGAGCATTTCAAACTTGTTTGAAATACACGAACGGAGTGAGCGTAAGAGCGAGGTGACGGTGTCTCCGTGTGAGAATAATAAAACGAACTTTCCTGTACTATGAAAAATCCACGAACGAGAGTGAGCGGACTTCGTTCCATTCAAAATTGTTGGTGTCTTTACAAAATGCTTCGCATTTTGTCACCTCACTTCGTTCGGAGATTTTTAAATCTCTGCGATTTTAAAAACAGAGTTTTTAAAATCTCTGAATGATAATGGGGTGATTTAAAAATAAGATTGAAAATCTCAAAGATTTTCAGTATTCAAAAATTTCATTTTTGGAATCGTGTATTTTCAAAACAATCCGTTTTGAAAACTGCGTTTTGAAAATAACACTCCTAAAAGAGAAAAAAGTAAACATTAGAAAAATTTAAAAAATTTAAACCAACCAC
The DNA here is from genome assembly GCA_018260615.1 of Candidatus Altarchaeum sp. Lineage (GTDB taxonomy): Archaea > Altiarchaeota > Altiarchaeia > Altiarchaeales > Altiarchaeaceae > Altiarchaeum. Next base: position 449 of record JAGWDQ010000132.1, read on the forward strand.
AATGCAACCAAAAATTCATAAAACAGCGGTTATTTTGGACGGAGCAAAAATTATCGGAGATGTGAATATTAGCAAAAATTCATCCGTGTTTTATAATGCTGTCCTGCGTGCTGACCGCCAGAAGATAATTGTCGGAAATTTTTCAAATGTTCAGGATAACTGTATCATTCATGCAGAACACAACGATGTAATTATCGGTGACTATGTAAGCATTGGACACGGAGCGATAATTCACGGGTGTAAAATTTCGGATAATTGCATAATCGGGATGGGTGCGATAATAATGGAAGGTGCTGAAATAAGGGAAAACTGCATAATCGGAGCGGGAGCGATAATTACCGAAAATAAGATTATTCCTGAAAATTCGCTTGTTTATGGAATTCCTGCAAAGGTTATTAGGGAATTAACAAAAGAGGAGATTGAATACATAAAAGAGAATGCATTAATTTATGTTGAACTGGCAAAAAAGAATAAAAAAATAAAATTGCAACCGAAATTTTAGTAAGATGAAAAATACTGGCAGGATTGCGAAAAAGAAATATGTTATTCAAAAAGTAATTGATAAGATAAAACATTCACAAAATAGAATATGACGAATACAAATCCATTTAGACCCGGCAGCGGAATATCTCCGCCATACTTTGCGGGAAGGAACAGGGAAATAGATATATTCAGGAAAAAGTTAGACAAAAGTATGAACGATGATTTTATTCAGCACATGGCGATCGTAAGTGGATGGGGTTCAGGTAAGACCTCTCTGCTGCTCAAATTCAAAGAAATTGCAAGAGGAATTAATTGCCCTGTTTTACCCGTCCAGCTTTATTCGGTAATGGATACGAAGGATTTTGTAGAGTTGTTTGTAAACTCTGCATCATTTGTTGTTCCTCCTTCCAAGTGGAAGAAATTTTCAAGTGCGGTGTCCAGTCTGGGGATTAATGTAATGGGGACCGGTGTGCAGGTAGTGAAGCAGGCATCTTTTTTTGAGCCGCAAACTGCATTTTGTCATTCTTTGAAGAATATATGGAATAATTCACATACTCAGTTAATACCCGTGATGATAGATGATATCCAGCTGATCACAAAAAAAGAACAAACACTTGAAATACTCAGGAATGTATTTACATGGGCAGCAAATGAAGGTTATAAATTTATGCTTGTTGTTTCAGGTACATTAGATCTCTTTGAAAGATTCCAGGAAGCACACTCTCCTTTAACGAGATTTTTTGAACCTTTAATTCTAAACCCATTATCATCCGATGAAATAAGAGATGCAGTGTTAAAACCACTTGAAAACACTTCAATATCATTTTCAGATGATGTTGTGGAACAGATAATCACTTTAAGCGAAGGCAACCCGTTCTATATTCAGTTGCTGGCATCCCATGCCTTTGAACATGCCAGAAACAACATAGTCAATTTAGATGATTTTAAATTATCACTTATTTCTGCGATAAACGATGTCTCTGCAAGAATGTTTGACAATATGTTTAATAAATTGTGTATGAATGAGAAAAATGTTTTGAGAATTTTATATGAATCTGATGTTCCAATGAGATGGGGCGAAGTGTTAGAAATGGCAGAAAACTCTGGCATTAAAAGGGCATCTGCCAGAACATCACTAAAGCGGCTCATAGACAATGAACTACTGAAATCAGTCAAACCTCAAAAATACGAAAAACAATACACCTTACGGGATGTGTTATTTAAGGAATATCTCAGTGCAAAATTAGATAAAGTTTCAAAAGTTTCAAAAGTTTCAAAAGTTTGAAACTGTGAGATTAATAAACTAATTGTAAAGATGAAAGCAGTAATTTTAGCATGTGGAAAAGGAACAATGTTGAGGCCATCCACTTACATTATTCCAAAGCATTTAATGCCAATTGGAGAACAACCAATAACTGAAATTGAACTAAATGAGTTGGGGGTTGAAGTTTACTTTGATTCAGGAAAAGTGATTAAAAGAGTTGCAGAATTGGTTGAGTAAAAATTAACACGGATTGGAGTTGAAAAAAGATAATTTTTTAAAACTAATACCTATCTTTGAAAGTTATCTAAAAAAGCACCTAAAATATGCCTTTTTTTGTTGCCATCCCCATTATTTAATTAAGTTTTAAAAGTATTAAAAGTTTGCACCTTGCTTACGCTCACTCCGTTCGTGTATTTCCGAGACAATCTCGGAAATCGTTTGGAGATTTTCAAAACAAGTATGAAAAAAGTCATAATTTTTATTGTTAAGTGTAATTAGTATTTGCAAATTTTTAACGACACCCGCAAATTTTTTAACGGCTGAAAAATTAGTCCCATATTATATGTTAGAAATATAAATAAATTAAATGACATGGCAACTTTTGTAATTTATATGGCATAATTACCTATAATTTATTTAAAATTTTGACATGGTAACAAAATTTAAATTTTTGAAGGGATGGAATAAAGGGACATGACACGGAAAAGAAAAAGTTTATTATTTCAAAAACCTAATATCTTTCAAAGATAGGTAATAAAAAATGCTCACACAATAACCTCAATGTTGTTCGGATATTTTCAAAACCTTTGGGTTTTGAAAATCACCTCACTGCCGTTCGGAGATTTAAAAATTTGTGAAATTTTTAAAAGCCACAAAGTCACAGAGTATTTAAAAATCAGCAGATTTTTAAAGATTGAAAATTCTCAAAGAATTTTCAGTAT
>JAGWDQ010000133.1 GCA_018260615.1 Candidatus Altarchaeum sp.
GAAAATTATATATTAGGTTTGAAAAAAATATAAAAAAATTAGGAAAACAAAAGAAATTAGAAAAAAGAAAAATAAGAAAAAGAAAAAATTTACTATACGATGTTCACCTCATATTACTTATTCTTATGCCACCTTATTCTTTCTTATATGCCTGTTCGAAATTTATAAATTTTAAATCCCTGTCTTTTGCTGCCTTTATTCTTTCTTCGGTTTCGGTCAACAACACTGCATTTAACTCTTCAGAAAGTGCAATCACTTCATCTCCGCGTTTGTTAAATATTTTCTTTCCTTTATCGCCCAGCGCCTTAACTTTTACTACCTCTTTGTTCTTAAGATGTTTAATTGCCTCAAATAACTGTGGTTCTTCTTCTATCTTCCTATATGTACCAAGAGATAAATACACTTTCTTATATTTATCAGATATATACTCTAATTTTCCTTCGTCATATGCCTTTTTGATAAATTCGTAGTCCGCTACATATTTTTTGCGCCTTAATAAAAGCAGTAACAAAATTATTAACAGCAATAGTCCTAATAGTAAGATTGGCATCCAGTCAAACGGTTTTGCTTCTTTTACATTTATGGTAGCTGTTCCATTATAGTAGCAGTTCTTGCTCGCATTTACTATATATTTTCCTTCTTTCTCTAATTTGTATTCAAATTTATCATCGTAAATTTCATAAATTTTCTTTTTATTAAAGTATATAGATACATTTGCACGAACCAATTCCTTATGTTCATCTACAACTGAAATTTCAATCGTGTCTTCGACAATACACCCTTCTTTACTCTTACATCTTTCGGTATTTATTATTACTGTCAAATTGTGCCATTCTGTACATGCAACTATACATTCGGATGCGTATAACGATGTTGTCAAAGAAGCATAATTCAAATATTTACCTACCGGAACGATGCTTACAAAATTTTCCTTATTATTTGAGACATACGATATTATACCTTTACTATCGGTTGTATAATTTACGCCGTTTATCGTTACATTAATCCCTGAAAGACCCTCATTTGTATCTGCATCTACAATTTTTATCTCACTCATATCATTAAGACACATTTTACCTATAACTGTTACATTTAAGTTCCTTTTACTAACATTTATACTTTTACTTATTGAATTATATCCCTGCGCACTCGCAAAAATTTCTAATTCCCCGGCATTCTTAAATTTATATGTAATTTTACCTGATGCATCCGTATAAAATTTCTCCCCACCGATTACAACTTCCGAATTTGCCACAGGGTTTCCATTTTTATCAGTTACTAAAATTTCGCTTTCTTTATTTGCCTTTGTTTTTCCTAAAATAGTTATTTCCAGTTCTTTTTGCGGTTCTGTCGTTCCTGTTGGCTGCTGTCCTGTTGATGTTGTTGTTCCACCACCTCCACCGCCTGTAGAAATTGCCGGATATGGTTGTGCCTTACATTTATCACATGAGGCACCTGATACAGGTACATTTTTATTAATTTCTTGAGGAGGTAATCTGACACCAAAAGGAGTATTAACAACGGTTTGCGATTGATTTATATTGATATTAACAGACGGTGATGGTGCACTTGCCCCTTGTGGCAGTGTTGCTTTATTTACATTTATAATATAGGTTATATTCTGGCAGGGAATCGTTAAATCAAATTTATAATCTCCATTATTATCAGTTCTTGTTGTACTTACTATCGTGCCGTTCGTATATGAAAGTTGAACTTCTACATTTGGAATTCCCTTTTCGTTACTCTCATCAAAAATACTATTATTGTTTGCATCATTAAATACCTTTCCTGTGATGTTTACATTCATTGTGCAATTATAACACATTAATGATGACTTATTACATTTTCCATAAGGTTGCGAACAATCACTGTCACTTCTGCATCCGATTGTCGTAATTATAGTGTTAGTTGAGTTTGAAAAATTAAATACGTTTGCCCAGAAAATGATTGTTGCGTTATTTTTAATCTGCGCTCCAGCAGGTGCGTCTTCTCTTACTTTAACCCTAAATGCAATACTACCTGTTTCACCCGGCATTAATGTTTTATTTAATTTCCAGGTGATTTTTCTATTTGATGCATTATAGGTTCCATTATTATCTATTTGCAGTGTAATTTCATTCAAATAGTCATCTAAATATTCGTCAATAACCCAAACATCTGTCGTTGAACTGTTACCCTCATTGTAGTAAAGAATCAGGTAATTTAAATACTCTCCGATCTTTACTGTTTTTGGTCCATACTTTATGTTTGGATCAAAGGGTGCATTTGCATCAAAACATTCCGTGTAGTTATTGTTAGCATAGTCCGTCTCTAATGTTGAAGTCATAATAGATATATTATTACAGATAGTATTATTTGCAGGCATATTTACAAATACAGTTAAAGTAATTAATCTCCATGTTGATACATCATTTCTCCACGAATCCACAGGCATTAAATCGCCAATGTACCATGTAACGGTGTGCGTTGTATTATTATATGTTCCATTTGCAGAATTTTCCTTGTATTCTACATTATGCGGCAAATAGTCAATAATAGTCACATTGCTTGCGGGAAATGCCCCCCGGTTGTAATAATAAATATAATAAGTAATATTTCTACCTACATTTGGCGTTGAAACATTTTGGCATCCAAATGCATATTTATAAATTCCCACATCTGCTGTGTAGTCAATCGTTAAAGTAGACATATCTGTCTTGATGCCATTTATATAAGGTGTGCCGTTGATAATTTGATAATCAAATGGTGATGTGAAATTTCCAATTATTATACTTACAGTTCCATTAGTTAAGACGCCGTTTATAATTGTTCCATTTAGTATTGTGCCCGGCGGAATTGTGGAGTTTAATATAGTAGAACCAGACACTATTGTAGAGTTATTACCTATAACAGTATTATTGCCAATCGTTACATTGTCTCCAACTTGCACATTATCACCTATAGTGTTGTTGTTGCCTAATGTGTTGTTGTTGCCTAATGTGTTGTTGTTGCCTAATGTGTTGTTGTTGCCTA
>JAGWDQ010000134.1 GCA_018260615.1 Candidatus Altarchaeum sp.
TTAATTAATAATTTACAAGAATATAAGTGGCCTACTTTCATATGCTACATAACCGATACGAATTTTAATATAACCTAAAAAATAATACAATAATATGATGCAAAAAATTAAATCATTAATTACTGGAATAATTCCAAAGAAGTATTACCCTCAATTTATGGAAATGTATACCAAATGCAGATATCTATTTTTGTTTCCACTATATGTCGGCAGTAAATTTAAATGTCCATTTTGTGGAGGGCACTTTAGAAAATTTTTACCGGCAGGATTAGACCTTCCGGTATTGAGAGAGAAGCATATTGTGGGTGTAGGTTATAGATTAAATGCAATATGTCCTTGTTGTAATTCAACCGATAGGGAACGCCTTATATATTTATATCTCAAACACAAGACCAATTTTTTTCATGAAACTCTCAAAGTATTGCATGTTGCACCGGAAATGAATTTACAAAAAGTTCTTAAGAGTTGTCCGAATATAAATTATATCAGTGCAGATATTGATTCCCTTTTAGCAATGGTCAAAATGGACATTACAAATATTGGATATGGCGACAACTCATTTGATTTTATTATTTACAATCATGTTTTAGAACACATACCAGACGATAAGAACGCCATGTCGGAATTATACCGGGTGTTGAAATCGGGGGGAGGGGCAATTTTACAGGTTCCCATATCTTTATTACTTAATAAAACTTATGAAGACCCAACAGTTGTAACACCTGAAAAAAGAGAAATTTTATTTGGTCAGAATGACTATGTCAGAATTTATGCTAAAGATTACAAAGATAGACTTGAAAGTGTCGGGTTTTCTGTTGAAGTTTATTCTACAAAAGAATTTGGTGAATCTTTTATTCATAAATATAGGTTACTAAAAAATGAGAATATATACATTTGCTCAAAACAGGAGTGAAAACCATAGAATTTGAATAAAATTTAAAGTTATTAAACAACATGCTCAATATGAATATTTACACTAAGTTTACTTGGAATCAAATTTTAATACTTTATGTATTAATAGGAACAATAGTATGTAATATTTTACCAATTCCTGAATTGGCAAAAGGAGCAATAGCAATAAATAGAAATAAATCCAATAAATAATATGAGAATTTCATTAAGTTTAATAGGGTTGGTGTATGTTGTAGTAGTAGGAGTTTTATGCCATATCTTACCAATTCCAGAAATTGTTAAAGGATTTTTGGCACTACCGGTCTTTCTAATAATCCCATACATGATAGGTAACGCTTCATTTTATGCCATAAAATATTTCTTAAGGATTGATGATGAGACGAATAAAATTTCAAGATTTATTATATATTGGTGTATAGGGACAATAGTTATAACTTTGTTAGCGATGTTTTTAGAAAGTATAAATATGTTTAATATTTATTCTTATGTGGGATTTCTTGGAATTTTATCTATGTGGGGGGTAATTAAAGACACCTCTAAAAATAGATTGTGCAATAAAAAAATAACTCACAAAAATAAGGGTTATACTTTTAATCGTATTTTTCCCTTATTGTTATCTTTTTTAATTGGGATTATTCCTGCGATATTTATTTCTCATTTTTCACCATTTCCATTTATTTATGGGATAGATTGTTTTCACCACAGCTTTTCCTCTGGGGTAATTATCAATCATGGGCACTTTTTCCTTGATAGTTCTTATTTCCCAACATTTCATCTCTTTATCTCTGTTCTTACTGTTATTTTTAATGCGCATTTAGAAACGATGTCTTTTTTCTGGACTGCCAGATTTCTTACATATCCTGCATGTGCAGTTGGAATTTATTTGTTTATTTATCAAATATCAAAAGATAATAAAATCGCTTTGTTGGGATCGTTTATTGGCGTGTGGTTCATGATGATTGTCCCACAATATATGCCACTTTCCATACATTATTACTTTACTCCAAAGATAATGGTAGACATTTTATTCCCTTTTTTCTTATATCTCATACACAAAACTTTGATTGCAAATAAAAAAATATTTATGTTCAAAAGTAAAGACCTGGTTATCTTATTAACTCTGCCTCTGGCATATATTCTGTTTCTTTTTGTGATAGACCACTGGATAAAGCAGATATACGATATCTATTCCATTGTAATTCTTACATCAATACTTATATACATTTTTATCCTGAAAAAAGTAACCACAGATACAAATAAAACGGAGGCATTCATATTAACTGTTGTATGTCTAACTCTTTTTTATTTTCATAAACCAATGGGTTTATTGGCAATAATGATCATTCTGTTATGGTGTTTTAGTATATGGTTCGCACAAAAATCAAAATTCAAATCCTTTTTGATTATTTATTTGTGGATGTTATTTGTACTATTATTCTTCCTCTTACAATTTTTCGATATTCTACAATTTCAGACCATAGGAATGCGATATGGCGGTAGCGATGAAAATCTGCCTGTTAGGGGGTACATACATTTTATACATTCCACTATTACTTCTTCAGTGATATCTCCTCTTTTTCTATTCCTTTGTATTGGTATGACATACGCATTGTTTTTTGATAGACAAAAGTATTTGCATCTTTCTTTAATATTCATAGTATTTTTTATATTTTTCATATCTTTTTTGCCAGTAAAATTTATGGAGCGAGTGTTTCCATTTGTTGTTCCATTTTTCGTATACTTTGTATCTCTTGGTATAATTCAACTATCAAATATGATAAGAAAAACTTATAAATCAAAACTTGCACAGCCCCTCTTTATTACTTTGATAATAGTAATTGTAGTTATTGTGGCAATTAACCCATACATGTCGTATATAAATAAAATTGTTTCACCATCAAATCCTCATTTTACATTTTATACTGAAAAGGAGTATGATACATATAGGTGGCTTGGTGAAGTTACTAAAAACCGGGATGCCATTATAATAACTGACTCACTTACTAGATCCCTTGCTAGTGGAATCTCTCAAAAAGATGTATTTGGTGGGGGCGTAACTTATAAGCAGTATGTTGACTTATCTATTGCAGAAATATTATTCACAAATGATTCCCAGAAAGCGTATGAACAACTAAATTTTTTACTTACAAACAAAACTTTTACATGTTATTGGTATATGAATTCACCACAAACACAAAAATGCGACTATAATCTAACGGGCGCAATTATTATTATTGCTCCACGGACAGAAAACGCGTATAAACGATTATACCCCGAAAAAAATTTAGAACTTAACTTGAAAAAATTTTACGATTCCGCTTTTTTCACCGTACTATATAAAGACGATGAAAATAAAATTTATATCTTCGGAGTAAATCCGGAGCCGGGAGTGCCATTTAAAATTCAGAACTAATCTGATGAGAAAGTTTTAGACGAGCAAGAATCCAGATGATACCAATTGCTTGACCAATCAACCACCCATACCCAACACCAATTAATCCAAAATAAAACATAAGTAAAGTTCCGGATATTATTGCAGGTATTGTTATCAGAAAATTAAAGATTATCGTTTCCTTCATTTTCTTTTTTATAAGCAACTCAACTAAATATATCCTATTTATCACAAAAAAGTAAATAGAAATTGTAAAGATATACCACAAATCTAATGAGTTTAAATATGTTTCTCCAAATAAAGAAAGAACAAATTTTCCAAACAAAAATACGCCAATAATACTAATTGTAGCAATTATTAATGAAGATTTTAGTCCTTTATTCCTGTTTTTTTTTATTTCGTTCATATTATAAGAACCCTCTATAAAAAAAGACATTATTGTTGACATAAGAAATGTCCTAATTAGTGTAAATATTACCCATACAAGAAAAAAATATGCTGTCATTTCTGCAGAGAGAATGTTAAGAATAAGTATCGGGAGCAGCAAACCGAAAAGCCCTGAAGCAATTGATGAAAAATAATTTGTGAGAATATAGTTAAAATTTTTCTTTATAATGTCAAAACTTATATTCAATTTAAAAATTATTAATCTTGCTTTGTATAAAAGAAATAAAGAAATAAAAACACCCAGCAATGTTCCAATTCCTGTGGAATAAAAAATTCCTATATACAAAAAAGAAACAAATAAAGGCAATAGAATAATTTTTCCGATATTTGTTACTATCTGTTCTACAAGGATGTATTTTGTCTTTCTGAATGCCATGAATATTCCATTAAAAAGTGCAACTATCGTAGAAAAAATTGCAAACAAAATAAAAATAAATCCATAAAACAAATTTTCTTTTAAGAAAATTAATTTTGAAGAAAAAATCTCTATAAAAAATACAAAAATAAATGACATGAGCAATACTATAAAACAACTTATCATGAGAAAGGAAAATACCAGTTTATTTTTATCTAAAGAAGATGCAGAAGGAACAAGTTTTATTAGTGCATTACCAAATCCACCAGTCATAGAAAACAAAATTATCAAACTTATTGCAGAAAACATTGCAGAATATATTCCAATATCAGACGCTGAATAAAGACGAGTTGCTACCATTAAAAATATAAAACCAAGCAATCCATTAACAATATTGGAAAGCATCAGATAAAATGAATTTTTATACAAATTATCAGCATAAAGACCTCTTACAATTTTTCTAAAATTTTCAATTATTGTCATTTTAATTTATTTTTGTTTTTAATCTCTAATGATTAATTTATAATTCCAATTTTAGTTTATAAATTGTAATATGTCTAAAAATTTATCAAAAACAGGAGCGGTATTTTTTGTGGCAATAACCATTATATTATTGTTAATTTACGGAAATCCATACGCTCCGCCAGTTATTGAACAGGGCAATTTAAAATTAACCCTTGCCAAAGAACTTCCGGAGCCGTATGCATATTTATACAATAAAGACAAGAAAATCCTGACAATTAGTCCCTGGCAGGCATTAATAAAATACGATGGAAAAGCAAGAGTAATTTATCTTTATGGAAGCAATGCTACATGGTTTAACGGCAGTGATGACAAGCAAATTAATGTTGAAAATAATAAAATAATTATTAAATATTCAAACCCGTCAAAAGACCCGAGCGAAGTAAGAATTACATTTTCTCTTGATGAAGAAAAATTAAATTATAAGGTTGAAGGTAATTTTTCCGATCCGGAAAAAATTGAAGCATTTTCCTGCGGAGTTCTTGGTAAAGGAAGTTACGGAGAAGATTATGAAAGGATTTTGACCCCTTCTGATGATGTTATAGAAAATAAAGAAAACAAATCATTCACATTCATTAAAGGTTTTCAAATTCCTGAGATAAATAAAAATTATAATTTAATGATTTCAAATTCCACAATGCTTAATATAAGTGGAAAATTTATTAAAATAGAAATCTCAAATCCTCCACATGCTCATGTTTCCAGATTTTATGTTAATCCAAACGAAACATTAACAATTAAAGTTCAGGAACCGATTGAATTAAATTTAACAGATAAGAGCAATTTAAAATTAACCCTTGCCAAAGAACTTCCGGAGCCGTATGCATATTTATACAATAAAGACAAGAAAATCCTGACAATTAGTCCCTGGCAGGCATTAATAAAATACGATGGAAAAGCAAGAGTAATTTATCTTTATGGAAGCAATGCTACATGGTTTAACGGCAGTGATGACAAGCAAATTAATGTTGAAAATAATAAAATAATTATTAAATATTCAAACCCGTCAAAAGACCCGAGCGAAGTAAGAATTACATTTTCTCTTGATGAAGAAAAATTAAATTATAAGGTTGAAGGTAATTTTTCCGATCCGGAAAAAATTGAAGCATTTTCCTGCGGAGTTCTTGGTAAAGGAAGTTACGGAGAAGATTATGAAAGGATTTTGACCCCTTCTGATGATGTTATAGAAAATAAAGAAAACAAATCATTCACATTCATTAAAGGTTTTCAAATTCCTGAGATAAATAAAAATTATAATTTAATGATTTCAAATTCCACAATGCTTAATATAAGTGGAAAATTTATTAAAATAGAAATCTCAAATCCTCCACATGCTCATGTTTCCAGATTTTATGTTAATCCAAACGAAACATTAACAATTAAAGTTCAGGAACCGATTGAATTAAATTTAACAGATAAGAGCAATTTAAAATTAACCCTTGCCAAAGAACTTCCGGAGCCGTATGCATATTTATACAATAAAGACAAGAAAATCCTGACAATTAGTCCCTGGCAGGCATTAATAAAATACGATGGAAAAGCAAGAGTAATTTATCTTTATGGAAGCAATGCTACATGGTTTAACGGCAGTGATGACAAGCAAATTAATGTTGAAAATAATAAAATAATTATTAAATATTCAAACCCGTCAAAAGACCCGAGCGAAGTAAGAATTACATTTTCTCTTGATGAAGAAAAATTAAATTATAAGGTTGAAGGTAATTTTTCCGATCCGGAAAAAATTGAAGCATTTTCCTGCGGAGTTCTTGGTAAAGGAAGTTACGGAGAAGATTATGAAAGGATTTTGACCCCTTCTGATGATGTTATAGAAAATAAAGAAAACAAATCATTCACATTCATTAAAGGTTTTCAAATTCCTGAGATAAATAAAAATTATAATTTAATGATTTCAAATTCCACAATGCTTAATATAAGTGGAAAATTTATTAAAATAGAAATCTCAAATCCTCCACATGCTCATGTTTCCAGATTTTATGTTAATCCAAACGAAACATTAACAATTAAAGTTCAGGAACCGATTGAATTAAATTTAACAGATAAGAGCAATTTAAAATTAACCCTTGCCAAAGAACTTCCGGAGCCGTATGCATATTTATACAATAAAGACAAGAAAATCCTGACAATTAGTCCCTGGCAGGCATTAATAAAATACGATGGAAAAGCAAGAGTAATTTATCTTTATGGAAGCAATGCTACATGGTTTAACGGCAGTGATGACAAGCAAATTAATGTTGAAAATAATAAAATAATTATTAAATATTCAAACCCGTCAAAAGACCCGAGCGAAGTAAGAATTACATTTTCTCTTGATGAAGAAAAATTAAATTATAAGGTTGAAGGTAATTTTTCCGATCCGGAAAAAATTGAAGCATTTTCCTGCGGAGTTCTTGGTAAAGGAAGTTACGGAGAAGATTATGAAAGGATTTTGACCCCTTCTGATGATGTTATAGAAAATAAAGAAAACAAATCATTCACATTCATTAAAGGTTTTCAAATTCCTGAGATAAATAAAAATTATAATTTAATGATTTCAAATTCCACAATGCTTAATATAAGTGGAAAATTTATTAAAATAGAAATCTCAAATCCTCCACATGCTCATGTTTCCAGATTTTATGTTAATCCAAACGAAACATTAACAATTAAAGTTCAGGAACCGATTGAATTAAATTTAACAGATAAGAGCAATTTAAAATTAACCCTTGCCAAAGAACTTCCGGAGCCGTATGCATATTTATACAATAAAGACAAGAAAATCCTGACAATTAGTCCCTGGCAGGCATTAATAAAATACGATGGAAAAGCAAGAGTAATTTATCTTTATGGAAGCAATGCTACATGGTTTAACGGCAGTGATGACAAGCAAATTAATGTTGAAAATAATAAAATAATTATTAAATATTCAAACCCGTCAAAAGACCCGAGCGAAGTAAGAATTACATTTTCTCTTGATGAAGAAAAATTAAATTATAAGGTTGAAGGTAATTTTTCCGATCCGGAAAAAATTGAAGCATTTTCCTGCGGAGTTCTTGGTAAAGGAAGTTACGGAGAAGATTATGAAAGGATTTTGACCCCTTCTGATGATGTTATAGAAAATAAAGAAAACAAATCATTCACATTCATTAAAGGTTTTCAAATTCCTGAGATAAATAAAAATTATAATTTAATGATTTCAAATTCCACAATGCTTAATATAAGTGGAAAATTTATTAAAATAGAAATCTCAAATCCTCCACATGCTCATGTTTCCAGATTTTATGTTAATCCAAACGAAACATTAACAATTAAAGTTCAGGAACCGATAGAGTTAAATTTAACCCAAACCTATCCGATAACCGTCTCAACATCAAAAAAAATTTGGGATGGAATTCACATTTATAAAAACGGAACCAAAATTTTATCCCTGTCTACATGGGAAGCAATATTTAAACATGACGGAAGAACACAAAGATTACTTTCCAGCTTAAAGTATGATGAAGATTATCCGAACAAATTACTCTTTAACTACAACAATTCGGCAAAAATAACCAAAATTTCAGAAATAAAACAAAACAACAAAACAACCGGCTATGAAATGAATGTTTCATGGGTCAATGAAAGCAGAGATGTTCAGGAGATCGGATTTAGCATAAAAATCTATGAAAACAAAAGTTATGCGGAAATCAAATACATTTACAGAACAAAAAACGCTTATGTTAATTTAGAACCATTATCCTACGGAATATCATTTGATAAAAACAAATTTACATATATAAAGGTCGTAAAAAACAGCGAAATAACAGGAAACATAAAAAGAAGTCCTGTAGAAAATGAAAAGAAGGGCTATCTGAATTTTGCAGGATGCGAACAGGGAAAATGCGATAAAATAATAGCGGATCAGTGGTTCATAGATAAAGGAAACAAGAATTATGAAAAAGCCGTTGAAATTAAAGGTAATTTCAGCAGAATAGGGCATTATTTTACCTATAATCTTGTCCGGTTTTATATGGATGACTTTAAAGAGCCGTTAAAAATATATGTTGATTGAAAACAAATTTATTAAGAAAAAATATCAGCAAATACTGGATTAGCAGGATTTGTTGAAAATGTGAAACCACGCGATGTCAAAATAGTTGTAGAAGGAGAGGAAGAGAAAATTAAAAAGTTTATTGAAAAAATAAAAATTAACGAGTATCCGGTAGATGTTAAAGAAATAAATGTCTCTTATGAAGAACCAACAAATGAATTTGAGTATTTTGAAATAAGACAGGGCGATTGGGAAGATGAAATTGTAGAAAAGGCAGATGTGATTGTAGCGTTGCTTTCCAAATGGGTGGATTCACAAGAAAAATTGGTTACTGTACAGGAAAAGATGTTTGAGAAATGGGAACTTGCAAATAGATGATGTTGAAAGAGATAAAACAGGATACGGGAGAAATGAACACAGACATAAAATCAATTCCGTGACTGGTTGAAGAAGTACATATTTTAAAAATTCGTCAGGAAAATATGGAAATGAAAATTATGAAAATAAAAGGAATGATTAAAACAGAAGTGTAAAAGTAGATGTTCCGGTTAGTGGTTTCTGTCAGTAAAATGAATTAATTTTATGGCCGAGAAAATGAACTCGGAGTTGGCATACATGTGAAAATAACAGACGAAAAATAAAATTTACGGAAAAATGGAATTATTGCTTTTGATTTATCTGATTTCAGGTTAAGAATGAGGACATGACCTTTTGAACATATAAATAATTTATGATAAATTTAATGTAACCATTCAGCCACCCAAAAAATCACCTCACTTCGTTCGGAGATTTAAAATAAATTTTAAATACTAAAAAACATAAGTTTTTTAATCTTTAAAAATCTGTAAGATTTTTAAATACCCTCTGAATAGTTACTAATATTTAATAATAAGTTCATCATCTAATTCTGAAAACAATTGCCCACCACATTTTAATTAGACATCTGATGTCTTGCGTTTTGAAAATATTTAATAATAAAAATACTAATTCTTAAATCTTTAATATTTGATATTCTTTAATAATTAATTTTCATTTAAAAACAAAATTCATTTAAAATACGATGCCTTCAAAAATTTTATTCAGGATAGAGGGAAAAGAGAAGGAAAATGACGAGCTTATAAAGGAGATAGTTGTTAGCGACGAAGAAATTTCTGCAAGGGAATCATTGCTGACTCTTGCCGCAAAGAACGATATAGCAATTTCAAATTTCTGCAACGGGAGAGGAAAGTGCGGAAGGTGTAAAATAATAATAAATTTTGATGAACAGGGAAAGTTAGACATAAACAAGGAACTGCTCTCAAAGGTATTAAAGCCGGAAAAAATTTTAAAGGGCTATATTCTTGCATGTCTGGCATTTCCGAAAAACAATACGAATATTGAGGTCATTGTTCCTTCTGAGTCCATTGAATCAAAGTATGAGGTGTTAAGCGGAAAGGCAGTAAAGATTACAGACAGGGAAATTTCCGGCGATGCGGGAGTGGCAATAGATATCGGGACAACAACAGTGGCAACATATCTCGTGGATTTATCAAACAATGGTGTTGTTGCTTCGGAAGGAAGTTATAACGGACAGGTTAGATTCGGAGCTGATGTTATGACAAGAATGAATTATATTATTGAAAATAAAACCGGAGATGAGGCATTGCAGAACGCAATCGGAGCAACAATAAACATTCATTTAAAAAATTTATCGGAAAGGAAAAAATTTCAAAAAATTTCAAAAATCGTTGTTTCTGGAAATACCGTAATGACTTATTTATTTCTCAAAAAAAATCCGCTGGAAATCAGGGACGGTGCATACAATAATCCGAATTTTAAGAGAGCATACACTGTTAAAGGACGAGATGTCAGGTTAAAATACGGTGCCGAAGATGCGGATGTTTATTGCGTTCCGGGACTGGGAAATTATGTCGGAGGAGATATTACATCCGATATTATAATTTCCGAAATTTTTAAAGAAGATAAAATTTGCCTTGTGATAGATGTTGGAACAAACGGAGAGGTTGCACTCGGAAACAAAGAATGGCTCGCTGTGTGTGCAACATCCGCGGGACCTGCATTTGAAGGAGGAGAAGTCAGATGCGGAATGAGGGCGATGAAGGGTGCAATTGACCGCCTAAAGATAGAAAATCAGGGCAGAGATGTTATTTACAGAGTTATCGGAGGAGAATTTAATAAACCCGAAGGAATATGCGGAAGCGGATTGATTATTTTAATTGCAGAACTGATGAGGAACGGATTAATAGATGCGAACGGGAAATTTAACAGAAAATCAGCGGAGAAAACAGAACGGCTCAGAAAGTCAAAATATTATGAAGAACAGGGACAGGAAATTTATGAGTATGTTGTTGTTTATGGCAATGAAACAGAGGGTAAAGAGGACATAAGTTCGCTTCGCTCTCATATATCAGAAGCAAGTTCTGATATTACAATAAATGAGAAAGACCTTGAAAATTTAAAATATACAAAAGCAGCGATATTTTCAGGAGTGATGACATTGTTAAGAAATACAGGTGTGAAATTTGATGAAATAAATAAAATTTTTATTGCAGGCGGATTTGGAAATTTCATTGATTTGGAATCTGCCATATTGGTTGGATTGTTTCCGGATGTTGAAAGGGAAAAGTATAAATTTATAGGAAACGGTTCATTAGACGGAGCATACAGACAATTAATTGATGAGAATGCGAGAAAGACGGCCGAAAACATTGCCTCAAATGTAACTTATGTTGACTTATCCAGAGACGGAAATTTTGTTGATGAATATAGTGCCGCTTTATACTTTCCTCACAGCAGGCTGGATTTATTTCCGACATGGAAAAATTTTGAAGGTATGAGAGGAACAAATGAGATAGAAATTTCAGATAATAAAGAAATAAAAGAGATAAAAGAAAAAGAGAAGGAAGAAACCAAAGAGATAAAAATTGCAGAAGTTAGTAAAGAAGCAAAAGAAATTAAAATTAGTGAGGATAAAGAAAGGCAGACAAAAATTTTAAAGGAATCAAAGATGTTCAGGATTGAGGGATTTAAGATAGAAGGTGATGAACTTGAAATTGAGATGTAAATTTATGGGCAATTAGTAATGAAATGAATACAAAAAATTTAATCGGTTTAATCAAAAAAGGAGAATCACAGACACTTGAATTCAAAAAGAGTTTCGCCGAGACGGATGAAATTCTGGAAACGATTTGCGCGTTTGCGAATACAAACGACGGAACAACTTTGGTTGGTATTTCAGATGAAGGAAATCCTATCGGTGTAACAATTGGTAAAGATACATTGGAGAAAATTTCACAGAGAATCAGAGAGGGCTTTGATCCTGTTGTTTTTCCTTACATAGATGTTGGAGAAATTGATGGCAAAAAAATAGTTATCATAGAAGTTGCCGAGGCACAGGAGAAGCCGGTTTTATTCAGACATGTTGCATACAAGCGGGTTGGAAAAACAAGCCCAAAGATTTCGGCAGGCGAGGTAAGAAAAATATCTAAGAACTCCGGAGAGAAGGTTTACTGGGACGAAGGAATTTGCAGGGATGCCACACTTAAAGATATTGATGAGGAAAAGGTGAGATGGTTTTTGAGAAAGGCAAAATATGAGAGAAATTTTGATGTTGATCCTAAAACACCTGTAAAAGAAGCACTTGAACGACTGAAATTACTTAAAAGAGAAAAATTAACCAACGCGGCAATTTTATTGTTTGGAAAAAATCCGCAAAAATTCTTTTTGCAGGCGAAAATAAGATGCGCCCGGTTTAAAGGTGTGGATGGACTTGATTACATAGATATGAAAGTACTTGAAGGCACAATACCTGAAATGAGAGAAAACACCATAAAATTCATAATGCAGCACACGAAACACGGAGTTTTCTTTGATGAGAACAGGCGTTATGATAAGTGGGAGTATCCTTTCAGAGCATTGGAGGAGTTGCTGATTAATGCGTTAGCACACAGAGAGTATGAATCAACATCGGATATACAGGTTTCTGTCTATGATGATCGTATAGAAATATGGAATCCTGGGGAATTGCCGGAATCATTAACCCCTGATGATTTGAAGAAAAAACACAAATCAATACCAAGAAATCGTTTAATTGCCGGAACTTTGTTTTTGATCAAATACATTGAGCAGTGGGGCAAAGGAACAAACAGGGTTATTAAAGAACTGTCAGAGCATAAGCTATCTGAACCGGCATTTCAAAATTTATCCGGCGGGTTTGAAGTTATTGTTTATGGTCCCGGAAGGGCATTTGAAGAAGAAATTGAGAAAGAAAAATTTCATATTCTTGATATAAATAAAAGACAGAAAAATGCGATAAGATATATTAAGCAAAACGGCAATATAACTACAAGAGAATATATGGGAATAAATAATGTCTCTGATAAGACGGCTTATATAGAATTAAATGATCTTTTCGTAAAAAAGATATTCGACAGGGTTGGCGTTGGAAGGATAACGAAATATGTTATAAAATAAAGGGAGTAGTGAAAAGGTAGTGAAAAGGTAGTGAAACAATAGGGATGAGGTAATAGTGATATGTGTTGACGCAAGGTTGACGCAAGAAATAAATATCCAATTGGTGTCCGATTCAAAGAGTGTTAGAATGCTGTTGAGTTCCAAATAAAGAACAGCACCAAAATTTAATAAATTTCAAATTAAATTTATATAATTTTAAAAATGTCCGGCGAAAAGAAAAAAACAGAGGAAATTATTGACAGTAATATTGAGAGTGGTCTTGAAGAGACCCCTTATGGAATTAAGAAAAATTTAAAGGTAAATTGCTGTCTGAAATTTAAAAATTTCAAAGTTAAAGCAGGAAAAATACGGCTAAAATTTCCAGTTGAACTCGCTCAAAAAGCAGTTACTGAAAAAACAGCGGAAGGCGAAAAGGCAATATCCGAAGAAAATTTTAAAGGCGGAGAAGAGATTGAATTAAAAAATGTATGTCTGAAAGAATGCGAGCTGACAATTGATATTCCGCAGATTATCCAGGAAATAATTTCATCAAAAGGAAAAGAATAAAATCAACAAAGCACAAAATAAAACAAAAACATTAAATTTAATTGAAAGTAAAAATTTAAATTGAAAGTAAAAATTTTGCAGGGATATGGATTATTAGAGATTGCAGCAGTTGGAGTAATTTTGATTTTAAGTGTGTTAATAAGCGGGTGCGTAGAAAATGACGATACAAACAAGCACAATGATTTGGGACTTTCATACTATGAGTCAGGCAATTTTGAAGAAGCAGAGAAGGAATTTAGAGCGGCAATAAAGCTCAATCCAAATCTTGCAGTATTTCATACCAATCTAGGACAAACATTGCAAAATTTAAATCGTTATGAAGAAGCAGAGAAAGAATTTAAAGAAGCAATAAGGATATATCCAAATTATGCTGGTGCACACAATAATTTAGGATATTTATTGTATAATTTAAACAGATATGAAGAAGCGGAGAAGGAATATAGGGAAGCAATAAGAATAGATCCGAATCTTGCCATACCTCATAATAATTTAGGGCTTTTATTGCAAAATTTAAAACGCTATGAAGAAGCGGAGAAAGAACTTAGAGAAGCAATACGACTAAATTCAAATCTTGCCGTAGCACATAGTAATTTAGGACTTTTATTGAAAGATTTAAAACGCTATGAAGAAGCGGAGAAAGAACTTAGGAAAGCAATAGGGATAGATTCAAATTTTGCCGAAGCACATAATGGTTTAGGACTTTTATTGAAAGATTTAAAACGCTATGAAGAAGCGGAGAAGGAATACATTGAAGCCATACGAATAAATCCTAATCTTGCCATACCCCATTATAATTTAGGGGTTTTATTGTATGATTTAAAACGCTATGAAGAAGCGGAGAAAGAATACAGAGAAGCAATAAGAATTGATCCCAATGATGCTGGAACATACAATAATTTAGGGTTTTTATTGTATAATTTAAACAGATATGAAGAAGCGGAGAAGGAACTTAGGGAAGCAATACGACTAAATCCAAATCTTGCTGAAGCACAAAGTAATTTAGAAGTTTTATTGAAATATTTAAAACACTATGAAGAAGCGGAGAAAGAATACAGGGAAGCAATAAAGATAAATCCAGATAATGCCGATGCACATTATAATTTGGGAAATTTATTGCAGAATTTAAAACACTATGAAGAAGCAGAGAAAGAATACAGAGAAGCAATAAAGATCAATTCAAGTTTTGCTGCGGCACATAATAATTTAGGAAATTTATTGGATGATTTAAACCAATATGAAGAAGCAGAGAAAGAATACAGAGAAGCAATAAAAATAAATTCCGATTATTCCGATGCACATAATAATTTAGGACTTTTATTGTATAATTTAAAACGCTATGAAGAAGCGGAGAAAGAATACAGAGAAGCAATAAATCTTAATTCAAGTTTTGCTGAAGCACATAATAATTTAGGACTTTTATTGTATAATTTAAAACGCTATGAAGAAGCGGAGAAAGAATACAGAGAAGCAATAAATCTTAATTCAAGTTTTGCTGAAGCACATAATAATTTAGGACTTTTATTGTATAATTTAAAACGCTATGAAGAAGCGGAGAAAGAATACAGAGAAGCAATAAATCTTAATTCAAGTTTTGCTGAAGCACATAATAATTTAGGACTTTTATTGTATAATTTAAAACGCTATGAAGAAGCGGAGAAAGAATACAGAGAAGCAATAAATCTTAATTCAAGTTTTGCTGAAGCACATAATAATTTAGGACTTTTATTGTATAATTTAAAACGCTATGAAGAAGCGGAGAAGGAACTTATAGAAACAATACGACTAAATCCAAATCTCGTGGTGGCACATTATAATTTAGGAGATTTATTAAGAGATTTAAACCGCTATGAAGAAGCGGAGAAACAATACATGGAAGCAATAAAGCTCAATTCAAGTTTTGCTGAAGCACATAATAATTTAGGGTATTTATTGTACAATTTAAATCGCTATGAAGAAGCGGAGAAGGAATACAGAGAAGCAATACGACTAAATCCAAATTATGCTGATGCACATAATAATTTAGGATATTTATTGTCAGATTTAAAACGCTATGAAGAAGCGGAGAAGGAATATAGAGAAGCAATACGAATAAATCCAAATTATGCTGATGCACATAATAATTTAGGATATTTATTGTCAGATTTAAAACGCTATGAAGAAGCGGAGAAGGAATATAGAGAAGCAATACGAATAAATCCAAATTATGCTGATGCACATAATAATTTAGGATATTTATTGTCAGATTTAAAACGCTATGAAGAAGCGGAGAAGGAATATAGAGAAGCAATACGAATAAATCCAAATTATGCTGATGCACATAATAATTTAGGATATTTATTGTCAGATTTAAAACGCTATGAAGAAGCGGAGAAGGAATATAGGGAAGTAATAAGGATAAATCCAAATTATGCTGATGCACATAATAATTTAGGATATTTATTGTACAATTTAAACAGATATGAAGAAGCGGAGAAGGAATACAAAGAAGCAATACGAATAAATCCAAATGATGCTGAAATACATGCAAATTTAGGAATTTTATATGCAAAAATCGGGAAAATTGATGATGCAAAAGAAGAAATTTTAAAAGCAAAGGAATTGTTTGAAAAACTGGGAAGAACTGATGATGTTAAACTTTGTGATGAATTTTTGAAAAATTTATGAATATGAATAAAATAATGAACAATCATAACAAAATCCAAATAAATCAAATCCAAATAAGTTCGCTTCGCTCTCATATTTTTAAATAAATTTAAAAATGGCTGAAAAAAATAACGATGTAGAAATTACATTATTCGGAGAAGAAGAAAATAAAAACATACTTGAAAAAATACTGAAAAGCAAGGCAAAGATAAAATTTAAAAATTTCAAGTTACTTGCCGATGATGCGGAAATTATATTTCCTTCGTTTCATGCACAAAAGGCATTACTTGAAAAATCAACAGGTAAAGAAAAGGCAATTCTTGAACGGCTGATGAAAGGCGGTGGGGCAATAACGATTGAGGACTTTGAAGCAAGCGGCGAAGAATTTGAAATAACCCTTCCTTCGTTTGTTCAGCAGATTATAACCGCAGGATTTGGCGGAGGAAGAGGAATGCAGGGTGCAGAGTCAGTAAGGGCAATTGAAAGATTACTTGAATTTAAATTTGATATTTCAAAAATTACTGAAAAATATCCGATGCAGATATCGGAGGTAACATTGGGAGCAACGAGAACAGAAGGAGGAAGCCGGGATACGAGTGTAAAAATTGGCGGACAAAAGACAATGCCGTTTTATTTCTTTGAAAGTTCTTCAGGCAATAAGCCGGTTATTTCCAATGATGTATTTGACATACCTGAGGGAGTTCCAAGAGTTGTGAAAGAGTGTTTTAAAATAGGTGATAAGACAGATAAAGAAATAATGGCAGATGCCGGAGAATGGGCAAAATTCAGAGTTGAAAAATCCAATGCAAAGGTAGTGACTATTCATTTAATCAGCACAGATCCGAATGTTAAAGATGCAAGTGTTCAGGATGCGATGAAAACAGTTGCCCATATATTGCAGTCGGTTAAAGTTCCTATTGTTGTCGGCGGTTCGGGAAATCCTGTAAAAGACCCTTTAATATTTAAAGAAGCGGCAGAGATGTTTGCCGGAGAACGACTATTATTTTCAACAATTGCCGGTGATATGGAATATGAAGATGTTGTTAAAGCATGTACCAGATACGGTCACAACCTTGGAACGCTTGTTTCAATGAATCCTGATGATATGAGGCGTCTGAACGGCGGCATATTAAAGGCGGGACTGCCAAGAAACCAGTTAACAATGGATCCGTTTACAGCAGGAGTTGGTTACGGAATAGAATATTCAATTTCTTCACTGGAAAGATGTCGTCTGGCTGGATTATTGGGCGAGGAATCGCTCGCGGTTCCGATAATATCTGCAACTTCAAATGTATGGGCGGCGAGAGAGGCGTGGAAGAAAAATGATGAATGGGGACCAAGAGAACTAAGAGGTCCATTATATGAGTCAGCAACCGGACTTGTAGCGTTGTTGTGCGGAGCGGACATATTTTATTCATTAGATGTGCTTGCTATTGAATTGTTAAACAAAATCATTGATTCCACTCACGAATTAAAAGAAGAAATGGATAAGAAAAGTAACTATCTTTCATGGATTACTGCGTAAGACATTTAAAAATTTAAAATTTAAAAAATCTACAAAAATTGACCAAAGAAGGGAGTGAAGTCGTGACATTTTGTCACGGGTTGAAGTTGTTATCTCATGATAAAAAATGAGGGAGACAAATTGTGCAAAGACAGAAAGCATATTTAGAATTATAATGTCAATTCCTTCAAATAAAGATTGTGAAATACTGAAAATCTATAGGATTTTCAATCTTTAAAAATCTGTAAGATTTTTAAATAAATTTAAACCGTAAAATTTTAGGAGCAATTTCCAAAACAAATTCACTTTAAGTCAAAGGCATATAAATTTATTACAATTAAAATGGAATCAGATAACGCATTAGTTGTATTTCAGGGAAATGGCATCAGAAGAAGATGGTATAACGAACAATGGCATTTTGTAATTGTAGATGTTGTTGAGATTTTAACTAATTCGTTACAACCCGAAGGGTATATTAAAGATATGCGGCGGCGAGACCCTGAACTTTCTAAAGGGTGGGGGCAAATTGCCACCCCCCTTTTAATACAAACTAAAGGTGGACCCCAGAAAATAAATTGTGCCAGTACAGAAGGAATTTTTCGTATTATACAGTCAATTCCTTCCCCTAAAGCAGAACCTTTTAAGAGATGGCTTGCCAAAGTCGGTTACGAGCGAATACAGGAAATAGAAAACCCTGAAATTGCACAGGAACGGGCAAAGGAATACTATGAACTTAAAGGTTATCCTAAGGACTGGATTGATAAACGGCTCAGGGGAATCGCCATCAGGCAAGGATTAACAGACGAATGGAAACAGAGAGGGATTGAAGAGAAAAAGGAATATGCAATTCTCACAAATGAAATTTCAAAGGCAACATTTGGCGTATCAATCAAAAACCATAAAGAAATAAAAGGTCTTGACCCGAAGTTTAAAAACCAGAATTTACGAGACCACATGACGGATTTGGAATTAATTTTCACAATGCTCGGCGAGGCATCAACAACAGAAATCGCAAGAAGTAAAGATGCACAAGGTTTTAATGAAAATATGAATGCTGCAAGAAAAGGCGGCGGAATTGCAGGAAATGCGAGACAGGAATTAGAATACGAATCAGGAAGGAAAGTTGTAAGTAGTGAAAATTATTTGGAAATTACAGGTAAAGTTCATAAAATTAAGAAATTAGAGGACAAAAAATCAGAAAAGAAAACCGGCAAATAATTAAAATGGAATCGGATAAAGCATTAGTTGTATTTCAGGGAAAGAAAATCAGAAGGGAGTGGTATAATAATGAATGGTACTTTTCAGTAGTTGATGTTATTGAAGTTTTAATTGACAGCCAAAGACCAAGGAAGTATTGGTCAGATTTAAAAGTCAATCTTCTGAATGAGGGTTTTGAGTTGTCCGATAAAATCGGACAACTGAAGTTGCTATCATCAGACGGTAAAAAATACACAACAGATTGTGCAAATACTGAAAATATATTTAGGATTATACAGTCAATTCCTTCCCCTAAAGCAGAACCTTTTAAGAGATGGCTTGCCAAAGTCGGTTACGAGCGAATACAGGAAATAGAAAACCCTGAAATTGCACAGGAACGGGCAAAGGAATACTATGAACTTAAAGGTTATCCTAAGGACTGGATTGATAAACGGCTCAGGGGAATCGCCATCAGGCAAGGATTAACAGACGAATGGAAACAGAGAGGGATTGAAGAGAAAAAGGAATATGCAATTCTCACAAATGAAATTTCAAAGGCAACATTTGGCGTATCAATCAAAAACCATAAAGAAATAAAAGGTCTTGACCCGAAGTTTAAAAACCAGAATTTACGAGACCACATGACGGATTTGGAATTAATTTTCACAATGCTCGGCGAGGCATCAACAACAGAAATCGCAAGAAACAGAGATGCGCAGGGGTTTCCTGAGAACCAGCGAGCTGCAAGAGAAGGAGGTGAAGTTGCAGGAATAGCAAGACAGGATCTTGAAAAAAAAACCGGTAAAAAGGTCATAAGCAAAGATAATTATCTGGAGATTAGAGGAAATGCGGAGAAATTATTGACTAATTCAAAAACCAAAAGAACTGATAAAACAAAACATCAATAGAAATTTAAATTTCAACATCATAAAATTTAACCTTTAAAAATAAACAAGGATAACATGGAACAAAGAGATAAATTTATACTTTACGAACATTAATTAATAATAAAATGGAAACCGGAGAAATATTAAAAAAGGATTCTGAATGGCTATCTGAGAATATGGCAAAACTGCAGGAAAGTTATGAAGGCAAGTGGATTGCGATAGTAAATAAAAAGATAATTGCGTTTGGAAAAAACTTTGGAGAGGCATTTGACCTGGCAAAGAAGAAATTCCCAAATATAAATCCGCTTATTGATTATGTTCCAAAAAAAGAGGCACTGATACTATAAAAATATGGAAACCTCAAAATACGAATTAGAATATTCCGAAAATTTCGGTAAAATTTTAAGACCGAAGGTCCTGGCAAGAATTATAAATCCCCTTACCGGTGACTTTATTGATGTTCGTTGTTATGTTGACACCGGAGCAGATATATCTCTCTTGCCACAGTCAGCCGGAAAAAGAATTAATCTGGATGTAGAATGCGGCAAGCGGGCGGTATTCCGAGGCATAAGCCAGAAAAAAGAATGCTCAGTAGAAGCATATATTCATGAAGTCAAAATCAGATTGTGTGAACATGAATTTGAATCCCTAATGGCATTTTCACCTGTTGAGGATTTGCCACCATTAGTTGGAAGATTAAAAGCACTGGATTATTTTGAGATATGTCTAAACGGAAAAGAAATAAAATTTAAATATTTAATATAAGCATGACTAAAAATGTAACTTCTCAATAACTTGTGGAAAGATGATAAAACCAACTACTTGTTTGTAATA
>JAGWDQ010000135.1 GCA_018260615.1 Candidatus Altarchaeum sp.
TTTTATAAAATGAGCAGTTACAAAATTTATTTACCACAACTTATTGAGAAGTTACGAGTTTTCAATCTAAAAAAATCAGCGTAATTTTTTTATTACCCACGAATTTTTCGGAAAAATACAATTTCAAAAATGAAATTTTTAAATACTGAAAATCTCTAAGATTTTCAATCTTATTTTTAAATCGCAGAGATTTAAAAATCTCCGAACAAAGTGAGGTGACAAAATGTTTTAAACATTTTGTAAATACACGAACGAAGTGAGCGTAAAAAATAAATTTTTACCCGTAATTTTTAGGGTGGCTAAATAGATACTATAATTTATTATAGTGTGCTGTAATACATAAACTAATTTTCAAAAGTAAAACATTCAAACATTCACAAAATGTCAGGAAAAATGTCAAAAGGAAAGTGCTTTTTTTGCAGCAAAATTTTTGCCAAAAATGCAATGCAAAAACATTTGGAGAAATGCGAAAAAAGAAAAGAATATACCGGGAAATCCGAAAGTAGAGTTGGTCTGAAAAAAGAAAAAATTTATAATATTCTGATAAAAGGAGGCAGAGAATACCAGATGTTCATAGAAATTTCCGGAAATAAAAAGCTTAAGGACATGGATGATTTTATCCGGGGAATCTGGGTGGAGTGTTGCGGGCATTTAAGCGCTTTCACTATTGATGGTGTTGAATATATTTCAGCGCCGTATGAACGAGGAGACAGGTCAATGAATGTCCAAATTGCAGATGTTCTTGATAGGGGAACAAAATTTTCTTATGAATATGACTTTGGAACGACAACAGAAATTGATTTGGAAATAATTTCTATCAGGGAAGGAAAAATTGACAATGGGTTATTGATTCTCGCAAGAAATTTACCTCCGGAAGCAAAATGTTGTGTCTGTGGAAAAGATGCTGTTAATGTGTGTAGCCAGTGTATTGATGAGGATTTTGAAAACGCTTTCTTTTGCGGGGAGCATGGAGAAGAACATGAATGCGGAGAAGATATGCTTTTGCCTGTGACAAATTCCCCGAGAATGGGTATGTGCGGATATACCGGAGATAATGACGAATTTTACGAAAAGAAATTTTCACCGAAAATTTAAAAGTATATGAAAATTGGATCCTATAATTATAGTTGCTATCGTTATCATAATTGCCATAATATTTGAGTACTTAAATGGTTTTCACGATGCGGCAAATGCTCTTGCAACGGCTGTTTCAACGAGAGCATTATCTCCGAAAAAGGCATTAATTTTAGGGGCAACTTTCCAGTTCATCGGAGCAGTTAGTGTTGTAAATATAACAATGTTCTTTGCATTTGCAAACATTCCGTTCTTTAAGCCGGTTACAGATACAATAGGAAAACTTGTTGCATTGCCGCATACAGGAGATGTTTTGCAAAGCGGACAAATTTTTTCTCTTGAATTTTTGGCTTTGATTGTTGGCGTTGGATTAATTTCAGCAGCAATCTGGAATACTGTAACATGGTTTTTTGGAATTCCATCTTCGTCCTCGCATGCATTAATCGGGGGTATTTGTGGATCTGGTTTTATGGCTTTTGGAATTACTGCACTGAAATTTAGTGTCATATTACCCGCCATTCTGTTGTTAGTCATTTCTCCTGTAATTGCAATTTTATTTTGCTTCATTTCAATGAAATTTTTGCTTTTCATAATGAGGGGAAAAAGTTCAAAAGTCGGGGAAAAATTTAAAAGAGGGCAAATATTTTCAAGCGCATTGTTTGCCTTTTCCCAGGGAGCAAATGACGGGCAAAAAACAGCAGGTATAATAACATTGTTTTTGATTTCCGCCGGAATGTGGGACTTACATAACGGAATAATATACCCTCCTTTGTGGGTCATTGTTTTATGTTCATTGGCAATTGCTGCCGGAATCGGAACAGGCGGATGGAGAATTATAAAAACAGTCGGGACAAAAATATTTGAAATGAAATACATACACGGTTTTAATGTTCAGGCGGGAAGTACTGCGATAATATTGGGAAATTCTTTTATTGGCCTGCCTGTTTCAACTGCACATGTCTTATCAATGGCAGTTGTCGGAACCGGTGCTGCAACGAGAATGTCCGCCGTCAGATGGAATGTAATAAGGCCAATAGTTACTGCGTGGGTTATAACTATTCCATCATGCTTTATTGTTTCAGCGACAATTTACTTTTTAGCTGCATCTGTTTTCAATTTTCCAGTAATGAAATTTTAGAAATCCAAATACATTATAAAACTTTAAAAAATGGGAAATATTTTAAAGAAAATTTCGGAAATTTTTGTTCCAAAGGAGACCGACTTTTACAAATTAATGGAGGAACATGCTGATATTTGTCTTAAAGGTGCAGAAACATTCGGGGAATTTATAGTCAGTAATGAAAAAAAAGAAAAGGATTTTAAGGACAGAGTTGATATTAAAGAGTACAGGAAAAAGATGGGAGAAATGGAAGATGATGGGAATAAAAGAAGATTTGAAATATCTGTGAAACTGAGAGAGACATTTGTAACTCCTATGGACAGAAACGACATACTTGAAATTACAAATGCCACAGATGAAATTTTAAAGTATATGGATACTAGCGTTAAAGAAATTATTCTTTATGAAGTGGACTCAACAGAGGGAATGAAGGAAATATCAGAATTTTTATACAGGTCTCTAAGAGAATTAAGGGGGGCAATATATTCATTAAGGAAAAAGCAATACGAGGATGTCATTAAGCATGCAACGGAGGCAAAAAAATATGAAGATTACATTGAAACAACATACAGAAAGGACTTAAAGAAATTTTTTAATGATAAGGACCTGATGAAAGATGTAGGATATGCTTTCAAATTAAGAGAGGTTTACAGGCATTTAAGCAATACTGCCGACAGATGTGATGCTGCCGGAAAGGTTCTTGTGGATCTGGCTGTGAAGATGATGTAAATGTATTTTGAAAAATTTCGCTGCGTGATTTAACATAATATTTAGGTATGGAAAACCAAATTAGTATATGAAAAACATAAGTTTTTTAAAGTAAAAAGTGGATCCGATAATTATTGTTGCCATTGTTGTTATAATTGCCTTAATCTTTGAATACAGTAACGGATTTAACGATGCGGCAAACGCATTAGCAACAACCGTATCAACAAGAGCATTAGAACCAAAAAACGCACTGCTTTTAGGAGTTATATTTGAATTTATGGGTGCATTTATTGTGATTAATCTTACGATGCTTCTCGGAAATATTCTTTTTTTTAAGCCGGTTGCAGATACAATGGGGAAGATTGTTTCTCTGCCTGCGGTAGGAAGCGAAATTTCAAACGGAGAAATTTTTTCATTAGAATATCTGGGGCTGATTATTTGTATAGGTTTGATTACTGCATTTATCTGGAATTTAGGTGCAAGATATCTGGGAGTTCCAACTTCATCTTCGCATGCAATGATAGGGGGAATTTGCGGGGCAGGTTTTGCAGCATTCGGAATAGGAGCTATAAAGATTGAGATAGTTATGCTTGCTTTCTTGTCTTTGGTTATTTCTCCCCTTATTGCAATTCCCATAGCTTATGTATTGATGAAATTTATATTTTATATTGTCCGAAATTCAAATTTAAGTGTCAAGGAAAAATTCAGGAAAGGGGTAATAATTTCAAGCGCTGCCTTTGCTTTCTCGCATGGTGCAAATGACGGACAAAAAACAATGGGAATAATAAGTTTGTTTTTATTAAGTGCTGGAATGCTACAACTCTCTCCGTCGGGAATAATTTATCCCCCTTTGTGGGTGATTCTATTGTGTTCATTGGCAATGGCATTTGGAATAGCAACAGGCGCGTGGAAAATAATTAAAACAGTAGGAACTAAAATTTTCAAGATGAGATATGAACACGGATTTAACGCACAAACATCTGCAACTGCAATAATACTTGTGGGTAGTTTTATAGGTCTGCCTGTAAGCACGACTCATGTAATGACAACATCAATTATGGGAACGGGAGCGGCACAAAGAATAAAAGCCGTAAAATGGGGCATCGGAAAAACACTTCTGACTGCGTGGATATTAACAATTCCTATGACATTCATAATTTCAGCAGTTATTTATACTATTTTTGCATTTGTCTTTCATACGCCTAAAATATTTTAACCGGCAGGGCAAAATTTGCGTAATACTCATCAGTAACAACAACTGATCTTACTTATCTCTCTCCGTTTGTATATTTTAAAAATAGGTGTAAGATTATTTTCGGCCAAAATTTTTATTATTTAATTGTTTGGCACTTATATTTAAGACCGTGATGGTGTCCGGAAATTCAAAATTTTTGTACATTATCGCGGATTCAAAAATATGAGCATAAAAATTTATTTTTTAAAGATTAAAAACCAGTAGTTTTTAGTATTTAAAAAATCTCATAGATTTTTTAAAGATTGAAACCGAAGGTTTCAGTATTTAAAAATCTTGAAGATTTTTAAAGATTGAAAATTTATAATTTTCAGTAAAAATTTATAATTTTCAGGACTTTAACAAAACATAAGAGTTTATGGATGAATCCTAATTAAATAATAAGAATGGGACAAAAAAGAATAAATTAAATTTTTAAAATGTACTCCGCAGGAACATATAAACTGACAAGAAGTGATCAAATAACAATACCTGATGTGATTAGAAAGCATTTAAAGTTGCATGATGGAGATCTGCTTGATTTCTTTTACTCTAATGATACGGTGCTTCTTAAAAAGAAAAAAGAACCGGTCGAGGTATTCAGGTCATTAGCAGAGAAATCAAGAAAAGAATTTAAACAAAAGAAAATAACAAGAGAAGATGTGGAAACTGAAATAAAAGCATACAGATCAGAGAACCGGAAATGAAAAAAATTAAAATTGTTGCAGACACGAATGTATTAATCTCCGCATTTGGATGGAAAGGCAATGAATATAACCTGATAGAGAAATGTCTGGTTGAAGAGATTACGCTGGTTCTGTCCGTAGATATTCTAAGTGACGTGAATTAAATAACTTTTCCGTTTTAATTTTTATATTGGTGCCCTTCCTTTTTCAAATTCTCATTTCCGAAGCATGTTAATTTCCGAAGCATGTTAACTTCAGGACTTACGCAAAAGCAATACAAATTTTTTGTTTTAAAGTCTTTTTTACAAGGTGAACTGCGTAAGTCCTATCAAAATTAGAATTCTTAAAGAGTATCTTGAGATGGTTATTTTAAAAGATGTTGTTGAAAGGTATAATATAAAAAATACGAAAGTAGTGCGATGGTTAATAAAAGCAGTAATTACTTCCTTTTCTAAAGAATTTAGCGTTCATAAAGTTTATCTGACTCTGAAATCGCAAAATATAACTTTAAGCAAAAACACTCTTTACACTTATTTATCTATCCTTGAAGATGTTTTTTTTATATTTCTCGTGCCTAAATTTAGTTTTTCGGAGCGAAAACAGGATTTGTCAATAAACAAAATTTATTTGTGTAACTGTAGTTTTTCAAAAATATTTGAAAGTAGCAGCAACACTGGTAAAAAAATTGAAAATGTTGTTTTTTTGGAACTAATGCGCCGGAAGAAAATTTTGACTGATATATCTTACTGGAAAAATAAAGAGCAACAGGAAGTTGATTTTGTTGTTAAAACCAGCCAAAAAATTGATAAGTTAATTCAGGTTTGTTATGATATTGAAGACACCGAAACAAAAAAGCGTGAAATAACGGCCCCGATAAAAGCAGGCAAAGAACTAAAATGTAACAATTTACTTGTTATTACATGGGATTACGAGGCAGAAGAGGTTGTGGAGGAGAAAAAGATAAAATTTATACCTTTGTGGAAATGGTTGCTTACATAAATCACAAAAATTAAAACACATTTCCTAAAATTTTTTATCGTACAGGAAAGTTCGTTTTATTGTTCTCTCACACCAAGACACGGAGACACAAAGGGCAATGTTGCTCTGTGACTTTGTGGCTTTGTGCGAGTATTCTTCTGATTTTTTTATACTATTTTTGCATTTGTCTTTCATACGCATAAGATATTTTAGCCGGTTGTATGAAATTTAACTAAAAAAATTCTTTCGGTTCGCAGGAAAAACATATCAAATTTATTGATATTGAAATTTAATTATCTATATAAATTTAATTATCTATATAGATTAACCAAAATGGAATCCAGAAAAATTCAGTTTACCGGAAAATCGTCATATATTGTGTCTTTGCCAAAGGACTGGGTTGAATCACAGGGAATAAAAAAGAACGATTCTGTCATAATAATACCTCACAGAAACGGGACTCTGATGCTCATACCCAAGGCAGGAAAAAAGAGAATAGAAACCAGGGAGATTGAGGTTGACAGTATAAGAGATAATGAGACATTGTTGTTCAGAATTCTTATAAGTGCATATATAAACGGATACTCAAATATTGTCTTAAAATCAAAAAAAGAAATATCTCCTATGGTTAGAAACTGTGCAATAAAATTTACCCAAAGTGCCATAGGTCCGGAAATAATAGATGAAGATGATGCAACAATAACAATTAAGGACCTGCTTGACCCATGCGAAATGCCATTTGACAAGACCATTAAGAGAATGTATGCTCTTGCAAAAGCAATGCATGAAAGTGCAATCTCAGCAATCAGGAATAAAGATAAGGAAACCGCAAAAAAAACAATTGAGATAGATACTGATGTGGACAGGTTGCACTGGCTTATTTCAAGACAATTCAATATTTTACTGAAAAATATGGAGTTTTCGGAAAAAATGGGATTAACCCAAAATGAAGGGGCGTATTATTTTTTAATAAGCCGGCTGATTGAAAGAATCGCCGACCATGCTGTTAAAATAGCAAAGGCATCTCTTTTTGTTATGGATGAAGGTATTAGTGCTGATATGACCGGAATGCTGTCATCACAGAGCGAAACCGCTTTAAAAATTTTCAGCAGGTCCTTTGACGCATGGACTAAAAAAGACATAAATTTGGCGAATAACAATATTGACTCTATAGAAAAACTGATTTCGGATTGTGAGACAATAAAAAAGGAGATATTAAGGAAGAACTACAAATCAGTAACTTATATAAGTTCTATTATTGAAAGTATAAGAAGGGCAGGAGAATATTCTGCGGATATGTCTGAAATTACGATAAACTATCTTGTTGACGATAAAATATGATGGGATTTCATAAACCCGAATAAAATTTTTCTTTTTCACGATTTTAAATTTATCCCCGGCGGATATTTTGTTGCCGCTCTAACATTTTTCTGTTTGCAGAGATACGATTCTAAAACGACCTGTTTCTGATGAATTGGTAAATTTATTTATTTCAAATTTATTTATCTAATTGTAATATAATATATTTATGTTTTAATTTATATAGTTAAATTTTAATTCATATATTTATAGTTCAAAATATAATTATTAATCAAAAAAATAAAAAATTTTAAAACAAGTTTTAAATGGTCTTTGAATGGTTAGTTCCAAAGGATAATGAATTTTACAATTTTTTTGAAGAGCAGGCAAAATTGGTAGTCATAGCAAGTGAAAAATTAAGCGAAATTTTAGAAAACTATTCACCGGAAAAAACAGAAATTTATGCTAATGAAATGAAGGACATTGAACATAAAGCAGACGAAATTGCGGCAAAAATTTATATAAAGACGGCAACCTCTTTTATGACACCTATTGATACCGAGCGGATTATCGGATTAAATAAGGAGCTGGATAATATAGTTGATATGATTGAAAAATTTATCAGTATGTGTAATGTGTATGAATTAACAGGCATAGATAATTATACATTAAAACTGGGAAATTTATTGAAAGATACATCGGTAATTATACAAAAAAATGTTTCATACCTGCGGGATGCAGAGAAAAACAAAGAAAATATAAGTGCATTAAATGAAAATATCAGGGCAAAAGAAAGAGAAGGTGATGAAATTTTTAAAGCGGCGATGAAGGAGTTGTTTAAAAGTAATGATGCAATACATATTATAAAAATGAGGGATGTTTATGATACATTGGAAGATGCGATGGATGCGTGCAGGGAAGTTGCAGATGAAATTTCGGACATAATAACAAAGCTGGCATAAACGAAAAAAATGATAGAGTCCGTTTTTTTATTGACGGTTCCGGTTGCAATACTTGTTATCATAATTCTGATTTTTGATTTTATTAACGGGTTTCATGATACTGCAAATCAGGTAAGTCCGGCAATCGGAGCAAAGGCATTAAAGCCGAGAGATGCTGTTTTGCTTGCAGTAATATTTAATTTTGCCGGACCTTTTGTTTTGGGCACAGAGGTAGCAAATACAATTGGAAAGATAGTGGATACAGATACAGAAGCATGGCAACTTTTGCCCGCAGATTTTGCTTTAACGGTAATTGGGTGTGCAATACTTGCAGCAATTGCGTGGAATTTAATCACATGGTGGAAAGGAATTCCGTCTTCGTCAAGTCATGCCCTCGTCGGAGGTGTTGTCGGTGCAGCGGCGGTAGCAATCGGATTTGGGGCAATAAATCAGGAAGCAATAACAAAAACAATAAACGGGTTACTTTTTTCTCCGTTAATTGCATTTATTTTTGCATTTTTACTGACAATATTGATTTTTTGGATCACCTTCAAAATTTTAAAAAACAGTCCGAAATCAGGAAAAATTTATAAATACTCTCAGATTTTCTTTGTAATATGGACCGGTCTGGCTCACGGAGGAAATGATGCGACAAAATCAATGGGAATAATCGGATTAGTTTTGCTTATTACCGGAATAACGACCTCATTTATAATTCCTTTGTGGGCAATAGTTTCATGTTCATTGGCGATGGCACTTGGAACTGCAATTGGCGGATTTAAGATAATAAGAACTATGGCAAAGAAAATGACAAAATTAAGTCCTGATTTGGGATTTGCTGCACAGGCGGGAAATTCATTGGTTTTAACTGCCGGAACATTAACCGGATTTCCGATGTCAACAACACATGTAATAACCACGAGCATTATGGGGGCGGGAAGTGCAAAGGGATTCAAGCGCGTGCAGTGGGGGTTGGGAAAAAGTATAGTTCTTGCGTGGATTTTAACAATTCCGATAACAGCGGTTATTGCAGGGTTCTTGGTAGTTCTGGCAAAAATTTTATTTTTTTAAATTTCTTTTTAAGAAACAGGTTTAAAATTTATTTAAATATTTATACTTTTATTTATAATTAGTATATACGAAATAATTAACTGATATATTCTGTGGGGCATCCGGCTTCAATGGTTTTTGTATTGTGAAAAACAAACAACCCCTTTTTCACTTTATTTTGGCTGGATGCCCCTAAAATTAATAAAATAATCAGGTAATCAGATAAAATTTAAATTTAAAAACAAACAAAATGAGCCGAAAAATTTATAAATTCGGGAAAATTTTGACAATATCTGTGCTATGTCTGATATTTTTAGCAATGATTATGGGGGGCGTTTATGCAGATGTTTGTAATTGCAGTTCTTGTGGGGAATGTAATGAAAAGTTAAATGAGACATCCTGTTCTGTCGTGAATTTGAATGCAAGCATAATAAATCAAACGGGAAGTTGTATTAATAATCCTGTAAATTTCAACAATAAAATTTTTGACTGCCAGGGAAATGCAATTAATGGTAATGGGGTAGATGAGTGGGGAACAGATGCAGGAATTTATTTATCCGATAAGCAAAACAACACAATTAAAAATTGCATAATTACTGGCTTTTATCACGGAATTTATATTATTAATAATTCCAATTTCAATCAAATTTCAAATAATGAAATTTCAAATAATGCTATTGGAATTTTTTCAAATGCTGCGGATTCAACAATAAACAGCAATTATGTCTGTGAAAATACACAATCGGATTTTAATTCAAGTGAATGGCTTTCAAGTTCAGGCGACAACAACACATGTGATAAAGCAGGTATATGGAACGACACAAATAAAAAAGGATGCGCACATACCTGCTATGAAACCGAATGTAAATTTGGCTTTTATCTAAGCAGAACGATAAGTGAGGAAGTTGACTCTGAAATTTCAGACATTCAAGTTTATGATATTGACATGGACGGAATTAGCGAAATAATCACAACAACAGCAAGATATATCTCATGGGATTCCTGCGGAAATTCCACGATGAAAATTTTCAAAAACAATTATGGAAATTTGGTTGAAATCTGGAATACAACAATGAATGGGAACATTGTCTTTACATTCTCTGACATTGACAACGACAACAAGAGCGAAATTATAGTAAGAAGTGATTGTTCCAATTACTACAATAGAGACAATAACAGATATAAAATTTATGTATTTGACGACAGCACTTTAAATTTCACAAAAATCACTGAAATTGACTTAAAAATTTACGCCCCTGATTTGCTATTTACGGGAATAAATTTCAGCAAGACAAATATTTCACATAACGACAACATCACAATAACTTTAAAAATTTTAAACAACGGTTCAACGAATGCTGTAAATGCGAGGGTTGAACTGAATGTAATGAATAATTTAAAGAACTTATATGCAGTAACATATCTGAATATATCTGCTTATGCGGAAGCAACAACGGAATTTAACTGGACAGCAACATTCGGAAAGAACGAAATTTACGGCGAAATTGACCGCATGAACGAAATCGCTGAAATTAACGAATCAAATAATAAAATTTATGCAAATTTAACGGTTATTGACTCAAACCCGCCGCACATAGTCCTCATTTCTCCGGCAAATAATTCAATAATTAACGGAAATTTGCTGGAATTTGGTATTACCGATGATGTTGGTGTTGATACGGTAAGATTTACAATTAACAACTGGGGTTTTAAGAACTTAAGTTATCCTTACTATATTCCTACAACAACTTTATCTTCCGGGAAATACAACATAACCATTATTGCAAACGACACTTCCGGAAATAGTGCATACGCAACATTTTCATTTACTGTTGATTCGACCCCTCCTACTGTTATATTTTCAATGCTGGAACATATCCGCATCAATGAGAGTGCAAATATTGAAATTTTTGCAGATGTTGATGATGACAGTGCAGTTAAGGATGTTTATGCAGAAATTTATTTTGATGCTCAAATTTCACAAATTTCTCTGAATTACGATGAAAGAAGCGGAAAGTGGAAAGGAAATTTTGAAGGAAAGGCAGGATATTATGCAATTAAAATAATAGCAACGGATGCACTTGGAAATATAAATGACTCTGAAATTGAGGAATTCGATGTTTCAAAAATTTTAAATTCAACCGTGGAAAACTCGTTAGTAATTGCTTCAATAATAGAAAATTCCGAATTAAAGAACAGCGAAATTATTGCATCTGTTGTTAAGGACTCGTTTTTAAATTACACCAATATAAATTTATCCGAAATAGAAACGGTTTCAGCGGAGAATTCAAAATTTGAAAGTTCAATATTATTTAGGTGCAATGCGATTAACAGCACGATAATAAGAACTGATTTGAAATCATCGCGAATGCTTGGAAATGTGCTGCTTGTTGAGCCGACATTCGTAAATGCTACTATTATAGATGGGGTATTGCTCAATGGAAGTATCATTGACAATGGAGCAATACAGCCGGCAAATGCGGGGGCGAAAATAGGGGCAAAGGCAGGTGCCAAAGTCGGATCCAAAGTCGGGGCGAAAATAGGAGCAAGCATTGGTGCCAAGATTGGTGCCAAGATTGGTGCATGTATAGGAGCAAAAATAGGTGCAAAAATCGGACCTGGAACTGGATTAATAATTGCAGATACAGATAAAGACAATAAGAAAGAGATAATTACAGCCATGAATCAGGTCTATGTTTTTGAGAATGACGGAAATAATAACTTTATAAAAATATGGAACAGCAACACAATTGGAGAAAGTATAAGCGAAATTTTAATCAACGACACTGATAATGACGGAAATTTGGAAATTATCGCATCCGCATACAATAAAATTTATATCTTTGAAAATACAGGAGATAATACTTATGCAGAAATATCAGCTTACAGCGGAATCGGGAGGATTTCAAATTTAATTGTTGATGACTTAAACAACGACGGAAAGAAGGAAATTTTATTCAGAAATTCCGAAGGAATTCACATACTTGAAAACAACGGAAGCAAAATTTCAGAAATTGCAAATTATACGAGCTATACTGATAATTTGTGGATTGATGACTTAAACAACGACGGAAAGAAAGAGATAATTTATTACAAAACGAGCCGGATAAACTATGTGTGCAGATATGATTACTATTATTCTTGCGGGTATAATTGCGGA
Organism: Candidatus Altarchaeum sp.; assembly: GCA_018260615.1. GTDB lineage: Archaea > Altiarchaeota > Altiarchaeia > Altiarchaeales > Altiarchaeaceae > Altiarchaeum. The sequence goes on from JAGWDQ010000135.1 coordinate 12,248, forward strand.
TATTGTGAAACAACCATCGGTATACTTGGGAATGACGGCGACAATCATTACAATGAGGTATCAAATACATCAATGCAGGGATATGTTTGGATTAATGGAATGTTCTTTGACGACTTAAATAATGACGGAATAAAGGAAATTTTAATCGCAGGCGATAAATTTTACATACTTGAAAGCAGGGGAAATAATTTTTATGCAAAGACATACGATTCCGGAAATGAACTTGGAAATATTCAAAAAATTTTATTTGAAGATGTTGATAATGACAGCAAAAAGGAAATTGTTGTTTTAAGCAGGGACTATATTTATGCAAATTATAGTTATCAAATAAAAAGTAAAATTTCCGTTTATGAAATTAATGAATGTGGCGGGATTTTTGTTTCAAAGACAACAGAAAAGCCCAAATATCTGTGGGGCGAGGAATTTAATTACATGCTCACCGTAAAAGCAACAAATTTTACAGATATTATAATTAAAGACAACCTTTCTGAATGTTTTGAATTTATGGGAAGCAATATGGCAGGCGAATTACAAAATGGAACAGTTGTATGGAATATAAGTTCCTGCGAAATCTGTAAATTAAATTTAAAGGTAAAGGTGAAAGAAGGTTGCGGAGGGAATGTAATAAACGATGTTTTTGCGGAAGTAAACAAAGAAGGATTCAATTACAACAATTCTGCATCGGCGAGCATTTATATCCAACCACCAAGCGTTACATCATGGCAATCTCCTTCCTGGCAGTGGCACAGGCCAAGTGATAATAACGGATTATCTTCACTGACAATAACCATTAAAGTGCAGGGAAAATTAAGAAATGTAACCTTTATTGATACCTTACCTGATGGCTCACGACTTTTAAATATCTCTCTTACTCCGACTTATGAAATTTCAGGCAACACAACAAGATTACTATGGAATTTGGGAGATATGGAAAACGAAATAAAAACAATAAATTTAACGATGGATTTTCCAAACATTTCAAATGTATGGCTGAATAATTATGTTTATGTGAAGGGGCAATATCTGAACGGAATCGCTGAGCATTCTGGTTATGCGAGAATAAGGATTGGCGACTATATTGATCCTGTATGGGTTTTTGTTGAGCCGGTAAATGATACGCGACTTCCGAATGATACGGTTAAATTTAAAATAACGACAATACTTGAAGCAAATACAACCACCAGAAATGTTGTAACATTCTTTACAATGCCTGCTGAATTTAAGCTGATAACCGCAACCGGAAATTTCACAATTATAAAGACAGACAAAACAACACTGAAATGGCATGTTGATGGTCCATTTGAATCAGGAGTTAATACGACATTCACTTATGAAGTAATTGGAAAAATTTTAGGCAATACATCTCCAGGAATTTTGACGGCAAATGTAGAGGCATACAGCGATGTTGTTGATAAAATTGAAGAAGATCATACAAATTCAACAATTATTATTCCATTCTGCAATGGAAATTGCTCAAACAACGAATTTTGCAATAAAACGATGAATCAATGTGTGTCAAAGAAGAATAACAACAGCACCTGCAATACGAACGAGGAATGTATGAGTAATAATTGTTTTAATGGAATTTGTAGACACGGTTTGCCAGATCTTGTTGCTGAAATTGATTATTATCCAAAAAATGCAAGTGTTGGAGATACTATAACTGTGATTACTACTATAAAAAATGTTGGAGAGGTTAATGTAACTAATTTATTTATTAGAGACATCAAACCTACGGTGATGAACCCCCCATATCCTCCAACCAACATATCTGCAAATTCAGAAAAAAATTGGACATTTAATTGGACGCTAAGATATGGAAAGGATAAGATAAGGTTGATAGTAGATGAGTATAGTCAAATAAATGAAACAAATGAGACCAATAATGAGGCGACATTGATTTTTGATTTTCCTATATTTATAAAAACAGATAAAAAGACATATAAAACAGGAGAGACCATAAATATAAGCATTATAGGAAATTATGGTTGGGGCAGCATAAATGTTTATTACAATACATATCCTTTTAAAATATTTAAATTTGAAAATAATACATGGAAGGAAATAATATACGATCACATGTATTTCTATGGTGCAGGTTTTCCACCTTCTTGTGAAAATGGAACAATAAAAATATTGCCCTGCTGTGTTGAGCCGGTTTGGCCACGGTGTGAATCTGTTAGTATCAATTATTCATCAATTTGGGATCAAGGAAACTGGATTTACGCAAATTTAACCTGCGGCAATACATTTTATAACAAATGGATATATGTTCCCGTAAGTTCTGGAATATACAAAATTGAGGTGTATTACAGTTCATATAACAATTTTGGGTGTAGTGATGAATATGTAGAATCAGACAATTTTACAATTTTACAAAATTGTTCTTCTGACTCTGATTGTAAATATGGTGAAAAATGTATTAATGAAATTTGTAGACACAGTTTGCCAGATATTGTTGCTGAAATTGATTATTATCCCAAAAATGCAAGTATTGGAGACAACGTCACAGTAGTACAAACAATAAAGAATTTGGGCAATATTAATTTAACTGATGTGAGAATAATTTATACAGATTCTTACTTTGCATATATACAGCCACATGCAGGTTTTAACATTTCTGCGAATTCTGAAATAAATTTTACATTCAACTTCACCGTTAAGTGTGGAGTCAATTATAGTAAATTTAAAATTATAACAAAAGCAGATACGAATAATGCAATAAATGAAATAAATGAAAGTAATAACAATGCAATGTTAATTTTTGATTTTCCAATTTCTCCACTTGATTTGGTTGCCGAAATAAATTATTCTCCCTCGAACGCTTCTCCGGGAGATAATGTTGCAATAGTGCAAAAAATTAAAAATTTGGGTGAATGTAATTTGACAAATGTACGAATTGCATTCAGAGACTCTTATTCAAGTAAACTGGCGTATTTTAATCTTTCCGCGAATTCTGAAATAAATTTCACACTCAATTTCACTGTTAGATATGGGAAATTTACAGTTGAAACAATAGTAGATTTTGATAATAAGGTGGATGAAACCAATGAAACCAATAATAATGCAACATTGATTTTTGATTTTCTCGTTTCAGTGAGAACAGATAAAACAATATACGTTCTTGGAGAAACCGTAAATATAAGTATCATTGGTAACTGGTCGGATTCTATTGGTGTAATTTACCCAAGTACGTCGCCGTTGGACATCAAATTCCATATTTTCAAATTTGAAAATGAAAGTTGGAATGAAATAATAGTAAGCCATCCATTTCAATCTCCTAAATATTGTAAAAATGGGACACTATATTCTGCATTAGGTGATCCTATATTTCGAGATTGCCATATAATTACTGTGAACTCATCACGGGGCTGGGATCAAACACAACCGAATCGTGTAAATTTGACCTGTGGAAATAAGACATATAACAGATGGGAAAGATTACTTGTCAATCCAGGGATATACAAAGCTGTATTACATTACACTGGATACTATTATTACTCCCCTTATTATTCATCCCATCAATGTAGTGGAGATAGATTCTATGCAGAATCCAACAATTTCACAATTTTACAAAATTGTTCTTCCGACTCTAATTGTGCTTATGGTGAAAAATGTATTAATGAAACATGCTTGCCAGTTCAAAATTATTGTGAAAATACTTCTCAATGTGCTGATAATCAAATATGTGTAAATAATACATGTTCAAATTTATTCTGTGAGTATTGGCAAATTGCAAGAAATCATGGTTGTATAAAAAATAATGATGTTGTTTATGGTGGAAGTTCAGGCGGGAATTCCGGAGATGTAACACAATATGTAACACAAATACAACCAACTACAGCAAACAAAACAAACGAATCAGTAAATAAATCAGCAGAAAAGCAAAATGAAACAAAAACGGAGAAACAGAATATAACCGAAGGAAAAATTTTAAAAATAATACCTGAAAATAAGAGCGTTATTGCAGGAGAGAAATTTAATGTTAAAATTGTTGATAATGAAGGAAATGCCGTAGAAAATGTAACCGTTAATTACAACGGAATTATCAAATTTACTAACTTTGAAGGAAAGGTTGAATTTGTTGCTTTTAACGAAAGTGTTGAATTAAAGGCGAGTAAAGATGGCTATAAAGAGACCGGTGAATCCAAAGTTACCATAACTCCGGTATTAAAAGCAGAAAATGGCAATGGCGGGAAAGACAATGGTAAAATTTCAGAAGAAACAAAACAAACTAACCCTGATGATAAACTGCCATTGGTTATGCTCGTTGCAATAATAACATCAATTGTTACGATACTATTGTTGTTGAAGATGTTTAAAAAGAAGTGATGAAATTTAAAGTAATTTAAGGTTGTAGGCGGGCTTGCATAACAATTTCTTATCATCTAAAAAACACCATCTCCATTCTGGGTGCTGACCCACTAAAATTGGGATAATTAATGTTTGTCTATAAACTCACAATTTTTGTCATTTAGGAGCAAAGCGACTAAATATCCGAACGGAGTGAGGTTATTTACGAATGAAATGAGTAAATATCCGAACGGAGTGAGGTTAAAAACATAATAATTTACCTTGCTTGAAAAATATAATTTTTAAGCAGATTTTTAAAAAATCTCTCACAAAATAATTATCCCAATTTAAAGGGATGAGTACCAAAAACAGCACCATACTCATTTTTGAGTGTATAGTCAAAACCGGAAATTTTATTTTCCATATCGCTATGTCCGGCAACTGTCCAGTTATAATAATAATCCTGTGCATTGAGCATATATTTTTCTTCAACGGAAACGGTGTATTGATAAAATTTTATGCGGTCAATTGTGTTAATGATTTCGGTTTTTAAAATTTCGGGGGTTAAATTTTGTATATTTTTATCAGGTAGTCAGGTTTCTGCATTTTCAAGACAGCCGGAAAGTAAAATTACAATTATGATTCCTATTATTGCTATTATTTTGAACGAATTTTTAATTGTTGAATTTTTACCATCCATTTTAAAATTTGTTTGTTGATTAAAAGAACAGGAAAATCAGAAAAATATAGGAATTTAACAGCGGTTATTCTCAATTAGCAATAACACAATAAAAAAATTAAAGAGTTTTAGTACGCAGTTAGACAAAAAAAATTGTTTCACACCCCCACACGCAAATTTCTGGCTAACTGGTAACTTCTTACATAATCCTTTTGAATTCTTTCACTATATTCATCCCACTCTTTTATTACCTCGGGATTATCTAATGCCTTATTTATATCTTCTCCTGTTAGGCGCTTAAACTTTTCCATTACATAAGTTTCTGCCCCGGCTGTGTTTTGTATTTTTTTCTTAGCCATTTTGCTTATTTTTCTATTTTGTTTATTTATTTAAATTTATTAAATTAATATTTAAATTTATTAAATTAATATTTTAAATTATAGTCAAAATATCAACTTTTGATGCTTTAATTTAATGCGCACGAGTTCGGTATTAGTATCAAAGGTTAGCATTTTCACTATAATACTATTTTTTTACGACCCACAAAAACTGGTAGTGTCCACAAGTTATTAACAATGTCTTGATTCCGTCAAGACACCATTAAATAATTATCCTGATAAGGCCATTTTAAAATCACGAGATTTTAAAATATCCGGGCATCAGCGAGGTTATTTCAAAAACGCAGAGTTTTTGAAATCTCAGAATGATAATGAAGTTATTTCAAAATTTATTTTGAAATCTCCGAATGAAATCCGCTCACTCTCGTTCGCGGATTTTTCAAACTTCACCTCACTTTGTTCGGAGATTTTCAAATCTCTGTGATTTGAAAATCGTTTGAAAAATGAGATGAAATTAAAAATTATCATTTTAAAAATCTAAATTTATTGTTCGTGGGATAATCCCATCAGAATTTAATTAACGAGTTGGGGACACAACCCAAAAACTATAAAATAAAAAAAATTAATTTGGCAAAAGATGAGTTTCATGAAGAATGGAAATATAAAATTGTTCCAAATTGATTAAGTTATTTCGCTACAGTTCCTAAGTCAGCGTATTTACCAAGCTTCTTCCGAATTTTATTACAAACAAGAGGTTCAAAATATTCATCCAGGTTCTTAATAGTTTTGTAAGGCATTTTGTAGTTATTTTAGCAATTGTTTCTTTAACGTTTCTTTTAGGTTTTGATGTATTTGCTCAATATTTAGTAGTAATTCCATCTTGTTTTAAAAACTTGTAAGGTCAATTACCACGCGTTATTGAGCATATTCGTTTTGATTAAAATTTATCCTTCAAAAAATTATACGCACTCTCTGCCGCAATTAAATTTTTCTCCGCCCTTTTTCCGAATTTATCCTTTATTGCATCTTTCATTGATTCCAAAGAGACCTCTTTTGTCGCACAAAAAGCACCGAGCATTGAGGTATTAACTATCGGAACTCCCAGTGTTTCTATTGCAATTTTTGTTGCATTCACACTAAACAGATTTTTCGTGTTGTAGTCCTTTTCGGAATTAACAATAATTTTGCAACCTTCATGCACCTTAACCTGTTCCATCAAACTCGGGTCAAAAATAATTACATAATCCGGCTCATAAATTTGTTCCCTGCTTCTTATAAATTGAGCATCAATCTTGCAGAATGCCTGCACGGGAGCACCTCTTCTCTCAACACCAAATGACGGAAATGCCTGAGCAAATTTGTTGTCCTTAAAGACCGCTTTTGCCAAAAGTTCGCTTGCCGTTACTGCCCCCTGTCCCCCTCTTCCAAAGAACATAACATTTATCATTTTTAAATTTTAAAATTTCAACTACGATTTAATTATTTATTATAAATTATAAATTTAAATTAAAAAACAAATTAAATTTAACAAAATAATTTCGCTTCGCTCTAATATTTTTTAATAAATTTAAAAATAATTTCGCTTCACTCTCATATTTTAAAATAAATTTAAAAATGCTTCCAAACGAAGTTGCAGAAAAGATAAAAAATTTTGAAATTCAGGGTTCGGAAATAAGCAGGTATGCAATTGAGTCATTTAGAAATTTTTGTAAAGGACACAATCTTAAAGACATTGAAAAAGCAAAGGAAATTTTATGCAGCGCAAAGAAAAGCGATGCAGTGATGCGAAATTGTCTAAATTTTGTAATGGAAAATTTAAAGAATTCAAAATCGGAAAATTTAGACAAGATTCTGGACAAGTGTCTTGATGAATTTTTGGACTATAAAAACAAGGCAGAAAAAAAGATATTTAGGATTGATTTTATTCCGCAGGACGCAAAAATTTTAACACACTGCTATTCAAAGACCGTTATAGAAATCCTGAAAAATGCGAAAAACAGCGGGAAAAATTTTACTCTTATAAACACGGAAACACGGCCGAACCGGACGGGAAGGATGACTTCAAATGAAATTTCAATGAGCGGGATAAAGAACATTCACATAACCGACTCTGCGGTTGCCTGCTTTATGAAGGAGGTAAATTTTGTTTTAATCGGATGTGATGCAATTGACGAATACGGGATTCTAAATAAAACCGGGACTTTGAACATAGCAATAATAGCAAAATTTTATAATAAGCAGGTTTATGTGGCCGCTCCAAGTGTGAAATTTTACAAAAATAAATTAAGTGAAATAAAAGAGTTAAGAAAAAAGGAAGAAATATGGGAGGAAAATAAAAATTTAAATGTAGAGATTGAAAATATTGCGTATGATTTTGTTGCTCAGGAATTAATAAGCAAGGTTATAAGCGAGTTTGGAATTTTGGGTTTTGATGAGACAATTGAGAAATTTAAGAAAGTAAAATTTTGCAGATGGGTTTAAATTAAAGGGTTCAAATTAAATTTTTGTCTGAAATTAAAATTTATGGTTCTTATTTTTAATAGCGGGATGTTGCTGTAAAATTTCAAAATATTTGCCCATTATCACGGATTTGTAAATATGAGCCAAGCTATTAAATATGTAAAAGAGCATGGACAAATAAGTAATCAAATTTACCGGGAGATAAACAACACAACGAAACGAAGTGCTTCACGAGATTTAACAGGCATTCTGTCTTTGAGTATTTTTAAGAAGACCGGAGTTACAGGTAAAGGCACTCTTTATGGCTTAAGGGGACATAAATGGGACAAAGGGGACATAAATGGAACAAAGGGGACATAAAGGGGACAAAGGGGACATAAAGGGGACAAAGGGGACATAAAAGGGACAAAGGGGACATAAAGGGGACAAAGGGGACATAAAAGGGACAAAAGGGACATAAATGGGACATAAATGGGACATAAATGGGACAAAAATCCAACATGGAAATATTAAGATACCTAACTCCGCATGTTTATACTAATACTTGCCCCAAATCTACTTGTCCTAAACACTTTATTATTGTTTTGTATTGGTATTAAATAATTTCACCGATTTTATGGACAGGTATTTATTCTTATACTCATAT
>JAGWDQ010000136.1 GCA_018260615.1 Candidatus Altarchaeum sp.
TGTGGAATTATCATGTAATAAGTTCTTAATCTCTTATTATAAATTGGTAAATTAGAATAAATAAAAACTGACGATTTATGAGTTTAAGTTATTTCGCAACAGGTCTATTATAAATTTAATTTTAAACACCATATTTATAAAAATATTGGCAAAAAAACAAATATATAATTATCCCAATTTTAGTGGGTCAGCACCTAACACTAACCAACGGAATTGTCTCCATAGTAGCCGAATACAAAATAGAAGGAAACGGAACATGTAATTGCAGTAGTTGCATGGATTGCACGGCTGCATTAACTGATAATTTAAATTGTTACGGTAAAGTAAAACTCACCGCAAACATTACTAATCAATCAGGGACATGCCTTAATAACCCGGAAAATTTCAATAACAAAATTTTTGACTGCAAAGGAAATATAATTAACGGCACTGGATGGAATTATGGAGTTTATTTAGAGAATAAAAAAAATAACACAATCAGGAACTGCACAATTACCTGCTTTGAGTACGGAATATATTTAAAGAATTCTTCAAACAACACAATAGAAAGAAATGCAATTTCAAACCGCAACATCGGAATTTACTCCGAAAATTCAACTTCAGTTATAAATTCAAACATGGTCATTAATAACACTGCATACGATTTATATTCTTCAGATTGGCTTTCAAGTTCCGGAAGTAATAACACTTGTGACAAAGCAGAGAAATGGGACGACACTGATGTGACGAGTGGCGGATGTAGGAATAAATATCAATCTCAATCTACAGAAAAAGCAACCGACATTTTTGATGCTGTTGAAATGCTTGAATATTTAAGCGGAGAGAAAAATTTAACGCAGTTAAGCAATCATAATAAACCGGGATATTATAAATTTGTTGGAAACGAAAATAATGCAGATATAAATTTACTTGATGTCTTTGCTTTAATTCATAAGATTGGTATGGAAGGATAATTTTAACAGAAAGAAATAAAAACAAAAGATAAAATGAATACAACCAAAAAATTTGAATACGACATTGAATTTTTTAACAGAGAAAAGGAAAAACAGGAAATCCTGAATGTTTTAAGAGCAAAGCCGCAACTGATAAATTTTATTTACGGCCCGATAAACTCCGGAAAGACAACTTTGATTACAAGCTTAATTGAAGAATTGCCCGAGACATACGTGGTTTTTTATGTGAATTTAAGGAGAAAATCAATCACAAAATATGAGGACTTTATCAGGGTTCTGTTTTCTGTGGAAAAGAACAAAGATATTAAAGACATAATAAAAGGACTAATAGCAAAAGTAGAAAAGGCGATATATACTTCACAGGGCATTCCAATAAATGACAGTTTGCTTGATGGGTTTTTGAAAAAGGACAGCAGGGAAGATCCATTAGAATTTTTAGAAAATTATTTCAAAGAAATAAGCAAAACAAAGATTCCAATATTAATAATTGATGAATTACAGATGATCGGAGATCTGGAAATTAATGGAAAACTGATTCAGCGGTTGTTTAATTTCTTCATTGGCTTAACAAAGGAATTGCATATCTGCCATGTCTTTGCTTTATCGTCTGATTCATTATTTATTGAAAAGGTCTATGCTGAAGCAATACTTAAAGACAGATGCAGATATTTGCTAATAGATAATTTTGATGAAGAAACAACAAAGAAATTCCTGAAAAAGCATAATTTTAGCGGGAAGGAGCAGGAAAATATCTGTAAAGACATAGGAGGGAAACCTGCACACCTGATTAGGATAATTGATGTCCAGAATAGAGGCGGGGACGTTATAACTGAAATAGGAGCAATGTCGGAAAATAGAAAGAAAGAAATAAAAGATACACTGAGGAAGCTCAGGAGATTCGGAAGTGAAGTCGTTTTTGATAATATTCATTATAAGATTGATTATAATGATGTGCTTTCAACACTTAAAATGTTTAATGAAAGAGATAAAATTTCTGCAGGTGAGATTGATGAAGTAATAAAAATGTATCTTGTTAAGAACAATATTTTATTTGCCGAATGTGCTAATGAGACAATAAAACCACAGTCAAAACTTGATTTGCTCGCAATAAGGGAAATTTTAAAGGAAATTTAAGATGTCTGAACAACCGAAAGCAAAACCGACATCTTTGATGCAGTTGAAATGCTTGAATATTTAAGCGGACAGAAAAATTTAACGCAGTTAAGCAATTCCGGTAAATCATGTTATTATAATTTCATTGGAAGCAATTGTAATGATGTAAATTTACTTGATGTCTTTGCTTTACTTGCTCAAATTGTTACAGGACAATAATTTTAGTAATAATCCTAATTAAACTAAAAGATGGAGACAATCGTATTTGAACAACAGGTTATAACACAACTAAAGACTCTGAATGACATGCTCTATGAGATGAGAGTGGATATGGCTATGATGAAAAATAAATTTGAGGACTATTTCCTGTCGGATGATGACAAAGAAGCAATAGATGCTGCATTGCTGGAGGAAAAGAAGAGAAAATTAGCAAGTAAATCGGATGTGTTTGGTTAAAAATTTCAATCCCATTAGCGAATAAAATTTATGAAATTTTTTAAAATGTTTACCGGAGAAAGCACATATCAGGAGGTTATATCAAAGGAAGGAACACTCAAAATTTTGGCAAAACACGGCGTTCCCTGTGTATCCTGCCCGATGGCAAAATATGAAATGGCAAAATTAAAATTAGGGGATATTTCAGAAATGTACGGAATTGATTTAAAAGCACTGCTTGATGACTTGAACAAACTCAAATAGAAAATTTAAATGGAAGATACAGAAATAAAAAAACTTATTGAAGGTGCATTATTCATTTCGGGCAGAAATTTAACTCTTGAAGACCTGGCAAGAATATGCGGACTGGGAAATTTGGGAAAGGTGAGACAAATTGCAGATGAGCTGAAGAAGGAATACGAAGTCAGGAACTGTGCAATAAAAATCTCCGCCAGTGAAAATACATATCTTATGGACATTGAGGAAAATTTAAAGTCATTGGTCTCAAATTTTTCGCTTCATCCGGAAATAACAAAAGGAGACCTTAAAATACTCGGATTTATTGCATATCACCAGCCGATAAAACAGGCAGAGGTCTTTGAAAATCTGGGCTATGTTTATGAACACATAAAAAAACTTGAGGAATTAAAATTTATTGAATCATACAGGGACAAAAATTATAAAATTTTAAAAACAACGAAGAAATTTGAGGATTATTTTTCCCTGAAGGTTTCTGATTTAAAAAAAGCAAAAAATGAGGGTTCTATTTTCAACTACAAATAAACACAAAATCAGGGAAGCAAACGAAATCGGAAAATTTTTTCTACGGTTTACTTTTTTCTTTTTCCTGAATGCTTTTTTCAAAACCGCAAAGGTTTTGAAAATACACGAACGAAGTGAACGTATTTCTTTTCCTAAAAGAAAAAGGTTCAAATCGAGGGTTCTATTTTCAACTACAAATAAACACAAAATCAGGGAAGCAAACGAAACCGGCAAAATTTACGGAATTGAATTTGAACAGGTAATTATTAATTATCCGGAAATAAGGAACGATAAATTTGAGAATATAGCAAGTGATGGTGTCAAATATGTTTATGAAAAAATAAATAGGCAGGTAATTGTTGAGGATTCTGGCATAATTATTGACGCCTTGAATGGTTTTCCCGGAACATTTTCCGCTTATGTTGAAAAAAAGCTCGGAAATAAAGGAATTCTAAATTTAATGCGGGATGTTGAAGAGCAAAACAGGACTGCAAGATACATTTCTGTGGTTGCGTTTTTTGACGGGAAAATATTGAAAACATTTGTCGGAACGGTTGATGGAAAAATTTCAACCGAAGAGCGAGGAAGCGGCGGGTTTGGATACGACCCCGTATTTATTCCCGACGGATACAAAGAGACATTCGGAGAAAATCCCGAACCAAAGAAGGAAATTTCCCACAGGAGAAAGTCAGTTGAGGAGTTTTGTAAATTTTATGCGAAATATAATAGCAGGGAAATTTAAAAATAAATAAAAATAAAAATTTAATATATCTATTTTTAAACAAATACCTAATTATTTATAAGTTTATTATAAAATTTACATAAATTTAACAAAATGGGTAATGGATTATTTGCGGGAAAGAAATGTTTGGGTAAAAGAAAAGAATACAGGTGGAGTGATCCGAGGTATATAAGAAGAACCTTACATTCAAAAGAGAAGACAGATCCTTTGAGCGGCGCTCCGCAGGGAAAAGGTATTGTACTTGAAAAAGTTGAACTTGAAGCGAGACAGCCGAATTCGGCAATGCGAAAGTGCGTAAAGATTCAACTTGTCAAAAACGGAAAAAAAGTTACTGCGTTTGCTCCGAAAAACAGGGCAATTACATTTATAGACGAACACGATGAAGTTGAGGTTGAAGGAATTAACGGTAGAAAAGGAGGAAGTTACGGTGACCTTCCGGGAGTAAGATTTAGAGTACTTAAAGTTAATAACCTGTCATTAAACGAGCTCGTTCATCACAGGAAAGAAAAACCACAGAGAAAGTAAATATAAATATCCAACTTTTTGCAGATCATCTTGCTATACGTTTACAGTCGTTCGTGTATTTTCAGCACATTCCGTGTTGAAAATCGTTCGGATGTTTAAAATTTACATGGTTTTCAAATTACTGGCTTTTTGTTATTTTAAATTTATTTAAAATATCCGAATGAAATGAGGTTATTTTAAATTCGCAAAGAATTTAAAATATCCGAATGAAATGAGGTTATAAATTTTACATCGCTAACGATTGCTAACGAAGGGGCGTTTTCGGGAACATTCTGTTTTCGAAAATCACCATCTATCGTTTAGAAATTTACTCTTTTCGCTCATTGACTGGAAAAATAATTAAAAATATAAAAATTTGGTCGGATGTGTGCAATGTGGAAAATATAATAAATTTTTCAATTTTTATTTAATATTTATATCTCTTTAACTAATTTATAAACCCTAAAATTAATAAAATTAATGAGGTTCAACAAATAAATTTAACAACCTGGAGAACTATCGCTTTGAATTAAAATTTTGACATTGAGCGAGGTACTATGAAAAAGTTGTTAAAGGTCTTGATACCAAAATTTTATTTAATATTTATATCTCTTTAACTAATTTATAAACCCTAAAATTAATGAGGTTTAACAAATAAGTTTAACAAATTGGAGAAATATCGCTTTGAACTAAAATTTTGACATTGAGCGAGGTACTATGAAAAAGTTGTTAAAGGTCTTGACCCCCAAATTTTATTTAATATTTATATACCTTTAACTAATTTATAAACCCCAAAATTAATAAAATTAATGAGGGTTCAACAAATAAATTTAACAACTTGGAGAACTATCACTTTGAACTAAATTTTTGATGTTGAGCGAGGTACTATGAAAAAGTTGTTAAAGGTCTTGATACCCAAATTTTATTTAATATTTATATACCTTTAACTAATTTATATACCCTAAAATTAATAAAATTAATGAGGGTTCAACAAATAAATTTAACAACTTGGAGAACTATCACTTTGAACTAAATTTTTGATGTTGAGCGAGGTACTATGAAAAAGTTGTTAAAGGTCTTGATACCCAAATTTTATTTAATATTTATATACCTTTAACTAATTTATATACCCTAAAATTAATAAAATTAATGAGGGTTCAACAAATAAATTTAACAACTTGGAGAACTATCACTTTGAACTAAAATTTTGATGTTGAGCGATGTACTATGAAAAAGTTGTTGCACAGTTATTAAGTTTTAGACATATAGAAAAAACAAAAAAGCAATTCAGTTAAGCCAAAAAAATAATCATCGCGATAGATGTGTAATGTTGTATGTAAGAATATTAGAAATTTAATGTGATGGTTTATTATTGAAGGCAAAACAAGCATAGAAGTGTATTGCTTTGCGACTATAAATCCAGTCGATCCTGCTGGAGAGTATTGCTATTGGAGTTCGACTAAGCCATGCAAGTCAGATGCTACGCAAGTAGTATCGGCGACCAGCTCAGTAAAACATAGATAACCTGCCCACAAATACAGAATAACATTGGGAAACTGATGATAATGCTGTATAAATGCGGAGTTCTGGAATGACCCACATTGAAAGCGCAAGCGTTTGTGGATGGATCTATGGCGGATTAGGCAGATGGCGGTGTAACAGACCACCATACCTATGATCCGTACCCGCCATGGGAGTGGAAGCGGGGAGATGGATACTGAGACAAGGATCCAGGCCCCACGGGGCGCAGCAGGCGCGAAACCTTCCCAATGCGCGAAAGCGTGAGGGGGGAACTCCAAGTTCCTCCATTAGGAGGATTTTGTAGTGTGTAAGAAGCACTGCGAATAAGGGCCGGGCAATGCCAGTGCCAGCCGCCGCGGTAATACTGGAGGCCCGAGTGATACTCACTATTATTGGGCTTAAAGCGTTCGTAGCCGGTTTTTTAAGTCTTTTGTGAAATCCTGCTGCTTAACAGTAGGCCGGGCAAGAGATACTGAAAGACTAGAGGATGGGAGAGGTTGGAGGTATTTCCGGGGTAGGGGCGAAATCCTATAATCCTAGAAGGACCATCGGGGCGAAGGCGTCCAACTAGAACATGCCTGACGGTGAGGAACGAAAGCTAGGGGAGCAAACCAGATTAGATACCTGGGTAGTCCTAGCCGTAAACTATGTGGACTGTGTACTGCGGGTGCTTAGGGCTCCCGCAGTGCTGAAGGAAAACCGTTAAGTCCACCGTCTGGGGAGTACGGTCGCAAGGCTGAAACTTAAAGGAATTGGCGGAGGAGCACCACAAGGGGTGGAGTCTGCGGTTTAATTGGATACAACGCCAGACAACTCACCAGGGGCGACGGCAGAATGACAGTCAGATTTAAGATCTTGCTTGACAAGCCGAGAGGTAGTGCATGGCCACCGTCAGCTCGTACCGTAAGGCGTACCCTTAAGTGGGTTAACGAGCGAGACCCATACTTTCATTTGCCACCGTTCATCTTTGAACGAGCACTATGAAGGGACCGCTGACGACGAGTCAGAGGAAGGAATGGGCGATGATAGGTCAGTATGCTCCGAATCCCTTGGGCTACACGTGGACTACAATGACATGAACAATGGGATGCAACTCCGAGAGGAGGAGCCAATCCCCCAAATCATGCCTCAGTTCGGATTGAGGGTTGTAACTCACCCTCATGAAGATGAAATCCCTAGTAACCGTAAGTCAACATCTTGCGGTGAATATGTCCCCGCTCCTTGCACACACCGCCCGTCAAGCCAAGCGAGTGGGCGTGATGTGAGGCGCTATCGTTTGGTAGTGTCGAACATCATGTTCGCAAGAAGGGCTAAGTCGTAACAAGGTAGCCGTAGGGGAATCTGCGGCTGAATCACCTCCACATCATAAATACAGGTATGCATTTATGTGCTTGTGCTATTTTTAATAATAAACTTTCATAAAACAGCATTCATAAAATAAAATACAGGATACATTTTATCTTGCCATCGGGCTCGTAGCTCAGTGGTAGAGTGCCCGACTTGCACTCGGGAGGCCCCGAGTCCGAATCTCGGCGAGTCCATCGTGATTTTATAATTTGTGACTTTTATATTTTTGGATAATTTTATATGTTGTAACTTACTAACTTTTATATTTAATTTTTTTATGTTCACATTTTTACATTTACGTGCAATCCTCAAAATTATTATATGTTTGAGGATGAAGGGTTGATAATAATATGAGACCATACATAAACAACTCGTCATAAGGGGACAATACGCCACACAGTGGATGACTCGGCTTGGGTTGCTGAAGAAGAACGCGGCAAGCTGCGATAATCTCTGGCTAGACGCATGCGGTCATTGAACCAGAGGTTTTCTAATTGCTCCGGAAGGAGCGGGAACACTGTGAAGTGAAACATCTCAGTAACAGTAGGAAAAGAAATCAATCGAGATACTGCTAGTAAGGGCGACTGAAAGCAGTATAAGACAAACCGAACGCTTTTCAGTAATGGAGAGTGAATGTGGTCGAATTTTGTTTTAATCATCCAAAATGAGACGAAGTGCTCTGAAATGAGCTACAATATAGGGTGAAAGTCCCGTAGTCAAAATTTTGAATGATGGCAGAATTCAAGAGTAGTTGGCACCGAAACGTGCTAATGAATATAGGTGCTGTTAGCATCTAATCTTAAATACAAACCAAGACCGATAGCAGAATAGTACCGTGAGGGAAAGTTGAAAAGAACCGTGAAAAGGGGTTAAAAGCGCCTGAAACTGTGTGGTTATAGGGAGATACTGCTACTGACATCTGTAAGAAAGTAATAATTGCAGATTTGGTAGTAAGTATCGGCCGTCCAGAATCATGGGGTGGAGAGCATAATTTTATGGCAAGCCGAAAGGCACAGCGAAAGCGAAAATATGCATCTGGCTTTGCCAGAGAGATATGTGGTGCTAATACGCCATTAGTCATAGGGTTATAACTTGATGCCACACGATCTAATCCGGGGCAGGATGAAGCCCTAGCAATAGGGTGGAGGTCCGAAGAGATTTCGAGCTCAGTTCATCCTCGTGACCCTGGAATAGGAGTGAAATGCTAATCGTGTGTGGGGGTAGCAAGTTCCTCTCGAAATAGACCTTAGTCTATTCTGACCGGAGATTGGTTATTGAGTAGAGCACCAATTAGACATTCGGGAGCGAAAGCTCTTGGTGTCTTGTTGAACTCCGAACAAATAATCATCGTGGAAGGTCGGAAACGGGGCAGGGGGGTAAGCTCCTTGTCCAAAAGGAAAACAATCCAGACTATGGTTAAGGTCCCTAAATTATAACTAAGTGCATCAAACCAGTTACAGATCTAAAACAGCGGGAAGGTAGGCTCAGAAGTAGCCATCCTTTAATAAGTGTGTAACAACTTACCCGCATAGATTTGTGGCTAGGAAAATGGACGGGGCTAAGCTATATACCGAGACCATAGAACATAAAAGTTGGTAGAGAGGCGTTCTGAAAGAGGAGAAGCAATTTCATGAGAAATTGTGGATCTTTTAGAAGTGAGAATTCCACTGGCAGTAACAGCAAAGCAAGGTGAGAAACCTTGTCATCGAAGGGGCATGGGTTCCTTGACAATGATCGTCAGTCAAGGGTTAGTCGATCCTAAGGCAAAAGTAATTCAATATACCGAAAGGGAAACAGGTTAATATTCCTGTACCTCACAAGTACATTTTTGGCAACAAAAGATATCTTTCCAACACATACAGATATGTCAGGTAGAACTAAAATTCTATCTAAACAGTATAGTGCTATGGAGTATCATCACGATGAGAAGTAGTATAAACTGTGAAAGTGCTTGTATGAGCATCTGGCTGATTCCGTGTGTCCATGAAAAGGAAAGATGTTGGATCTTGTGTGTCCGTACTTAGAACCGACACTGGTGCCCCTGGGCGAGTAACCCAAGATGTTGTAGGGTAACCCTGGTTAGGGAACTCGGCAAATTAGCCCCTTTACCTTGGTATAAGGGGTGCCTGCTAATAACATAGCAGGTCTCAGTAACAAAGACGGTCCGGCTGTTTAATAAAAACACAGCTCTCCGTCAGCCAGAAATGGTGTATATGGAGGGCGATGCCTGCTCAGTGGTGGAATCTTAAACTCCCTTAGGGAGCGAAGGACCGCTAAACAGCGGGGGTAACTATGACCCTCTTAAGGTAGCGTAATACCTCGCCGCTTAATTGGTGGCTTGCACGAAAGACTTAACGAGGCCGTTACTGTCCCAACCAGGGACCTAGTGAAGCTACTATTCCGGTGAACAAGCCGGAGACTCCCAGTGGGGCACGAAGACCCCGTGGAGCTTTACTGTATCCTGTCGTGTGATTATAACTGCGATAGCGCAGAGTAAGTGGGAGGCGTCGAAGCCGGGCTTTTGGGTCCGGCAGAGCCAAAAGTGAAACACCACTCTTTTGTCGTTATAATCATTACCTTACTTTGTAAGGGACACCGATAGGTGGGCAGTTCGCCTGGGGCGGTACACAGTTGAAAGAATATCGACTGTATCCAATGATATGCTCATTCGGGACAGAACTCCGAAGTTGACGATAAGTCGAAAAGCATGTCTGAATGTGTTCCGAACAATAAGGAACACATAAACGAAAGTTTGGACTAGCGAACCCTGAAACCTAACTAATATAGGTTCAGGCTGATAGAAAAGCTACCCCGGGGATAACAGGCTTGTCACAGGCAAGAGTACACATCGACCCTGTGGCTTGGTACCTCGCCGTCGGCCCTTTCCATCCTGGGTGTGCAGAAGCACCCAAGGGTTGGGTTGTTCATCCATCAAAGGAGAACGCGAGCTGGGTTTAGAACGTCGCGAGACAGTTTGGCGGTACCTACTGGGAGTGCTGATAATCTGAGGGGAAAGTTCATTTAGTACGAAAGGAACGATGAACTGTAGCCTCTAGTGTATCAGTTATTCTCAAGAGTAAGCTGAGTAGCCACGCTATGAATGATAAAGGCTGAACGCATCTAAGCCTGAAACATTCCCCAAAAATAGATTGTCTCATTAGGCACCTTTAAAAGAAGGGTTCAATAGGACAGAGGTGTAAGTGTCAAGGTCGCAAGACCGAGACATTCAGCCAACTGTTACTAACGTCCAAGTCCCCTGACGAAAAGTTGTTTATGTATGGTTTGTAATTATGGTTTGTATTTAAGCCATGATTGTATAAAAGTTATATAAGATTATGTTTGTTGTTATATAAATTTACATGTTGTTGTAATAATAATTTGTAGTTTTCGTTTTATATGTTAGAAATCATTGAATCGTTGATTTTAGATATTTTTAATGTGAACCTATAAAATACTGATTTATTACCTGAAACTGCAAAATTATGGTTTATCTAATCCTCTTGTATAAATTTATATAATTTTTAAGATACAAAGTCACACAATGGAATCTGTCATACAAATTAAACTCTAAAAACAGTCAATTTCAAAAATTTCATTTTATCAATCACGAGCAATTTCAGTTTGTTGTTTTTTAGTAACTATCCAGCCACCCAAAAAATTAAGGGTAATTTTCAAATCGCAAAGATTTGAAAATATCCGAACGATAGTGAGGTTATTTAAAAATGCTTCAGCATTTTTAAAGATTGAAAATCTCATTTAAAAATATTTCAAATATTTTTAAAGATTGAAAATTTATTTAAAAATTTTCAGTATTTATAAATACGAAGTATTTTTAAAGATTGAAAATCTTATAGATTTTCAGTATAAATTTTCAGTATTTTTGTACCTTCCGAATAGTTGCGTTTTTTATTAATCACAACTTTCTCACTCACCCGTAAAAGTTTAGGTGTAATTTTAAATTTATAATTTAAAATACACGAACGAAGTGGGCGTATTTTTGTTTTTACGACTAATTAAATTTTTAAAATTGCCACGAATTTTTTAAGGGTTGGAAATATAGAATTAATTTTAAATTTTATGTCCTCTTCTGTATTTAAAAACCTTCAGAACAATTTCATCTGCTTTTCCATCCCTTTTAATTCATCTTTACTATAATTCATTGCCTCCATAATCCTCATAACCGCTGGCAAAATCTGATTGTCAATATAGTAGTTTACATCATAATTTCCTTCTTCAACAAGTTCTACAACCATTGTTTTTTCATTTATCTCTCTTCCGTTCTTTGTTACGATATATGTAATAATATCCCCTTCTTCAAAATTTATACCTTTATTCATTGCTCTTTTAACTGCGGCAACATGCGGCTCTTTCTTCTGGATGTATGAATCCACACTTCTTGTTAATTTTGTGTTTATTGCCAGATCTTCTTTCCTGACCTTGCCTTCCTTTATCTCATTTATTTTTTTTCTGACCAGATCAACAGCCTTCCTGACATTTTTTTCCTTTAAAATAAGCATCAATACCTCTTTTTGTGTCTCTTTTGCAATATTTGCCCAGTCCCTTCTCTTTGTTTCTAATCCCTTTACAATTAGTCGGCCATCTTCTTCCATTAAAGCATATCTTTTCTTTGTTATAAATATTCCTGTCTGATAGAAACCCTGAAGGTCAAGTTCCATCATTCCCGGCAGAGATTCGTTTATATGTTTTAAAAATTTATTTGCGTCGCTTAAAATTTCATCCCTGCTTTCACCTGGTTTTGTCATAAAGATGCTATCTGTGTTATGAACAAGAATCATTCCCTCAGCATCAACAAAATTATGTATATTACTAACTTCTAGATCATAAACATATTTTTCATTTGGCATTTCTTCTATTGAAGTTATTTCTGCCAGGCAAAAATCGCCTTTTGAACCCTTTGCTGATTGCAGACGAAGCTTTTGAATTTTTGGTTTGTCTTTTCTATAGTGCCAGGCAACATGTTTTATCTCTTTTCCAAAATAATTTTTACCATATTTTAATGTCTTAAAAAGGAAGCCCAAACCTATTGCCAAGTCCTTACTTTTTGTGGAGAACTCTATAAAATGAGTAACATATCTTTCGCCTTTTTTAAAATTTCCGTCCCCATCAAGGTACCCTTCTGTAAATACCTTTCTTAACGGTTCTTCAGCAGCGAATATAAACCAGGGAATCTTTTTGAATTCGCTGCCCTTCCCGACACCAAATCCATACTGAAATAGTGCAACTATGGGCACACTTGAAATCCTGTAATAAAACATCTTTTTATTAAGTCCTTTGTCATAATCTTCAATAATTTTTGTAAAAGTTCCCGTTTTTGTATCCAATATTGATTTTACCTTTTTGAGGATCTCTTTATTTTGGCTGCCAAAAGACAAAATACATTTTCTTCCCGACTTAGTTAAAACATCAGATACTGAACCTTCGGCGCAATAGAAACCCAAAAGCCATGCAAGGTCTTTATCGAGCGTCCAGTATCTTGGAATTTTTCGGGTTTTTGCATTTTTTCCTCCAACCCAGGCAAATGATGATTCTTTCTTATATGCTTGTCGTCTTTCAGGATGTTTTAAATATACATGGGACGAAAGATGTACATTTTGTTTACAATATGGGCATTCTCCATGTTTTGACGGGAATGAAAGATTATCGGAATAAAGGCTCAGTTCTTTAGAATATTCGCCCATGTCCATTTCCACAACATCAAAGATGTACTCTCCCATGTACTTTGCAGTTATTTCCGGATTTGTTAATGATATAAGGGGGTCTCCTTTTTTAAGTTCCTTTGCATCAACAAGACAAATTTTATTAGTTTTATGATTAAAAGAGTATACCGCATGTTGGGGGGTTACGATCGTTGAGCCGTATTTTGTAATTATTTTTAGTAATTTGCCATTATAATTGTGGCGAATAACCCTTATTATGGGTTTAAAGGTAATTTTTTTGTTTTTATCCATCGCAAGGGTAAAAATTCCATTTATATTTGTATCCGTATCTTTATATTTATCATAAAGTTCGCCTATCTTTACCGGCATGATATCTCCATTATTAAATTTAATAAAAATATATCTGTCATAAGGTAAACTATCTCCATATATAACATTAAAATTTACCTTTCTCGCTTCATCCATAACCTGCTGAATGTATTTTCTTCCGTAAGCCGTAACCGATTCCGCACATTCCTTTGAATACCATCTTGCCCGCGCAAATCCCATATATCCGTAAGCAGAATTTACTAAAATCTTCAGGGCCTGCTGCTGGACATCTAAAATTTTCCTTTTTTCTGAATTTCCCTCCGTTTTCATCAGATTTTTCAGTTCAATCCTTCGCTCAACTAATGATTTTAGCACTTCGGGAATAAAACCAGTATTCTTTTTACAGAACCGGAATGTTGAATTATTAATAGAAATTTTGTTATCTTCATCGTTTTTGCAGCACTCACAATTTATTGTAAGCGGGTCAATATTATGGGAAATTATAATGCTCGGATACAAACTTCTAAAGTCAAAAACAATAATATTGTCGTGTAAACCCTTTTCCGGTTCCAAAACAAAACCACCTGCATAACTTTCTTCTTCTCCATTATGCGAAATACTCCTTTTATTCGGAATTAATAAATTTTTTTTGTAACTCTTACTCATCAGCAAATGCTCTACTCTCATTCCGCTCCCCATACGTGTTGTTTTCTGTAAAGGCATCCCTGTGATGTGGGATAATTCAATATATAAAGGCAGTAAAGAAAGTGCGATTTCAAGCGTTATTTCCGAGTCCTTTAATGAATACTTAAAAAATTTATTTAAATTTTGTTCGCACATTTCACTTTTTTCGGCATCATCCCAAATTTCATAAATTTTTGACTTATCCAGGTCTTCTTTGCCTTTTTTGCCGAAAATTTCATAATATACATTATTTAAGTCGTATTTTGGCAAACTAAAAAGCTGCCTCGCAACAGGAAATAAATCAATATGCGGCAATCCGTCAATGTATGCGGCAACAGAAATTCCGCTTTTCTCAAATTTTAATTTTTTTTCAACGCCATCAAATTTTCCGAAGTTAAGAGGCGTTTTAAATTTCAAAATTTTTGCCCTTTCCTGCAAATATTTAAAATCATAATTGTCTCCGTTATAAGAAACCAGAATATCAATATCTCTTTCGCTTATTGTCTGTAAAAATTTATTGAGCATATCTGCCTCACTTTCACAGGTTTCAACAAAGTCCTGTGCTGATTTTTTCCATGTGAAGACCTTTTTATATGTGGTGTTATTAGTGTTGTTGTTATTATTAATGTCATTATTATTAATGTCATTATTATTAATGTCGTTACTCCTCCCTAACCTTCCTTCCGCATAACTTATTGCCAAAATCGGGTCAATACCTGGTCGTGACATTATCTTCGGATTATATGTTTCTATATCAAAAGCACCGGTTATTAAATTTTTGTCGCTCTCAATAAATGTTGTGCCCGTATCTATGGTATATCTTTCTGTAAAGGGGATATTGTCTTC
Organism: Candidatus Altarchaeum sp.; assembly: GCA_018260615.1. Classification (GTDB taxonomy): domain Archaea; phylum Altiarchaeota; class Altiarchaeia; order Altiarchaeales; family Altiarchaeaceae; genus Altiarchaeum. The sequence goes on from JAGWDQ010000136.1 coordinate 14,895, forward strand.
GTAGGTCTCCTTGCAGGCAGGCAAATTTCTGATAACTTCTCTTATTTCTCTTATGTCATAAGGTAAATTCGTATAAATTTTTAAGACCGCGACTTCATTGTTCCGGTAAAATTTTTTTACTCTTTCGGTTCTTATTATTACTGCTAAATTTTGTTGTTTTATTTCATATTCAAGTGTTTCAATATCCTCTTTTGGAACGGCATAAAAATAAGGCGTAAAGTTCCGAACGCAGGCAACTTTCTTATCCGCTTCATTTTTTTCAGGGGCAGTGATTTTGTAAAACAGGCGAATTACAGGGGCATTATTTTCAATTATGTAGTCAATGTCGAGCAGGGTTTTCATGTAAAATTTATGTTTATTTAAATTTCGTTTTATCTTAATGTTGCACAAAATCAAAAAGCAAATGATAAATTTTTATGCCTCTATTTAAATTTCTTTTATGTGTGGAAAAAAAAGAATTATCAACACCAATATTTTCTTTCATTTTCATGTAAGCACATTTATTAACTTCTTCAATTATATTTTTTTGAACCTCAGAAATGCGACCCTCCTGAATATATGCAATCATACCTCCGTAATCTTCTTTTGCTGAATAATATCCTGATAAAAAGCGACCTAAACCGCTCTCACCACAATAATCAGATACTGTGCCATTTTCATATATCCGTTTTGCTTCAATCCAAAAAGCACAGATATGGGAAATGAAGAACTTTATATCTGGTTCATTGGGTGTGTTTTCATCAGAATCTTCTTTAGGCCGACAAGAAACATCAATGATATGTTGTTTATATATCTTTTTAGAAATAGATGACTTATGTTTAACATTATATGCGAGCATCCATGTTATTTTATTTTCGCGAGTATTAGAGTATATATCTTTTTTTATAATTCCATATGTTTCAATTAAAGGAGTTAAAATCCACTCTTCTATAGCTTCTTCCTTACTTTTTAATATGCTTGTAAACGGATATAACATTTCCATCTAAATTTTTTTATCTGGCAGGTTTTTATAAATTATTCCGACTTCTTTTTTTACATCATCTAAAGCTTTGGTCATTGTCCAGTCCTTTAACATGTTGCTTTTATAAAGATAAAGTGCTTTATCATCATGGATTCTTATTTCATATTCTTTCAATATGTTTTTTTTCAAGTTAATATCATTAATTTTTTCATATTGGATTATTCTTAAAAGTTTCTTTAAGTCGGAAGATATTGATTTAACTTTCTCTTCGTTTGCGGATAAACGAGATTGTATAGGAAATACACTAATGGGGTGAGCGTGTTTAACTTTCTCTTCGTTTGCGGATAAACTAAATTTTACTGCTGCACCGAGGAAATTACAGATAAAACAGTCGGCTTTTAAAGAATTTCCCTCTTGGATAAAAAAACTAAATGCATTAATAAATTCATTAGCATATTCTTTTATATCTTCTGTATTAACTAAATTTTTTCGCTTTCTTTTCTGTATTTTATAATAATCTTTTATCTGTTGTCGTTCGTAGTAATCCAAATCATATAACTTAAAAATTAAATTATCAATTTGATCCTGATATTTTTCTATATCTCCCTCTTGTTTGATATTTAAAACATTATTTATAATCTCCCTTATAATATTTTCATCCTTTAAATTAGGAATTGGGAATTTTTTAAGATGCTCTAAATCAATCTTGGAATAGTTTCCTTCAGGTCTTTGGAGATACTTGGCGGCTAAATAAAAATATGCCAATTTTGAGTTTAAAATTGCTTCGAATAAGAGTAAATAATCCGGTTTAAATTTGATTATATTAAAATTTTCTGCAAGTATTATTGTATCCGAAAGTGAAAATGCTCTAACAGGCCAATATCTAGTCACGACCAATTTATATCCTTTGAATACATCAATCGTCCTTCCTCTGTCTAAATGAGGGCCGTATTTAAGATATTTTTCTGGTCCCAGCCACATATAAGGTTTAACGCCTTCGAGAGAACGTCTCATAGGGAAATAATTATTATCCTTTTTCCTATAACTTTCATATAACTGTCGTTTATCTTTAGCACATTGTTTTGCATCACTAGCATATAATCTTGCACATGATTGACAATCTTCAGAATGTTTCTCAAGAGGCGTGCTTTCTTTTTCTATTCGTTCAATTAGTTCCCTATATTTATTCATACCAAAGACACATAAATGCCAGAAATTATCTGCATCTAATTTTTTAAATTCATATTGTGAAACTTTTGTTATGCCCTCTTCATTTATAACTATTACATTCGTCAAGTTTGAAAATTGTGTCATATCCGGTGTTATAAATTCAATCTCATTTTTATTAGCGCCTTGATTTTTATTGAAAATCAAAACGCATGATGGTTCGCTTCCATTTCCAAATGTTATCTTTTTAATATTAATCAAATTCAAGAATATGTTTAAAGAATATTTCTCAAGAAACGATTTTCTAAATTTCACTGCTTTTTCATTTATAAAATTAGAAAGGTTAACAACCATTCCAACAAGACCATCTTCGGTCATCCAATTTTCTATCTTGAAAAGAAAACATTGAGAACTTTGATAATCCGAAACATCAGGCCATTTTTTCCTAATTTTTCTTTTTTCATCTTCTGAAAACTTTTTATAACTCCATGGCGGGTTTCCTAAAATCAGATCAAATTTTTTATCCTTGAATATCTCATTATCGAACAAAGAATTTCTACAAAACAGATTCCTGTCTTTTAGTCCGGGAAACATAAAATGTTCCTTTTTTTCTTCGCATTTTTCAAAAACTTTTTTAAGTATTTCCGGGTTTATGCCATCAAATATCTTTAAGTAAAGACTAAAAGCAGCAATCCTTAAAGCGTTTGGGTCAGTATCTATCCCATGAATGGAATTCGTTAACAAATCAGATTTTTGGTATATGTCAAGACTTTTACCTTTGTCTAACTCACTTTCTCTTTCTTTTACCAATCGTTCAAAAAATTTCACAAGAAAAATTCCTGAACCGCAGGAGGGGTCAAGAACTGTAATGTTGCCTTCTTTAGATTTATTTTTGATTGATTCTGATTCAAAAACTTTTTCTATTGTATACTCTGCAACATTCTCAGGAGTAAAAACAATACCTTCGCCACGTCTTCTTCCAGGATTCAAAAACTGTTCGTAGATATGACTTATCAAAAAGATCGGAATCTTATCAAACTGATATGGAACCAACGTAAACTGTCCGCCAGTATATCTATAGTTTTCCCCAAAAATCTTATTAAGGTCATCCAGAATATTAACTTCTATGTCTGATGGAATATCCCCGCTCTCAAATAAATCTCCGTTTAAGCAATCATTATACTTATCAAATAAACTTAATAATCCATTAACGTCCCTCTTATTCAATAGGTCTTTTAAGTCATTTCGATTAATTCTGTCCTCTAAGAATCGAATGAAAAGACACCTGTCAATTAATTTTTGAGCGATTTCATCTTTATTGTCGAATCTTTTAAGATAGTTTAAAATTTTTTCTTTCGTATCCGTTAAGTTCTTTAAAAGGTCAACATCAATTGGTTTACGTTTTTTATCCTTTATTCTCTGTCTTATAAAACCATAAATTTTTTCCCAGAAATACCCGCTATCTATACTCTCTTTTTTCAGAAGTTCTAAATAATAATTTTCTTTATCCGTATTCTCACCATATTTAAACGAATCTATTTTAGCGGTTTCTATAGGGCATAACTTATCTGGTTTCGTTTTTGAATCGCAAATCAATACTTCTTCATCGTTAATAGTTGTGATAAACACCTCGGATATATTTTCGTTCCATATTTCTCTGTGTGAATTGTAGAAATTTTTACCTATATCCTCATCAGTACCTTTTAATTCAACAAAGTTGACGATGCCTAAATTAGAATTGTATTTAAAAATATGTTCTCCTTCGAAATCATCCTTTGTGAATTTTAACGCCTCTAATATTTTTGATAAAGCCATTATTATTTTTATTTTTACATATCATTTCACATTGCTTCGCTCCGTGTTGAAAAATTTATTACAAAATTGAAATATTCTTTGAATAATACCTTAATAATATATAATAAATAATTTGTATTTTATTGATAAAAATTAATAAAATAATATCTGTTTTTTTCAAAATATTCAAAGGGTACAAAATTACTGAAAATCTATAAATAAATTTTCAATCTTTAAAAATATTTGAAATATTTTTAAATGAGATTTTCAATCTTTAAAAATCTGCAAGATTTTTAAATACTGAAACCTTCGGTTTCAATCTTTAAAAATGCAATGCATTTTTAAATTACCTGTGAAAATTTCAAAAAATACAACTTCAAAGATGTAAAATCTTTGAAATACACAAACGAAGTCCATTCAATGTCGTTCGTGGATTTTTCAAAAACTTCGTTTTTGAAAAATGAGCGTAAAAATCAAAATTTTACATATAATTTTTTAGGTGGCGGAATAGTTACATTAAATAAAATGGAAATAAAATGGTAAAAAAATAAAATAATATTTAGGGAAAATTTAAATTATTAAATGTGGAAACGAATAAAGATAAATAAAGGTATTTTCAAAAGCGAAGCTTTTGAAAATCTCCAGGCGTAAGCGGTTTAAATCGCACTATTTTCAAAATGAAATTTTGAAAATCTCCAAGCGTTAGCGAGGTGATGTAGTATGGAAACAAAACACAATACAAAATGATGACAAAAGAAAAAATTCAGGGCTATCTCACAGGTAAATTTAAGTCGGCAGAGGTCCTGGAAATTAAGGAATTAGGTTCGGGAGTGCACGGGACGGGATATCTGATAAAATTTATTGCCGATGAAAATGGCAAAAATGTGGAAAAACGACTTGTAATGAAGGGACTGGAAGGGCTAAATTTCGGACATGATTATGCATCCGACAGGGCACAGGTTTTGCTGCTCGCAAACTCGTGTTACAACAAACTGTCAAATCATGTTAAAGCTACTGATGTTGTCGGGGAGAGTAAAGATGCGTTAATTTCAATCGGGAATGCGTATGAATTCTATTTATTAATGGAAGAGGCAAAGGGAGAAAGTTATTTTGAGGACTTAAACAAAATTTTTCAAAAAGGAATTGACGATAAGGACAGGGAAAAGGCGAAATTTCTGGCGGGATATCTGGCAGGCATCCACAAAAAAGCAAATTTTAGCGAAGCCGTCTCAAAATCGCTGTACCGAAGGAAAATAAGGGACACAATCGGACACGGAGAATGCCTGATGGGTATAATTGACATATATGACAATGAAAATTTTTTGGGAATAAATTTAACAGATATAGCATCTAAAAGTGTTGAAAGGTGGGGGAAAATTAAGGATAAATTTAAGCGACTGGCGGTTATTCACGGTGATTTTCATCCGGGGAATATATGGTTTGACGGAGATGATTTGACCGTGCTGGATAGAAGCAGAGGAGAGTATGGAGAGCCAGCCGATGATATATCCTCTTTTATTATGAATTACATCCATTACAGCATAAGAAAGTATGGAAAACTTGACGGCGAATTCATGGAACTGACAAAAATTTTTATGGACGAATATCTTAGACATACGAATGATTACGAAATTTTTGAAGTAATGTCGGTATTTTTTGCATTCAGGTCGGTTGTTGTTGCAAATCCGTTATTTTATAAAGACAGCGATGAAGTGAAGATAAAACTTTTGAAATTCGGGAGAAATGTGCTAAATTATGATAAATTTGAAATAGAGAAGGTCAATGAGATGATTATATAAATTTGCCATTATATTTTATTAT
>JAGWDQ010000137.1 GCA_018260615.1 Candidatus Altarchaeum sp.
TCCGAACGAAGTGAGGTTATTTTCAAAATCGCAAAGATTTTGAAAATATGAGAGCAAAGCGAACTTATTTACGAACGAAGTGAGTAAATATCCGAACGAAGTGAGGTTAAAAACATAATAATTACTGAAAATCTTTGGATTTTCAATCTTACAAAATCTATAAAATTTTATAATTACCCTGAAAAAGTTAAAATTTTTTCAAAATTTTATACTTTGTAGATGAACACTAATTATAAAGATACGATGGAAAACATAAAACCTAAATATAAGCACGAACTTAACGAGGAATTAAAAGGAAAGATACATCTATATGATACAAATCGGGAAAGAGATTACTTGTCAGAATTTGCATCCAAAAGTGAAGATGGATTAAGAAGAGAACAAAAAGTTAAAGAAGATATTAGACTAAAATATTCAAGAGATGCTGATCGAATCATACATACTCATGCGTATTCACGATATATAGATAAAACACAAGTATTCTTCTTAGTAGATAACGATCATCTTACTCATAGGGTTCTTCATGTCCAATTAGTTTCAAGAATAGCCAGAACTATTGGACGAGCACTCAAATTGAACGAAGATCTTATTGAAGCAATATCATTAGGTCACGACCTTGGTCATGCCCCGTTTGGTCATATGGGGGAGGAAGCTCTATCAAAACTCACAGAGAAAAAAGGTATTGGCAGATTTTTACATAATGTTCAGAGTGTTCAATTCCTTGACGAAATAGAAAATCAGGACCTAACTCTTCAGGTTCTGGATGGGATTCTATGTCATAATGGTGAGGAGCATAAACAAAAGTTAGAACCTGTGAAAGGGAAGGATTGGACGAAATTTGACGCCGAAATTGAAGCGATAAAAAAAGGGAAAAAAGATTATATGCCTATGACTTTAGAAGGGTGTGTAGTAAGATTTGCAGATGTTATAGCATATCTCGGCAGAGATCTTTTGGATGCCAGAGAAGTTGGACTCATAAAAGATGACTCAGACATTCCCGAACAATGTAAAGAAAAAATAGGAGTAGAAAATTCTGAAATGATCAATAACCTAATTATTAACTTGATTGAAAATAGTTATGGCCAAAATTACATTTCATATTCAAAAGAAATGTCGGAAGCTCTGGAAAAATATCTAACATTTAACTACGAGCAAATATATGTAGGTCAGTACAAGCATGAAGAACGATTAGGGGACGAAGAAAGGATAGGAAATATGTATGAAAAACTTTTTGAAACATTTTTAGGTGACCTTGAAGACAAAAATAAAAAATCAACAATATATAAACAACTTTTTAATTTAAAATGGATTGGTGAAGATTATCTTAATAAATCAACACATCCTGCCGAAAAAGTCAGAGATTTTATTGCAGGTATGACCGATAAATATTTTCTCACTACATTTAAGGACATCTCTATTCCCAAAAAAATTACTCAAAAATTTAAATGAAATAATTTTAGCATAAAATATCTATAAAATAAACTATTTAAAAATGAAAGAGGGAGATAAACAGTTAAGAATATATATTGCAGGCCCATTATTTTCGGACGCTGAAAGAAGTTATAATGAATGCTTGAATAACTTTTTTAAAGAAATAGGTTTTGAAACTTTTTTGCCCCAGCATAACGGTTATAAACTATCCGATTTACTAGTTAAGGATTTGTCTAAACGCGACGCAATTAATCTAATTTTTGAAAAAGATATTGAAGAAATTCAAAAATCAGATATTTTAGTTTTAATTGTGGATGGCCGAGTTCCCGACGAGGGCGCGTGTGTTGAAGCAGGATATGCTTATTCGTTAGGAAAAGAGTGCATTGGACTGAAAACAGATTGCAGGACTCTCATGTCTGACTTGGATAATCCATTGATTGTTGGAGTACTTAAAAATAGAATTGCAAGAAGTTTCAAAGAGTTGGAGAAGTTTCTTCTTGAGATTAAAGCGAATTATAAGATACCAAATGAATTAAAGACATTTAATTGATTAAAATTAATTAAATTAGTAAATACTATTAGAACAAAAATTTATTTGTGAAACATTCATAAAATTAATAATTATACACAAGAACATAAAAATCAAAAGATTTATGGAGGAAAATTTCAAAAAAATAGATAAACTCAAAAATTTATAGTAATTTTTTTAGGAGGACGAATAGTTACATAATTTTTATAATTTCATATAAATTTTATACGGGCAATTTTCGGGCAATATTTAAATTTTATAATATAACAATATGGAAACAGAAAAAAAATTAATCGTTGACGGGATTAGAGTTGACGGGAGAAGATGGAACGAATTGCGGGATATAAAAATGAAGGTCGGAGTCCTGAAAAATGCAATGGGCTCGGCATCTGTTGAATGGGGAAAGAATAAAGTTATCGCAGGTATTTACGGACCAAGAGAAGTAATTCCGAAATTTGAAGAGGACTCAACAAAAGCAATCTTAAAATGTGAGTACAATATGGCACCTTTCAGTGTTGAAGACAGAAAAAGACCGGGTCCTGACAGAAGGTCGGTTGAAATTTCAAAGGTAATAACAGAAGCACTGTCATCGGTTGTCTTACTGGAAGAATTCCCGAATACGCAGATAAATGTATATATTGAAATTTTGCGGGCGGATGCCGGAACGAGAATTGCAGGAATAACTGCCGCCTCATTGGCATTGGCGGATGCAGGAATTCCGATGAAGGATCTGGTTGCCGGATGCACAGCAGGAAAGGTTGATGATGAAATTGTTCTGGATTTATGCAAAGAGGAGGACAATTACGGCAGCTGTGATTTGCCTGTTGCAATTATTCCGAAAAATAAGGAAATTGTATTGTTGCAGATGGACGGGATTTTGACAAAAGAAGAATTTAACAAAGCGTTTGATTTGGTGGTTGGTGGTTGTATGGATATTTATGAAATGCAAAAGAAGGCGTTGTATGAAAAGTATAAAAATAAAGATGAGTAGATGATAGATGAGTTGGTTAAGGGTTATGTGCCACAAGAATCAGGGACAAAAATTTATTTATTTAATTTCATATTATCATAAGTCCCTGTTCTATATTGATTTTAAATTTCACACCTTTTCTTTTCCCCTTCCGAAATCAATTTCACACCTTTTCTTTTCCCCTTCCGAAATCATCTTCAAATCTTTCAATATCATCCTCCCCGAGATATTCCCCTATCTGTACCTCCATTATCTCCAAAAGCACCTTTCCCGGATTTTCGAGCCGGTGAGCAAATCCCGAAGGAATAAATGTACTTTCCCCGTTTCTCAAAAACATTTCCTTGCCATCAACAACAATTTTAGCCATTCCTCTGACAACTATCCAGTGTTCGCTTCTGTGATAATGCATCTGCAAACTCAGTCGTTTTTTAGGCAGAACAACAATATGCTTTATTTTATATCTTTCTCCGTCCTCCAGCACAGTATACTGCCCCCAGGGACGATAAGATGTTCTATCGGTAATTGCCCTTTCGTCTCCCTTATTTTTCAAAATTTTAAAAATTTCCTTAACTTTTTGCGTTTCTCCCCTCTTAGCAATCAGTAAAGCATCTCCCGAGTCAATAACCGCTAAATTTTCAACTCCGACTAATGCAGTCAGCCGCTTTGTTATGACTAAATTTTTTGATGACTCAACAGAAATATATTCTCCTATTCCCGCATTTTCATCTTTGTCTTTATCATATACCTCATATATTGCGTCAAAACTTCCCAAATCATTCCACGAGGTATTTAAAGGAACAACAGATACATTTTTTGCTTTTTCAATAATTCCGTAATCAACCGAAATTTCGGGAATTTTTTTATAAATTTCCGTCAGATTGCTGCTGCTTTCAAATGCGGTGTAAATTTCAGGAGTCATGTCTTTGACGGCTTCCGTGAAAATTTTTGTATTAAAGATGAACATTCCGCTGTTCCATAAGTATCCATCTCTGACATACTTCTTTGCCGTTTCCAAATTTGGCTTTTCCTTAAATTCACTAACTTTAAAGCCGTTGCCTTCTTTTATCGCTTTTCCTATTCCTATGTAACCATAACCAGTATGAGGCGTCTTTGGCTTTATTCCAAAGGTTACTAATTCATAATTTGCTAAATTTTCCCCTGTTTTAAATGCTTCAGAGTATGCATCGTTTGTATTTATAACATGGTCGGATGGAATGACCTGGACATTGCAGTCACCGTAAATTTCTTTGAGCGTTTTTATTCCGAAATAGATTGCGGGAAGTGTGTTCTTTCCCGATGGTTCCAGAAGAATATTTCTTTCGGGAATGGTTATGCTGATTTCTTTTAATTCGTCCAAAACCCTGAATTTATAGTCCTTATTTGTTACGATAAAAATTTCATCTTCTGCCGAAAATAATTTTGCTCTTTCAACTGTTCTCTGGAAGAGTGATTTATCGTCAAAAATTTTTATAAACTGCTTTGGAAGCTGCTCCCTGCTTAACGGCCACAGGCGGGTTCCTTTTCCACCACATAAGATTATGGTTTTCATCTTATTTATCATAATTTTTTTAGTTTTTAAACAATTTGCTTTATAATTTTATATTTAATTTCTTTATTTTTAAAAATTAACCATTTAGATGTTATATTTTGGGCTATTCTCTTTATTTAATTTTTATCTTTCTAAAAAAATCTAGCAAATTCATTGAGTGTATTTTGAAACAATCGGCGATATAAGGAATGTGATTTTGAGCATTTTTTTCACTTGTTACTAAGGTTGCTTTTTTACAAATACTTAATGCTATTAGCCACGGATCTGCCCAAGGACCTTTGGCGCTTTCTTTATCCCAATAATCTTTATCATATTTTGATTTAACATTTTCAAATTCTTCTTTTTGACAATTATCATCAATCCCTCTAAACATATTTTTATTTTTTGTGCTCCATTGCAACAGGAAGTCATTTTTGTCAGTTGCGTCATTAATTTCTTCAAATACTTCTATAGATGAGATAAGAGTATCATTTTTAACCATATCTTCTAATTTATTCCATATTGGTGAAAATAAATCTATATCTTTTGGATAATGCTTTTTAATATTTATTAAGGCATCTGCATCAATGCAATAAATAAGATTTTCTGATAATTTTAAGTGCTTTTCCATTGTTAGTATTAATCAATAAATTTTTCAACATATTTTGTTTTTAAATTTAAAATTCTTGAAGATTCATAAAAAGTAATTTTTTCTGCAAGATATGCTTTTTTTACCTCTTGAAGAGACAAGTTCCCTACACGATTTAAGTAAATTTTATCCCAATTTCTGCGACCAAATTTCTTTTGCTTTGATACAACCTCTATTTCTTTCTCATTTATTTCATTTTTAAACGCTTGATATGTTTCTTTCTCAATGTATCCTAACCTTAAGAGACAAATCATCATAGTTTGTTTACTTACTCCGTAAGTTTCAGTAAGTTTATTAATCTCTTCTTCATCAATTTGCCTAAATTTTTTAACTTCAGTCATTAAATTATCTGATGGGATTAAAAACTCAGCAGCAAATTGATTACAGTAGAACTCTATTCCTTGATCATTCTTTTCAATATCTATTGAACATATCCCTGCATTTCTTTTAAGCAAATGACAGATTTCGTGAAAAAGAGAAAACAATTTTATTGATGGTTTATCATTCTCATTTAGAACTATTACTGAAATATATGAGGACGTACTAAAAGCTCTTACATCATTTACATCATTACCCGCCTCCGATGGAGGTTTTACAAAGAGTTCATGTTGCTTGCGTTTGCGAGGATTAGTATGGTTCAAAGGATATTCTATAATAATAATACTTAAAGCACCCTCTAAAATTTTTTTATAATCAGTTAAAATTTCTTCAGGTTTTTTAGACTTTATAAGCTCAATATTTAAGAATTTTCTAAATTCTTTTGCTAATTCACCTGCCTTTAATGTATCTGAAAAAGATGGAATTTGACTTCTTTTTCCACATAAGTCCTTTATCTTTTCAGAAAGATAATATGTGTTTCTTTCGGCCAAATATGTTTCATGAGTTAATTTTCTATTTCGATTAATTCTATAATCTGGCATAACAGGAAGTTTTGGTGCAGAGTCGGAAAAAAACGCTGCAAGTGAATATTTGTATAGTCCTTCAAGTTTATAAATTTCAGTTGTAGTAAAAAACTCCATTCCTTTTTCTACTCTTTTAATTTTTTCAGGACTTGTTTTAAGTTTTTTTGCAACTTCTTCAATAGAATATCCTGATGTTTCCCTAAGTGCCTTTAACACATCCGGAACTAATTTAATTTCTTTTTGTTTTTCTTTCATTTTAACATTATCCCGTATATAGTATAATTAAATTTTTAAGTTAAAATTTTACTAAAACCACGCATTTAACCCTTTTTGCATTGATTCTTCCTTCACCTTTCTTAATTCGTCCATTCCGTTCTTCACTCTTTCACGCGAAAAGTCGTGTTCGTCGCACAAAATTTTAAAAATTTCATCCTCATTATAGTCCTTAAATTCAATATTATATTCATCGCTTACATTCGGACTCGTAAAAATTTTCCTTATATCCTCCACATCAAAGTTAAATTTTTCAGTTGGAAATTTTCCGCTTTTCACTATTTTAAGTGCTGTTTTTGGTCCAACACCTTTGACTCCGTCATTAAAATCAGTTCCGACCAAAATTCCGATATCTATCAGCTGCTCCCTGCTAATTCCCAAATTTTTAAGCACATCTGCCAAATTTAGCATCTCTAATTCCCTGTCTCCGGTAAATGTTAAATTTCTCAATGTTTTCGGAGCGCCGAATAGCAGCGCATCATAATCCTGTGTTGCAACCGCATAAACATCTCCTTTTTTACATATATGTGCACATAGTGCTTCTCCGTCATTAACTGCCTGAACGCAGGGAATTCCCATCGCAGTCAGTAAATTTTTTGACTCGCCAACCATTTCTCCGGTCAGCGTTGATGTTCTTTTTGCAAATTTTCTCGCATCTTCCAGATTACCTTCATCTATTGCTTTGCTCCATTTCTCTTTTGCCGCTTCCTTTGCACTGCTTCGTTTCTCAAGGGTTTTAAATTTTAAATCAACCGGCTTTCCGTCAAATACATATATCGGCTTTATCCCGAATTTCATCTGCCTTATTGTTCTGTAAAAAAGCCCGGATAAATGCGAAGTTATATTGTCGTGAGAGTCCTTTAAAGATGTGCCGTCGCTTTGTCTTAGGGCAGATAAAAACTGATAAATTGCATTAAATGCGTCAATTGCTATCAGTTTGTTCCTCAATTCCGAAATTTCTATGGTTTTTGCTGTAACTATGTCCCTTAAATCAACACCCATTTTATGAACAAAATTTATTTTTAAATTTAAATAGAAAATATTTAACAATTATTACTCAAATTAAATATTAAAATATTCACAAAATTTATTTATGAATTTAAAATTTAATGTATCTTTCCTAATTAACAAACAATAATAAAATTTTAAAATGGCCGAAGAAACAAAAGATGTAAAAGAGGAAAAGGTTGAGGAGGAAACAACAGATGCAAAGGAAGACACCTGTAAGTGTGAAGAATCCGAGGAGAAAAAGGGATTTAGTAAGGAAAAATTATACGGAGTTGGAATGGTTGTTGCAGGTATTGTGATTTTTGCTGCACTGGCAATGTTTTATGCTGGCTTTGTGGATTTACTGATTAAAGGAATTGTGTTGGGAGTAGCAGTTGCAGCAATAGGACTGGTTTTGTTAGGAATTGTCTTTGCATTGTACGCATAAGACCTGCGAAGCAAGTATGAATATATGACTTTAAATTTGTGATGGACCCCTTTATTTATTTAATTTTTATTCCTTTTTTAATTTTGATAATTGCTTTAAACAAAGTTAAAGCTCATTTTTTTTGGATATTTAATCGCATTCTTACTATTCTGTGCTCCCTTACTTTATTTTTAAGCGGAATATTTGTTTTATTTGCTTCTACTTCTCTATTTATTTCAATTTTACTTATCCTCGCAGGTCTTCTGATTTTATTGTTATTGCACGAAAAATTTAGAGAAAATTTAATAAAAATCGGACACCTGAACATTGAGTCCGAAAATCCCCGTCATTACTTTGCATTACTCTTATTTTTCTGCATTCTCTTTGCAGCAATTATTTCTTTCTTGTGGATGACCGAAACAGGAGAGACAATATTCAAAACAGAAATTAACGCTCAATTTAATATCATGGATGTGGTGATTAATGAAATTTTTTATCTGGCAATTGCAATATTCGGTTACGGATATTTAACACGGAGAAATTTAAAGGAGACCTTAAACAGTTTGGGTGTAAAAAAGCTAAATTTTTCCGGCATCGTATTCGGATTTATCGCAGGTATCGGGTTAATTTTTCTCGTTATAATTTTCTCGTTAATTTTCCAGCATTTCGGGCTTGAGGAAGAAAATACTGACTGGCTCAAAAATTTAATAAGCGTTCAAAATGCGTTTATTATAGGTTTGTCTGCAGGAATCTGCGAAGAAATTTTATTCAGAGGTGCCTTACAGCCGAAATTTGGAATCATCCTGACAGCATTACTTTTTACATCCCTTCATATGCAATATCCCGCGTTATGGATGCTCTTTATTATCTTTACAATAGGGGTTATTTTGGGATATGTCAGAAAGATGACAAATACAACAACAGCAATCATTGTTCATTCAACTTATAACACTGTTCAGATGTTGATGCTGTGCTTTGTAATGGGATAAATTTAGTTATTCTGTTTGCCGATTGCTTATATGCTTATAATCTCCCTTTTATTTTCTTCTTCAAATAATTTTGCCCCGTTTCTTTTAAATTCCTTCATAACTATGTGGGTATTTGTGCCAATTACACCTTTTTTTGTTGCGATTTTTGCAGTGACAAATTCGGAAATTTCATCCATATTCTCCGCTTCTATGTAAATATGAATATCGTAGTCCCCGGTTACGACAAAAACATCCTTAACTCTGCTGTCCATTGAAATTTCCTTACAAAATTTTGCAAACCCCTCCCTTTCCTGCGGAATAACCTTTATTTGCAGAACTGAAGAAATTTTTTCCTTATTTATTTTTTTCCAGTTGATTATTGACTTAAATCCCATTATTATGCCTTTGTTTTTTAAGTTGTCTATTGTTTTCTTTACTTCGCTTTTAGTTATTCCGACCATATCTGAAATTGTTTCGTCGCTAACTCTTGCGTTTTCCTCTAAAATTTTTAAAATTTTGCTTTCTATATCTTTTATGCTTTTTGCATCCTTCCTTGTTCGTTTTGCCATTTTAAATTTGTTGTTTATAAATTTATAAAATTTAAATTAAATCAAAAGTTTCCCATTTGGAATTACAACGCCTACGAATATCGTTTTATCACAAAACAATATGGCTTGTAACGGGGAAAATTATATCAAAAGTTTAAAATGATGCAAAAATTTGCCAAAATATGGGATTTTTTGCAGATTTATTACCAAACATAATCTGATTTTTGGAGGTAAATTGATGTAATTTAGTAACTGTCCCATTTCAACACATTTGTTTTCTGAAATGGGAAACTTTTGTTAAATTTAAACCCTTCAAAATTTCATCACAAAATTTAACATCTCTGCTTCTTCCTTCTTGTTCAAATAATTTTTTCGCTTCCAAAATTTCTCGTTTTGCTTCATAAATTTTCCCAATTTCTTTATATAAAATTCCTAAATTTCCGTGTGCTTCGGCATCGTTTGGATTTAGCCGCATTGCTTCTCTGTATTCTTTCTCTGCTTCTTCATAGCGTTTTAAATTTTGCAATAAATTTCCTAAATTATTATGTGCTTCAGCATAATCTGGATTTATCCTTATTGCTTCTCTGTATTCTTTCTCTGCTTCTTTATAGCGTTTTAAATCTTCCAATAAAACTCCTAAATTATAATGTGCATCAGCATAATCTGGATTTAGCCGTATTACTTCTCTGTATTTTTTTTCTGCTTCTTCATAGCGTTTTAAATCTGCCAATAAAAGTCCTAAATTATTATGTGCTTCAGCAAGATTTGGATTTATCCATATTGCTTCTCTGTATTCTTTCTCTGCTTCTTCATAGCGTTTTAAATTTTGCAATAAAACTCCTAAATTATTATGTGCTCCAGCATAATCTGGATTTAGCCGTATTGCTTCTCTGTATTTTTTTTCTGCTTCTTCATAGCGTTTTAAATCTGCCAATAAAAGTCCTAAATTATTATGTGCTTCAGCAAGATTTGGATTTATCCATATTGCTTCTCTGTATTCTTTCTCTGCTTCTTCATAGCGTTTTAAATTTTGCAATAAAACTCCTAAATTATTATGTGCGTCAGCAAGATTTGGATTTATTCTTATTGCTTCTTTGTATTCTTTCTCTGCTTCTTCATAGCGTTTTAAATTTTGCAATAAACGTCCTAAATTATAATGTGCTCCAGCAAGATTTGGATTTATTCTTATTGCTTCTCTGTATTCTTTTTCTGCTTCTTTATAGCGTTTTAAATTTTGCAATAAAAGTCCTAAATTATTATGTGCTCCAGCATAATTTGGATTTATTCTTATTGCTTTTCTGTATTCTTTCTCTGCTTCTTCAAACTCATTTAAGTTATAGAACAAATTACCTCTGTTAAGAAATTCTCTCGCATCCTTTTCTATAGGGATTTTCTTTTTCTCTTTCTTTTCTATTTCTTTCAATTCATGAACAACTTCGTTTGCCAACTCGGATTTATTTTCAAATTCTATTTGTTGTAATTTTGAAAGTTCCTTCGTTTCTGAAACTTCAATTTCACTCCATCTACACGGAATTATTCTTTTGTTCAATTTTATCGCTTTCTTGTATTCTTTTATAACCCATTCAGATTCCAAAGCTAACTCCGTAATAATGATGATAAAATACTTACATTCTTTGAGTGCCGATTCTATTTCAGATTCCCACGACGCGCCTTTTAGTATAGATAAATCAGCCATAAAACAATTATATCCTACTTCTTCAAGTGTTTCTTTTAAATGCTTCGCATAACCTTCTCCAGTTAATTTTTTATAACTTATAAATACATCGTACATCTCAACATAATGTTTATTATTTTAAAATTTCATTTGAAACAATTTTGTTATGAAACAGTTCTGTTATGAAACAGTTTCGTTTCGTTATATTTTAAATTTATAAATTTCCTGAATTTTTCTTGTTTTGTCCCGTTAAAAATTTCACATTCAAAAATTTCTCAACCTCTTCCTTGCTCAAATATCCTTTTTCAATAATTATCTCCCTGCTCCTTTTATTTGTCTTTCTTCTTTCTTTTGCTACTTCCGCACATTTATCATAACCAAGTATAGGATTTAATGCAGTTATCAAAGACAACGAATTTTCCGCATAAAATTTACATCTTTCTTCATTTGCTTTAATACCTTTAACTGCCTTTTCCGCGAATATGTTTATTCCGTTTGTCAAAATTTTTATTGATTCAATCAATGAATAAGCAATTACAGGCATGTGCGTATTCAACTCCAATTGTCCTGCCGCACAGCAATTTGTAATTGTCAAATCATTTCCAAAGACCTTAAAGCAGACCTGATTTATTGCCTCACAAATAGACGGATTTATTTTTCCAGGCATTATTGATGAGCCGGGTTCAACCGCAGGCAGAAAAATTTCGTTAAATCCCGCATAAGGACCTGAATTAAGCAGTCGTAAATCGTTTGAAATTTTGTTTAAGTCAATTGCTACCATTTTTAATGCAGATGAAAAATTTGCAATATCTGTTAAAAACTGCACTTCCTCAATTCCGTTTTTTGCAGGAATAAATTTTTTTGACAAATATAAATTTAAATATTCAACTGTCAAGTCCCTGAATTTCGGAGGCGTGTTTATCCCGGTTCCAATAGCATTCCCGCCGATTGCCAATTCCTCCAAAAATTTTTTGGCAAAATTTACCCTTTCAATATCCTTTTCAATTGCCCTGCCGTATGCCTGAAATTCCTGTCCGAGTGTCATCGGGACTGCATCCTGTAAATGTGTCCTTCCTGACTTTAAAATATCTTTAAATTCATTGCCTTTATCAGAAAGTGCATTTTCCAGATTTTTCATCGCGCGGATTAAATTTTCACTCAATAAGTAAGCAGAAATTTTAATTGCACTTGGCATCACATCATTTGTTGACTGTCCTTTGTTCACATCATCGTTTGGATGAACAATCTTTTTTCCTTTATCTTTTTTCAAAATTTCAACTGCGAGGTTTGCAATTACTTCATTTACATTCATATTCAGCGAAGTTCCCGAGCCGGCCTGAAAAATGTCAATCGGAAACTGGGCTTTGTATTTCTCAAAATTTTTTAAAATTTCTTCGGATGCCATGATAATTGCCTCTCCTTTTCTTTCGTCAATCGCTTTTAATTCCAGATTTGCCTTCGCACAGGAAATTTTTAAATAAATAATTGATTTGAGCATCTCCTCGGACATCACAATTCCTGAAATCCGGAAATTTTCAACTGAACGAATCGTGTGAATTCCATAATATGCATCACATGGCACTTCCTTTTCTCCAAGTGAGTCGCTTTCTATTCTAAATTTATCCATTTTAAATTTATCGCTTTTATTTTTCTGCTGTTTTTATCTTATTCTCTTCCGATAGGTTTGGGTCGCCATTTCCTGCCGGCAGTCCATCCTTCCGATGCGGAATCAATAATATCAAATTTCGGGATGTACGGCTTTATGTCTAAAAGAGGTGTATTGTCTAACATATCAACGCCTTCAACATTTAGGATGTTCTTATTGCGCTTCAGCAGTTTCACAATGGAAATGCCAATGTTGTTTGGCCTGCACGGATGCCTTGATGCATAGATTCCGTGTGGTTTATCGTCCAAGAATGTTGCGCGCACCATTTCTATACCGCCAGCCCTGTCGAAGAGATAAAGCAAATATATATGTGAGAAGGTTTCTATATCTTTCAATCCCGCTTCAAATTTTTCAAATACCTCTACGCTACCGATTGATTCGGACGAATAAACCGGCTGGATAGGGCATTCCTCTTTTGTAAGGTAGGGTGTATGTATAATACCAATAGGTTCTATCTTCGGGCTATCCTTTAATATATTTATATTATTTTTCATCGTAACTTCTTTTCGCCCGCATTTTCTTACTTATTCGAACTAAGAAAAGGCGGATTTATATTATTTTTCATCCTATTTTTACTTTTTCCGCACATTCCCTGCAAATCCATATACCTTTTTCACCTTTTTTTTCCCGTTTTAAAATTTTTAGCCGGCCTGTAAGAGTTATATTAAATTCCTTTTTACATATTGCACATACTCTTATCTTTTCTTTTTGAACCATTTTAAATATTATCTATCTTAAATTTTATTTTACTTTAAATTTTTTATTCAGTTCTTCAACAATCGCTTTTCCAAATTCTCTTGACGCCCACGGACCATTAGCAGTAATTAAATTTTCATCCTTTACAATCACCGTCTTTTGCAGAAAACTTTCATCAGCATTAATCGGAACGCCACCTCCTGCAATTACATCATTGTCCTGTCCGGGCCAGATTGTCGCTTTTTTACCCTTTAAAATTCCTGTTTTGGCAAGAACTGCGACCGATGAACAGATTGAAGCAACCAGCATTCCTTTTTCTCCTGCATGTTTTATCAGATGAAGCACTTTGTCATCCTTTAAAAGATTCAGCCAGCCGGGACTTCCACCCGGAACGACGAGAACAATAAAATTTTTATCTAAATTTTCTATTTCAATTTCATCAAATGTCTTATCCGATTCTGTTGATTTTGGCATTCCAGGAATTATTCTCGCGGGAACAATTTTCTGTTTTCCCGCA
The DNA here is from genome assembly GCA_018260615.1 of Candidatus Altarchaeum sp. GTDB lineage: Archaea > Altiarchaeota > Altiarchaeia > Altiarchaeales > Altiarchaeaceae > Altiarchaeum. The sequence goes on from JAGWDQ010000137.1 coordinate 13,767, forward strand.
GTAATAACCTTAAATCCTCCATTCTCAACTTCTTCCTTTGAGTAGAAATATTCCTCAGGCCTAAATCCGTTTCCTATAATATATAGAACATTTAAGTCCTTTGCTTCGTTTGTCATTTTGAAAAATTTGGGATTTTTTATTTTACTTTATAATTTTTAGTTTATAAATTAATTTTATAAATTATGAAAAAAAGATAAAATATAAAATTTTAAAATATAAAATGTCAAATTTTCAACCAAAAACTTATCAGTCAGTTTTTTAATTCTAATTCTTTAATTCCAATTCTTAATTATGCGCACCAAACATAACAAAAATGTTAAGGATGGTGTATGAAAATGAGAAATAAATTGATGTTTGGAATTCAATTGTGCATAACTTTTTGGTGTTAAATTTTTATATTTCTTAATCGTAATATGTTATCTTTAATGACATTAATTAAAATAAGAAAATGCAAACTGCATCATTAAAAGTAATTGAAATTCAAAAGGACTTGCTTTTGCTTCCCGAAGAAAAGTTGGATGAAGTAAAAAATTTTGTTGAATTTATTCTGTCAAAATCAGGGGTTCCTAAAAGACGGATTGTTAATCTAAAAGGCATATGAGCAAATAAGGGATTTGAAAAAATTGATATAGAATCCGAACTAAAAAGTATCAGAAAGGAAGATAAGGAATTGCAGGATTATTCATTAAAGAAGTTTGTAAATGAAACAAAGGACGATGATGAAATATGGGAATACTACCGTTAAGCAGGGAAATTTATTAGACATGAAATAAGAGTTAGCGTTTAAATTTTAAAAATATCAGTCAAAAAATTTACCCGGTCGCTTAATATTGACAGAAATTTATTTGAAGGGGATATATGAAACACAACTGCACATAATCTAATAAAATAAAAATTATAAAGAATATTAATTCTTTAACAAAAAATATAACTTCGCTAATAACCTCACTGATGTTCGGATATTTTCAAATCTCTGCGATTTGAAAATGCTTGGATATTTTAAAAATATTTACGATTTTAAAAATGGCAAACATAGAAGAAGTAACCTCACTCTGTTCGGATATTTCAAAATTTCAAAATTTTGAAATAACAAAGGACAAAGTAACAAAATTATTTTGTAAAATCGTAATAGGTGATAGCAGAAATATGGTGTATATTGAAGATAATTCGGTAAATTTAATTGTCACATCTCCGCCATACTTTAACGCAAAGAAGTATAGCGAGGATGTATCCGGAAAGGACCTGGGCAATATTGATGACTATGCGACCTGGAAAAAAGAAATAAAAAATGTCTGGAAGGAATGTTTTAGAGTCCTACAACCCGGCAGAAAGATGTTTATTAATATAATGAATCTTCCTATTTCAAACGAAAAAAACGAAGGAAATGGTTTTAAGACCTTAAATATCGTGGGACACACTATTGATTTATGCGAAGATATAGGATTTAAATTCAAACGAGAAATTATCTGGCATAAAACCAATAGCGTCAGAGCACATTTTGGGACATATCCTTACCCCGGCGGGATTTTGATAAATTGTATGCACGAGCAGATACTGGAATTTGAAAAACCGGCACCGAAGGGCTATGATAAATATAAACATCTCACAAAAGAAATAAAAGAGGGCTCAAAAATTACCAAGGACTTTTGGCTTTCTTTAAAGAACAGCAGCGTTTGGGTAATGAAGCCATATAAAAGCGGAACAAGAGAACACCTGGCACCATTCCCGGTTGAATTACCTGAAAAATTGATTAAAGCTTACTCTTATGTAAGTGAAACTGTTTTGGACCCTTTTGCAGGAATGGGAACAACTGCAAAAGCAGCTTTAACAAATAACAGAAGCGTTATTTTATATGAAATCAACAATAATTTTTTAAATTTAATAGAGAATAATCTGCCAAGTCCTTTTATTAAATATGAAAAGAAAATAATACAAAATAAACCTAAAAAATTTAAAAATGTCACTCAAAAAATTTACCCAGTCGCTTAACATTGACAAGCGTCTGTTTGAAGCGGATATATGGAACACAACAGCACACAACTTAATGCTGGCAAAGCAGGGAATAACTGAAAAAGATGTTGCTGTAGAAATAATAAAAAATTTAAATGATGCCTTAGAGGATTTTAAAGAGGGAAAATTTAAATTTCATCAGGAATTAGAGGATGTGCACATGAATATTGAAAGTTATATTATTTCCAAAGGAGGAGAGAAATGCGGAGCAATGCACACTGCCCGCAGCAGAAATGACCAGGTTGTTACTGATACGAGAATTCTGACAAGAGAAATAATTCTAAATACAATGGAAAATTTATTAAATTTGTGCAATTCCCTGACTGACTTTGCAGAGAGAAGCAATGTTATAATTCCGGGATACACCCATCTGCAGCAGGCGATGCCAACTCTCGCTTCACACTGGATTTTGGCATACACTGACGCATTTTTGCGTGACTTTGAACGGTTAAATGACTGTTACAAAAGAACAAATTTATGTCCTCTCGGAAGTGCGGCGTTTGCAGGTACGAGTTTTAACACAGACAGAAATTTTACTGCAAAATTGCTCGGCTTTGACGGACTGATTGAGAATTCTCTTGACGGTGTGGCGGGCAGGGACTTCATTGCAGAAATTTTATCGGATTTGGCAATTCTGGCATCAAATTTGAGCCGTCTCAGCGAAGAAATAATTTTGTTCAATTCCTATGAATTCGGACTCATTGAAATTTCACCCGAATGGACAACAGGAAGCAGTATAATGCCCCAGAAGAAAAATCCGGACATTGCGGAATTAACCCGCGGTAAAACAGGCAGAATTTACGGAGACCTTATCAACATTTTAACCATGCTTAAAGGTATTCCCTATTCTTATAACAGAGATATGCAGGAGGATAAATTTCCCCTGTTTGATGCAAGTGACGAAGTAAATTCAATGCTGGAAATTTTAACTGAAATGTCAGGGACTATTAAATTTAAAGAGCAGGAACAAATAAATAAGAAATTTTCAGATGAAATTATCGCAACGGACATGGCAAATCTGCTAGTTATTAAAGGCATTCCATTCAGAAAGGCCTACAACATAGTTAAAGAATGTATCAACAAAAATGATTTTTCCGAAATAAATAAGGTTGCGGGAAATGAAATTTCAAAGATTAATGTTGAGAACTGTATAAAATTCAGGAAAAGTACCGGAAGTGCAAGTTATGGTGAAGTTGAGAGAATGCTCGCTGACAGAAAAAAGAAAACTGAAAAATTTCATAAAATCGTTGAAGAAAAAAGAAAAAGGACTGAAGATGCAAAAATACTAACCTCGCAATATTGCTCTGATGTCTTAAATTTACAGGTCTAAATTTTTTCAGTTAAAATTCTGTGATTTAACAAGTCAATTGCCACGATTTTATATCCGGTCAAGTCCTTTTCTTCTCCGAACATCTTTCCAAATGTGATTTTATCATTATCAACATTTACAAATACGACTTCGTCCATAAATTTCTCCATAACTTCGGTTCCTTTGTGAATTATATATATTTCGGATTCACACATATTCGCATATTTATTTTAAATTTTTGCGTTAAATTTTTATTTTAAATTTTTGAGCGCATCTGTAATCTTTATTGCTTTCCAGATTTCCTTGACATCATGAACCCTGACAATATCCGCACCATTCATCAGACATATTACAACACTTGCTATTGTTCCTTCAAGCCGTTCTTCCGGGGGAATGTTGTCACTTAAAACTCCGATAAATGATTTCCGTGAAGTGCCAGTCAATATCGGACAATTCAAAATTTTAAATTTATCCAGATTTTTAATTATGTTTAAGTTATCTTCAACCCTTTTTCCAAATCCGATTCCGGGGTCTATAATAATTTTCTTCTTTTTAATTCCACATGCAACGGCAAAATTTAGTCGTTCTTTCAGAAATGATAAAATTTCATCAATTACATTATCATAATGCGGATTTAACTGCATCGTCTTTGGCATACCTTTCATGTGCATCAAAACAACATTAACATTATATTTTCTTACGATATCGGCCATTTTTTCATCGAACCGTAATGCCGAAATATCATTTACAATTGTTGCTCCTGCATTTATCGCCTCTTCCGCAACTATTGCCTTTGTTGTATCTACTGAAATTTTTGTGATGTTTGTATCTATTTTTTTTGAAATTTCTCTTATTACAGGAATTACACGCTCCAATTCATCCTCAGCCGAAATTTGTTCCGACCCGGGACGAGATGATTCCCCTCCAACATCAATAATATCTGCATACCTGCTCATTTCAATCGCACGCTCAACCGCCTTTCTGACATCTGCGTATCTTCCCCCGTCGTAAAACGAATCGGGAGTAACATTCAAAATCCCCATTATTTTTGTTTTATTGCTTTCCATTTTAATTCATAACTCAATTAAAAATGGTTCAAAAAATTTTAACATTTTCATTTATTGCCTTTATTTCACTTGCATCCCTGCTCTTTTTGTATTTTTATTCACTTGAAAATGCAATATATTACTGGAATGTGAATGACAGCGAAGGAAATGTATACACTCCTGTTGAATATCTGGCAGATAATATGGAGAAATTTAAAGGAAAAGATATGTATTGCGGAGGATATGTAGAATTAAAGGACAATAAAATTTTTATTCCTTCTTCAAGCATATTTCCGACAAAGGAAAAAATAAAAACCGAAATTGTAAATCCGGAAAAATTTCAGCTTGAAAACGGAAAGTCCTACGGTTTTAAGGCAAAGATAATTGATGTTAAAACAGACGGAGATATAAAGACGATAGAAATTTATGCAATTTCTGAAAAATTTCAGCAGTTAATTGACATGCCTTTTGTGATATTTGAAATTTTATTCAATGTTCCTGCTGTCCTCATTATGCTCTATCTGTTATTAAAATTAAAGCTCAATTTCAAAAAGTTTTTAATCACTCCTTAAAATGCCTGCTATTTTAATCCACATTGCCTTCGGATATATTTTGTATCACCTCATTACACATTTTGAAAAATTTAAAAATTTAAGAGCTCATTATTTTCTGTTCCTGTTTTTGCTCGGCTCTTTAATTCCGGACATAAAATATTTTGTTGCACACCTGACTTATTTAATTTTCGGAAGTGAAAATTTTGCGGTTTTTTCATCTCTTGTGGTTACGCACCAGATTTTTGGCTCTTTTCTTGTTGCGTTATTGCTGTCGGCAACTTTATTCAGGAATAAATTTAAAATTTCGCTTGTAATTTTGACAATTGGTTTTCTCGGACATTTTCTGCTTGATATTTCACAGTATCCTTTTGCGAGCATAAATCACATGCAATTGCTTTATCCTTTTTCGGCTCAAATTTTTTACATAAATCTGGGATTTATCAATGGAATTCAGGTATTTGAGATTTTTCAGTATGTAATTTTAATTGTTGCAATAACTTTATTTATTGCATCATTTATCAGAGGTAAAATGCGCAATATTAGCAATAATAGTAAATAAGTGAAAATGACAACGGAATTTAATAAAACGCTACGGGAAGAAAGTTTGAGAAGTTTTCGTGAGAAATGAAAATTTATATTCTATACTCAACAACAGCGAAAACTGCGCTTTTTTATAGCACATTTTCAAAGATTTGAAAAACTCAATTTATAGTGGTGCAAAGTATAGCATCAAAAAGGTTTGAAATGTCTCGTAAAATATCCTAATGTTTATTGATTTTTCAACTTTTTCCAGGTTTAGAAATAATAAAATAATAATGTGTAATTGTAATATATAAATAGTCCATGAAAATCAATGTTCAAAGAAAAGACAAAATTATACTCAAAGAAAAACTTTACAATAATAAAATTAAATCTGACATTCTCAAGTTAATTATTACCCACAAAAAAATAAAAATCAATACCTTAGCTTTTTCAAAAGTGGGTTTTAAAAGTCTATGAAGAAACTTGAAATTTAATTTAATGTAAAATTAATTTAATATGAATGCCGGGTTAGTTTATAGTGGCAAAGTCTAAAGACGACCCTCTTAATAAATAGGCCAATTTAATTTAAGCACACAAGAATACGTCAATGCTGCTAAAAATAAGTTTTGATAAAGTTTTTTCAGATGAAATTCGCAATCCAAAGCGTTATTATGGAATTTGTAGTTTGGGGATTTATAGAGGAAATTTATAAAAATTTATAAAATGTTTGATAATTTACTCACTAAAGAAAATATATGGGGTTATCTAAATATTGTTGTAGCGTATTTGCTGTTTTTTCCAATTCCTGAAGATTTTATTAACTTCAAATTTGTTATCTTGACTTTTGGTTGTTTGATTATTTTTTCTGAAATATCGTCACTTAAAATGTTACATAAATTTTTATTTAAAAGATTACTCGCTATTTCAGAGATAGAATTAAGAAAGATTAATCCAAAATATGATTTTGATGATATTAAAAAAGAAGATAAGGACGAAATTGATAAAATAGATAAATATTTTTTAAAGCACTCTACTAAATTCAGCAACATACTCTTAATCATATTTATGTTTATAATTTTAGCTTTTTTTCAACTGTTAGGGATATCTCAAATTAAACTGATATTTGTGTTTCAAAACTTTAACATTTATTCACAATATATAATTGTTGCATTTTTAATTATAAATACTATATTAGCCTATAGCGTCAGAACTCCGTTGGATTCTCGCATGAACGCTTCAACCCCTTCTTTT
>JAGWDQ010000138.1 GCA_018260615.1 Candidatus Altarchaeum sp.
TAAATATTAAGATTGCCACAAAATATAAAAATCTATACTAAATTAACAATGCCAAGAATATTCCAAGTAAATAGTTATAAATTTGGACAACCAGTTATGAAAATATATAAAATTTAAATTTAAAATTTGGTTTAAATTTTAAACCAATAATATTTATTATAGGGTTCATAAATTTATAATACAAAAAGTAAATAAATTCACTATATTAGACACGTTGTAAAATAACTTTTTCACATTAGAACTCCTTTAAATTTTATCTGTTTTCGCCTTTAAAATTTTTAATTTGCAACAACTATATTATTTTTTTTTCATTTTTTAATTTAATATCTTCAAATGCTAATTAAAAATGTTATAAATTATTTTAATCAACAATAAAAATAAGCATAAGAACGAAAAATAATAGCGAAGAACAACTACAAAATGCAACTTAATAAAATAGGAATCTAATAATTTATTAAATATTTAAAATGATGACAAATATGTCTTTGATAAGGGAGGATGTGAAATTTGGGCTGAAAAAACTTTTTAAAATAATGGGAATCGACGTAAGGAGAGGCAAGAGACGCAGAAAACTTATGCTGAAAAGCCGGGTACCTGTTTCGAAAATAAAAAGTTTGATGTGTAAGCGAGGTTTAGCTCTAAATGAGTCCGGTCGTCCGACTTGGTTCTACTCTGCCTATTATAGAGAAGATTCAGATCCACTTACCAACTATACACTCGATTTTATTTGTGAAGAAGTACCTAAAGAATCTAATATTTTAGTAACTGGATGTGGCACCGGTATTATGCTTTTCTACTTGATTGATCAAGGCTTTAAGAATGTCGAAGGTTTTGATTTTCTTGATAAATGTGTTTTGGTTGCGAACGATATCGCTAAGATGGGAAAATATAATACTAAAATTTGGCGGGACGATGGCTTTAATCCCTCTCTTCAAAAAAAGTATGACTTAATAACTGCAATGCATTGGGTTTTCTCTGCTTGGGCGGGTAATTATGGTAATGATTGTGTCTCTATCCAGGAGGCAAAATCATTAGAGACGAGAGAGCGACTGCTTTTTGATTTCCTCTCTAAGTATTCTCCGCATCTTAATCCTGGGGGTATGCTGATCGTTGAGCTTATTGATGCGGTGGCTGATTATAGACTGCCTTCTGATAGTCTATCTGGGATAGTAACAACGGTGTCTGACATTTATCCTGTACGGCACACCCCCGATCAGGTTTCTAAGTGTGCTGAGCAGTGCGGCTTGAAGGTTGTTTCGTATAATATGTGCTATTCTTATGGGCATCAGCCCAGAACTAGTTATGTAATCAAGAAGTTATAATATTGTCTAATACCTATCTTTGAAAGTTATGAGATTTTGACTTTGATAAATTGATGAAATTGGTGGCAATAAAAAGACATAGTTTAAAGGTGTTTTTAGACGTTTTTCAAATAACTTTCAAACTTAAAAATAAGTATAAGAGCGAATCAACAGAGAGCGTTGAAAAAGTCCAAAATTAAGCAAAATTTTGGGTATCCAAAATTTTCCGCATAGCGGTTTTGAAAAACAAATTTGCACAAAAATAGGGTTTTTCAACACTCTCCAACATAATAAAATAAAACTAAATCTTACATGGCTTGTAAAATGGAAAGAGAGTATAAAATATGCAATAGGTGTATTATGGATACATCAGATCATGATATCCAATTTGATGAAAAAGGGTTATGTAATCACTGCAAAAAATACGAAGAAAGAGTAGAAAAAGAACTTTATTATAAACATAAAGACGGAGAACAAAAACTCAATCAGTTGGTAAACCAAATCAAGGAGAAAGGAAAAAACAAGGAATACGATTGTATCATAGGAGTTAGCGGAGGAGTAGACAGCACATTTGTGGCATACATCGTTAAAAAGTTGGGCTTGCGACCGTTAGCGGTTCACTTAAACAATGGATGGAATTCAGAAATTTCAGAAAGGAATATAGAAAATACCTGCAAAGCACTTGATATTGATTTGTATACATCAGTCCCTGACTGGGAAGAATTTAAGGATTTGCAGTTGTCATTCCTGAAATCCTCTGTTTCAAATTCTGAAATACCCACGGATCATGCAATAATTGCATTTCTTTTCCAGGTTGCTTCAGAGAGGGGAATACCCTACATTATTAGGGGGCACAACATCGTAACCGAAGCAATACTTCCCAGCAGCTGGGGATATGATAGTGGAGACCTGAAATTTATTAACGGCATTCACAACAAGTTCGGCAAAGTAAAATTAAAAACATTTCCTCATTATAATTTGATAGACATGTTTAATTATATTTTTATAAAAAAAATAAAATTCATTCCCATTTTAAACTATATTAAATATGACAAAAAAGAGGCCATGCGGATCATAGAAAAAGAACTTGGCTGGAGATATTACGGGGGAAAGCATTACGAATCCATATACACACGTTTCTTTCAGGGGTACATCCTTCCAAAAAAGTTCGGTATTGATAAAAGAAGGGCACATTTATCCACTTTAATATGTTCCGGTCAGATGACAAGAGATGAAGCGTTAGAGGAAATGAAAAAAGACCCTTATCCCACAGAGGAAATGATGAATGATGACAAAGAATATGTCATAAAAAAACTCGGACTTACTGAAAAAGAGTTCGAAAAAATAATGTCTCTGCCTATTAAGACATTCACGGATTACCCCAATAACTATTTTTTAATCAGTAAACGATGGCTTATTGTTAGATTGGCTAAAAAATTGAGATGGGCATGAGTAGATTATATTAAAAGATAGATTGTACTAAAAAATAAAAATACCCAAACAAAAATGGATGAGATATATGCGTGGATGAATTCTTGGTCAAACAAAAAAATCAAGAAAGATAAGAATTTCAAAGAACTGATTACTTACGAGGGAGTTTCTCTTTGGTGGTTTGCAGACAGGTGGCTCAGGGAAAATGATATGTATCTCACGAAATTGGTTTCCGTCCAGCAAATTATCAATTACTTGAATGATCCGAAAAACGAGATAAACAATAAAACTGGTGATGAAATAAACAGAGAACTATCTGAAAAATTCCTTAAAGATATAAATATAAACAAAATAAAATTAACGGCTATCTATCATCTAATTAATTTAAAACAATATTTTAGATATTACTACTTAAAAATATTTAAAAGAAATTCTTTAATTGAAGAAAAGTTGGGTGGAAAAAAAATATTAATCATTTCAGAAAGCGGGTGTTATAGAACAAAAATAGACCCGATAACTAAAAAAGAATCGAAAATAGATGAATACTTTGAACCAATAATAAAAGAACTTAAAAGAAGGGATTATACCCTGAAAGTTATAGACGTTGATTTTACGCCAAAGATAAATTTAAATGACTTGCGTGAAAAAAATGCACCTTCGTGGGGGTTCTATGAGCAATACTTAAATAAAACAATATCTTTAAAGGTAAATTGTGAACGAAAAAAACTTGAAGAATTATGGAAAAAATTAAAGGTGAATAAAGAGTTTATAAATTCTTTTGATTATGAAATTAAAAACAAAAAAATAAATATATACCCCTACCTTAAAGATTCTTTTAGTGCAATCTTCAAGTATAGATTTCCTGAAGCAGTAAAACGAATTGAAACAATAAAAAGAATGATTGAAATTGAAACCCCTGATTTAGTATTATTGCAAGGCGAAGCAGATTCCTTTGGGAGATGTGCTGTCACTGCGGCTAAACTGAGGGGCATTCCGGTGGTTGCAATACTACATGGTCTGCTTAGTCCATACAATTGTGCATATATGCATTCAAAAGATGATATTTCATCAGAGGGAAGTATTAAATATACTTATTGCCCAATACCGGACAAAACCGCGGTTTACGGACCGTGTGACACAAAAACTTTAACTGAAATACATGCTTATCCTGAAGACAGCGTTATCGTTACAGGACAGCCAAGATATGACAGTTTAGCAAGAGCAAAAGAAATTTATAACAAAGAAAAAACATTTGAAAAGTTAAATTTAGATAAAAATAAAAGATTGATTGTTTGGGCAACGAATTCATATATTTTTAATGAATCCTCAAAGAAAGATATATATGCAGTATTTGATTCAATCAAAAAAATTTCAGACGACTTCCAGCTAATCATTAAGAAACACCCGGGTTACTATATGGATGATTCAGTATATAATAAAATATATCAAGAAAAATTTGGTATTCACCCCCTAATTACAAAAGAGGCAGACACATCAGAACTCCTATATGCATCTGATTTAGTGATTATAGAAGACTCTACTGTGGGTATCGAAGCAATAATCTTAGGCAAACCAGTTATAAGAATAAACTTTTCTGGACACCAAGAGGTGATGCCTTATGTAAGCAGCGGTGCGGCTTTAGGGTGTTATAAAGAAGAAGATTTAATTATTGATATAAAGAAGGCATTATATGATAAAGAAACAAAAGAAAAACTTAAAAACGCAAGAGAGAAATTCAGTTATGAATATGCGTATTTACCTGACGGAAAGGCAACAGAAAGAGTTTGTAATTTAATTGAAGAAATGATAAAAGAATCTAAAAAATGAAAACCGCATTCAAAAATAAAAACATATTAATAACGGGGGGTGTTGGCTCAGTAGGAAAAGAAATAATAAATCAAATTTTAAAATTTGACCCTAAAATTGTGAGGATACTTGACATTGATGAATCCCGTGAATTTGAACTGGAGCATGATTTGGAACAAACATTAAGTGCAAATGATTTTGATAAATTAAGATTTTTCTTAGGAGATATAAGAGATAAAGAACGGTTGAAAAGAGCAATTGAAGATATTAATATTATCTTTCATACAGCAGCACTAAAGCATGTTCAGTCATGCGAATATAATCCATTTGAAGCAGTTAAAACCAATATTTTAGGTTTGCAAAATTTAATAAATGTTTCTATAGAGAATGAAGTTGAAAAAGTGATATTCACAAGCACTGACAAAGCAGCAAATCCAACAAATACGATGGGTGCAACCAAGTTACTGGGCGAACGACTGATGATTTCTGCAAATTATTACAAAGGAAAAAGGAAAACAATATTTTCATCTGTCAGGTTTGGTAATGTTTTGGGTTCAAGAGGTTCTGTAATCCCTTTGTGGATAAACCAGATAAAAAATGGCGGACCTGTTACGATGACAGATCTTACAATGACAAGATTTGTAATGTCTATGAAAAGGGCTGTTGAACTTTTATTTAAATCCACACAAATCGCAAAGGGAAGCGAAGTTTTTATATTCAAGATGCCTGCTATTCGATTAAATGATCTTGTTGAGGTTGTAATAGAAGAAACTGCACCAAAATATAAATTTAATCCGAGGGACATTAAAATAAAAACAATTGGGCTTAAATCCGGTGAAAAATACTATGAAGAACTGATGACAGAAGAAGAAGTAACACGGTCACTTGAAACGGAAGATATGTTTATCGTTTTTCCACAATTGAAAGAATTAGTAAATAAAGAATATTTCAGAGAACTTGGTGCAACTGAAGTTCACAGCAGCGATTATAATTCCCATAAAATGTCTCTTCTGAATAAAGAGGAAATTAAAAAAGTTCTTTATGAATCAAAAGCATTATCGTAAATGATGTACAAAAAACTGAACAGGAAAAAACATATTCGTGAAGACGGATGGCTTTCCGAACTTGTTTCAATGAACTATGATGATGAGCCGTTTAATTGCGTTCACTCTTATTTGGTCTCAATTGAGCCAGATAAAACAAGAGCAAAACATTACCATAATAAAAAAGAAGAATGGCTGTGCATCTGCTCCGAAAAAATTGAATTAATACTTGAAGATGTTAAGACAAAAAAGAGAGAAACGCTCGTTTTGGATTCAAATTCAGAGAATTATAATATAATTTATATTCCTCCTGGTGTGGCGCATGCAATCAAGAATATATGTGAAAATAAAGCAAGCGTTGTTATTTTCAGCAAAAACCCTGAGGATACCAACGATACATTTGAATACGAATTTAATTTGATTAAAATTTAATTTTTAATTGTCATAATTATTTAATTTAATGTACATTTAACATTCCCAATTAACTAAGATGAAAGCAGTTATCCTTGCAGGAGGATTTGGAACGCGATTAAGCGAAGAAACTGATTTAAAACCAAAACCGATGGTAGAAATCGGAGGAAAGCCAATCTTATGGCATATAATGAAAATTTATTCATTTTATGGCATTAATGATTTTGTGATATGTTTAGGATATAAAGGATACATGATAAAAGAATGGTTTGCAAATTATTTCATGCATAATTCAGATGTAACTATAAAAATTAAGACAAATGAAAAGATTGTCCATAACACGCCAACAGAAGATTGGACAGTTTCTTTAATAGATACAGGATTAAATACCCAGACTGGAGGAAGGTTAAAAAGAGTGAAAGATTATATCGGTGATGAAACATTCATGTTTACTTATGGTGATGGTATCGCAGACATAAATATCTATGAATTACTTAAATTTCATAAAAACCACGGAAATCCTGCTCTCGCAACAATGACCGCGGTTCAACCACCGGGAAGATTTGGTTCAGTTGAAGTGAATGAAGATAGAGTTACTGAATTTCATGAAAAACCTTTAGGAGATAATGCGTGGATAAATGGCGGATTTTTTGTACTTGAACCAGAAGTTATTAATTATATTAAAAATGATGAAACCTTTTGGGAAAGAGAACCATTAGAAAATTTAGCAAAGGAAGGGCAATTAATGGCTTACAAACATAAAGGGTTCTGGAAGCCAATGGATACTTTAAGAGATAATAGAGAATTAAATACATTATGGGAATCAAAAAAAGCATTATGGAAAATATGGAACGATTAGATTTCTGGAAAGGAAAGAATGTTTTAGTTACCGGAGGAAACGGGTTGGTAGGTTCGCACGTAGTTGAAGAATTACTTAAAAATAATGCGAATATTATTTCAACTATCAGATCTAAAAATCCAAAATCATATTTTATTACAGAAAACTTAAATAAAAGAACAATATTGGCATATTGTGATTTAAAGGATTTTAAAAGAATTCATGATGTAATCTCAAAATATGAAATTGAATACATATTTCATATAGGTGCGCAACCCATTGTGCCTACAGCATTAATAAACCCAGTTGAAACCTTTGAAACAAATATAAACGGGACCATAAATATATTAGAATCTGCAAGATTGTGTAATTCGGTGAAAGGAATTGTTGTGGCATCATCGGATAAAGCTTATGGGAAATCAGATAAACTACCTTACACTGAAGAAATGCCATTAAAAGGAGATTTTCCTTATGATGTTTCCAAATCGTGCACGGATTTAGTGACTCATAGTTATTTTAAAACATACGACCTTCCAATAACAATTGCGCGCTTTGGAAATATTTATGGCCCTGGGGATTTAAATCTTAACAGAATAATTCCGGGGGCAATAAAATCAGCACTCATGGATGAAACATTAGATATAAGAAGTGACGGAAAAATGATAAGGGAATATTTATATGTTAAGGATGTTGCTGACGGATACTTAATGCTGTGTGAAAATATAAATAAATCAAAAGGTAAAGCATTTAACTTATCAAGCGGATTAAAGTTAAGTGTTATAGAAGTTATTGAAAGGATTTCAAAAATAATTAATAAAAAAATAAATTATAAAGTATTAAACATTGCAAAAAATGAAATTTACGAACAATACCTTTCAACAGAAAAAGTTGAGAAATTTTTTGGCTGGAAAACAAAATATTCATTTGAAGACGGAATAAAGGAAACAATTAAATGGTATGAAAAAATATTAATAAAATAATGTTAGTTGGCAAAACATGAACAATCTGAAAGAGGTAAGAGTGTTAGTTACTGGTGCAGGCGGCTTTATTGGTTCACATCTGACAAGAAGATTAGTAAATGAAGGGGCAATGGTTTCAGCTTTTGAAATATCTAAACGAGATAATATCAACGATTTGATTGATAAAATTGATTTTTATAACATAAACTTGTGTGACTTTGAATCTGTCCGTAATACTATAAAAAATATTCAACCGGAAGTAATTTATCATCTTGCTGGAGTTGTAGATGTTAAACGTTCTTTTTTAGATATTGATAGAATAATATCAGCAAATATTCAGGGAACTGCAAATTTGTTACATGCTCTTGAGGGAATAAATTATGATTGTTTTATCAATACAGGAACTTGTGAGGAGTACGGTGATAACCCGGCACCATTCGTTGAAGAACAAATGCCAAATCCAGTTTCTCCATATTCCGCCTCAAAAGTTTGGGCAACGTTCTTTTGTAAAATGTTATATAAAACACTTGGCTGTCCGATTATCACTCTAAGACCATTCTTAACTTATGGCCCTTATCAATTTTCTAATATGCTCATTCCAAGTACAATCATTTCTGCGCTGTTCAAAAAGGAGTTTAAGCTGAGTAAAGGAGAACAAACTCGAGAGTTTAATTACGTAAGTGATATTGTTGATGGGTTTATAAAAGCATCTTTAGCAAAAAAAGCAATTGGCGAGATAATTAATATCGGAAATGGCAAAGAGTACAGAATTAAAGATGTTGTGATTAAGATACTTGATATTATGGGCAATCCAATAGAACCAGTTATCGGGGCTTTGCCTTACCGGCCAGGAGAAACAAACCATTTTTATTGCGATAACACAAAAGCAGGGGAATTGATAGGGTGGGAATCCAAGATAGACCTTGATACTGGGCTCAAATTAACTATTGAATGGTACACGAAAGAATTTAAAAAAGGAAACCTTGAAAAATGGATGAAGTAACGATCAAAAAAGAAATCTTTGCAAAAGTTAAGGAATATTGCGATTTATTTCTTAATAAAAAAATAGAATATGTTCCTGTTTCTGGTAAGAAATTTGATGAAAAAGAAATAATTGCCATAGTTGACGCTGCGTTAGATTGCTGGTGGACTGAAGGAGAAGTAACAAATAAATTTGAGAAAAAATTTTGTAGATTTTTGGGTGTTAAACACACTATTGTCGTTAATTCAGGTTCTTCTGCTAATTTACTCGCTTTAAAAACACTAACCTCACAAAAACTGAAGGATAGGCGATTAAAAGATGGTGATGAAGTTATTACTGTTGCTGCTGGATTTCCAACAACAATAAATCCGATAATACAGTGCAACTGCATACCTGTTTTTTGTGATGTAGATTTACCAACTTATAATATTAATATTGAGCAATTGAAAAAGGCGGTTTCCAAAAAAACAAAAGCAATTTTTCTTCCCCATACTCTTGGTAATCCTTTTAATGTTGAAGAAGTAGTCAAATTATGCAAAAAACATAATTTATGGCTCATAGAGGATAACTGCGATTCTCTGGGTTCAAAATACAATAATCAACTGACTGGAACCTTCGGTGATTTAAGCACGCACAGCTTCTATCCTGCACATCATATTACAATGGGCGAAGGGGGAGCAGTTTGTACCAGTAACAATGAACTTGCTAAAATTGCAAGAAGTGTAAGGGACTGGGGAAGGGACTGCTGGTGTCAAACCGGACAGGATAATTCCTGCAGAAAGCGTTTTGAATGGAAATTAGGGAACTTACCTTATGGATACGACCATAAATATATCTATTCAGAAATTGGTTATAATCTTAAAAACACGGATTTGAATGTTGCAATTGGTCTGGCACAGATGGAAAAATTAAATGATTTCATAGAAATAAGAAAAAGGAATTTTGCTTTATTAAAAGATAAATTATCAAAATTTCAGAATTATTTTATACTGCCCGAAGCGACAGAAAATTCAGATCCCTCGTGGTTTGGTTTCTTGATAACTCTCAAAGATAACTGCCCATTCACAAGAACAGATTTATTAAAATATTTAAATGAAAACAAGATAGGTACAAGATTGCTTTTCGGAGGGAATATAACAAAACAGCCATATTTTATTGAGAACAAAATAGATTACAGGGTTGTTGACCATTTGAAAAATACAGACTTTATTATGAATAATACTTTTTGGATTGGTGTTTATCCGGGAATTACAGATAAGATGATAAATTACACTGTATCTATCTTTGATAAATTTATTGAAAAAATAAAATGAATCAAAAATTAGTATCTATATGTATCCCAACTTGGAATATGGCAGATGAACTAAAAAAAACATTAAAGAGTATCATTCCACAAGCGTTAGAACTCAAAAACGATGTGGAAATATGTATTTCAAATAATGGATCAACAGACAACACAAAAGATGTTGTGATGAAATTCAAAGAGAAGTATCCGGATTTAATAATAAAATATAGAGAAAATAAGGAAAATTTAGGTCTTGACAGAAATTTAATAAAGGTTGTTGATTTAGCGGATGGGAAGTTTGCCTGGCTTTTTGGAGATGAAGAAATTGTTGAAAATGGTTTGAAAGAAGTTGTCGAGTTTATTAGAGATAATAATTCAAAGGAAATTGGACTTATTGTTATTAGAAGAGAATCGTATTTTTTTGATGATAATGAAGAAAAAATTATTTATGCAAACACCTGTGATGATGCTAAACCTGAGATATTCGAATTAGATAGAACACAAGCAATTAGTGGGAGATTTACAGACAGTGGATTTATTTCTGTTTTATTATTCAACAATCAAATACTTAAACAAATGTTTAAGGAGGATAATGAATTGATAACACAAGGTATTGGAACTTGTTATGCTCATATTTTGTGGTATAAATTAATGTTTTTAAAATATCCCCCACTTAAATGTTGGGTACTAAATAAGCATATAGTTAATCAAGAAGCACTATTCAAATATCGTTTTATAGTTGAGGATGAGTTTAATTTATCTTATAGAAGCTATAGAATAACAGATATATTGTTAAGTAGTAAATATTCAAAAGGATTTGAAAATTTGATTGGTAAGACTAAGAGAAAAGAAAAATTTGGATTTATTTTAAATATGATTGTAGCAAAGGCATTTAGTAATTTTAAGTATGGTTCCTATTTTGGATGCATAACATTATTTTTTTCATCAGCACCATCGAAAATCATAGCAATATTATACTCTGCTTCGTTTATATTCTTATCTTTGACTCCGTCAATCATCTCAGGGAAAATATATAAAATATTTTTAAAAATAAAACATAGTAAGCAATCCAACGATATCTTTAATAATCAAAAGATTGCTTATACTCTCAATATTGGAAAAGAAAAAAAGAGAATATACCAATAAGGGATACTATCATATTGCTCAATAGATTTAACTTTTAAAATCTAATATATAAACATCAAATTACTATGAAAAGTTTAGTAACTGGCGGAGCAGGATTCATAGGAAGATGGGTCGTTAAAAGATTACTTGATGAAAAGCATAATGTCTGGGTAGTTGATGATATTTCAAACGGGCGTGAAGAAAATATACGAGAATTTAAAGATAATCCAAATTTTAAGGAATTTGTTAAAGGAGACATAAGGAATAAAGATTTAATTTCGGATTTATTTAAAAATAAATTTGACATCTGCATACATGCAGCTGCACAGATTAATGTCCAGGAATCGCTTGATAACCCGCAAAAGGACTTTGAAGTTAATGTTATTGGAACATACAACATTTTGCAGGAAGCATTAAAGTATAAAACAAAGGTTGTTTTACTTGGAACATGTATGGTTTATGACTTATCAAAGGGTGGTGCAATAACAGAAGAGCATAAAATTAAGCCAGCATCACCTTATGCCGGTTCAAAGGTTGCCGCTGAAGCATTGGCAGAGTCCTATTATCATGGTTTGGGGTTACCAGTTGTTATCGTTAGGCCATTCAATACTTACGGTCCATTCCAGAAGGCAAATATGGAAGGTGGCGTGGTCTCAATATTTGTCAAAAGAAATCTTGAAGGAGAAACCCTTAATATATTCGGTGACGGAACACAGACAAGGGATTTGTTGTATGTTGAGGATTGTGCAGATTTCATAGTTAAAGCGGCATTTTCAGAAAAAGCGGTTGGAGAAGTTATCAATGCAGGATGCGGAAAAGATATTTCCATAAATGACCTTGCTATGTTGATAGCAAAAGATAAAAACAAGATAAAGCATGTGTCTCACCATCACCCTCAGAGCGAAATTCCAAAACTGCTCTGTAATTATTCAAAGGCAAAGGAGTTGCTTGGATGGGAGCCGAAAGTTTGTCTTGAAGAAGGAATTAAAAGATTGGAGGACTGGATGATAAAATCAAATTAAACATAATTTATTAAAAATAAAATGGCTAAAAAAACAGAACAGATTGATAAATGGGCGAATGTATTTGGTAAAGAATACACCGATAGGAATTTATATAATCCACGGGAATTGGATGAATTTTATAAAAAAACTTGGGGAGTCACGAGAACCGAACTAAATGAAGAGTTTCTATCTTTTTTAGATAAAGATAAAACTAAGATACTTGAAGTCGGATCTAATGTAGGGAATCAACTTTTATCTCTTCAGTTAATGGGATTCAAAAATCTTTACGGTATTGAGATCTCTAAATATGCCGTTGAAAAATCAAAAGAAAGAACAAAAGACATAAATATAATTTATGGGTCTGCCTTTGATCTTCCATTTAAAGATGAATATTTTGATTTAGTTTTTACTGCTGGAGTTTTAATACATATTTCACCCAATGACATTAATTACATATTAGATGAAATCTACAGATGCTCAAAAAAATATATATTCGGATTTGAATATTATGCCGATAAATATACTGAAATTGAATACAGAGGCAATAAAAACATGCTGTGGAAAGCGAATTTTTGTCAGATGTATCTTGATAGGTTTAAATATCTAAAACTTGTTAAAGAAAAAAAGTTGAAATATGTTGATAATGATAATGTTGATTCTGTGTTTTTAATAGAAAAATATGAGGAATAAATTTTTACCTTACGGAAGACAGAGCATAGATGATGATGATATCTTAGAAGTAGATAAAGTTCTGAAGTCAGATTGGCTCACAACCGGACCTAAGGTTTCGGAATTTGAAGAAAAATTTTGTAAATATATTGGCTGCAAGTATGGTG
This sequence comes from Candidatus Altarchaeum sp., assembly GCA_018260615.1. Lineage (GTDB taxonomy): Archaea > Altiarchaeota > Altiarchaeia > Altiarchaeales > Altiarchaeaceae > Altiarchaeum. The sequence continues at coordinate 13,022 of JAGWDQ010000138.1, forward strand.
TTGTCGTTAATTCCGGAACTTCAGCCCTTGACATAGCAGTGGCTTCACTTGGACTAAAAAAGAGTAGTGAAATAATAACTACACCGTTTACTTTTATGGCAACTTCAAACTGCATTCTTTATAATGGACTAAAACCTGTATTTGCAGATATAAAGCCCGACACTTACAACATTAATCCAGATGAAATAAAGAAAAAAATAACCTCAAAGACAAAAGCCATAATTTATGTGGATTACGCAGGACAACCGTGTGATATTGATGAAATCAGAGAAATTGCAAAAGAAAAGGACTTATATTTAATTGAGGATGCTGCGCATGCTTGTGGCGCGGAATACAAAGGTAAAAAGGTCGGGAATTTTGCGGATTTAACGGAATTCAGTTTTCATCCGGTAAAGCATATAACAACCGGTGAGGGGGGAATGGTAACAACTGATAATGAAAAATTATATGAGAAACTAAAATTGCTGAGAAATCACGGTATTGACAAAGATGCAACAACACGATTCGGAAAAGATGCATCTTATGCTTATGATATGAAAATGCTTGGAAGAAATTACAGAATTACTGATTTTCAGTGCGCTCTCGGAAGATCACAGTTAAAAAAACTTGACAAATTTATTAAAAGAAGATCTGAAATTGTAAAAATATATGATGAAGAATTTGAGAATATTGACGAAATAACGATTCCTTATGCAAAAACAAATATAAAACACGCATGGCACATCTACACAATTCTGCTTAATGAAAAAATAAACCGCGATAAATTTTTCAATTCAATGAAAACAAAAAATATCGGAGTTAATGTTCACTATATTCCAATTTATAAATTCAGTTATTATAAAGAAAAATTTAATTTTAATGATAATGACTTCCCTGTAACTGAGGATGTTTTCAGCAGGATAATTACATTGCCTTTATTTCAGGGAATGAAAGATGAGGATGCTTATGATGTTATAAATGCTGTAAAAGATACGATTAATGAATTTTCATAATGGAAAATAAAAAAATTGTTGCGATAATACAGGCACGGATGGGTTCAACAAGATTGCATGGAAAAGTAATGAAAAAGATCCTTGGTAAAGAGGTAATATTGCATGATATTGACAGAATAAAGCAAATCAAAAATTTAGATAAAATTGTCATTGCGACCACAACTAAAAAGGATGATGATATTATTGTTGAAACAATCAAAAACTATAATTCTGGCATAGGTATTTTCAGGGGAAGTGAGGATGATGTTTTAGATAGATACTACAAAGCAGCAAAAGAGTTTAACGCAACAGTTATTGTTAGGATAACTTCAGATTGCCCTTTGATAGATCCCCTAGTTTCGGATAAAGTTATTGAGACCTTTCTAAATAACAAATGTGATTACTGCTCTAACTGTCTGAAAAGAACTTATCCTCAGGGATTGGATACCGAAGTTTTTTCTTTTGAGGCACTTGAAAAAGCATGGAAAGAAGCAAAAGAAGATTATCAAAGAGAACATGTAACTCCCTATATATACGAACATCCAGAAAAATTCAAATTATTAAATGTTTTAAATGATAAAGATTTAAGTCATTTGAGATGGACTTTGGACACAATCGAAGATTTTAATTTCATTGATGAAATCTATAAAAGATTATATAAAGAAAATAAAAGTTTTTATATAGAAGATATATTAAAAGTTTTAGAAAAAGAACCAAAAATGTTAGAGATTAATAAAGATATAAAACAGAAACTAAAATAATGCTAAAAGTTTAGAAGTTAAACCAACAATATTTAAGGATGAACTCATCTATTTATAATACTATTAATTTAAAATGAAATACAAATTTTGTAAAAAGTGTTTGATGCCAAACACACGACCAGGGTCTAATTTCAATGATGAAGGAGTTTGTCAAGCATGTTTAAACTACGAAAAACGCAAAACAATTGATTGGGAAAAAAGGGAAAAAGCATTGGAAGAATTATGCAGTAAATATAGAAGGGATGATGGTCATTATGATTGTATTATTCCAGTAAGCGGCGGAAAAGATAGTCACTTTCTTGTATATACGATGAAGGTAAAGATGGACATGCATCCCCTTTTAATAACAGTTGGTGATCCCTTCACCAAGACAAAGGCAGGCTTAAGTAACTTCAGAAATTTGGAGGATTCTTTTGGTTGCAACCATATATTATTCAATCTGAGTATTGATCTTTTCAGGAGAGCAACAAAAATAGCATTTGAAGAAACAGGGGAAGCACTTAAATTTGTAGAATATGCTATTTACACTATACCCACATTATTGGCTCAAAAATTTGACATACCATTTGTTATATTTGGAGAAAACTCTGCTTATGAATACGGCAGCACTGACGAGGACTTTTATCTGGCAACTCCTATTGTTAAGTCAATGTCTGATAAATTAGAAAAAGACAGGCAATGGTGGATTGCGAAAGGGTTAACTTCAGAGGAAGTGAATTCTATTCAATTAGATAAGAATAAGCCGCTGCCTGAAGTAATCTATATGAGTTATTTTAAACCATGGAGCAGCGTAACAAATCTCGGTATCGCAAAAAGATACGGATTTAAAGATCTAACTCATGAATGGAAACGAGAAGGTTGTATAGAGGATTTTGAACAAATAGATTCTGTTGCATACATGGTCCATCTTTGGTTAAAATATCCTAAATTTGGATTTCAGCGAACATCAGATATTGCAAGTCGGCGTGTCCGTGAGGGGAATATTAGTTTATCTGAAGCAAAAAATCTCATAAAGGAAAATGATCCTGATTTGGATCAACTTGCATTAGGGGATTTTATCAATTTATTAGGTTATACACCAATTCAATTTTGGGACATAGTAGAAAAAATGTGGAATCGTGAGCTATTTGAGAAGGTTAATGGTTTATGGCAATTAAAAAAAGAGTATGAAGAATTGAGGGATAGAACCGGATGTTAAAAACTTTGAAATGAAAAAAATCAAAATTAAAAATAAATTCATAGGGGAACAAGAACCCTGTTTTATAATAGCAGAACTTTCAGCAAATCATCTTCAGAAATTTGAACTGGCTGTTGATACAATCAAAGCAGCAAAAGAAGCAGGAGCGGATGCTATAAAACTCCAGACCTACACACCTGATACGATAACTATTGAGTCCGACAATGAATGCTTTAAAATCAAGGGCACATTATGGGGTGGTAAGACACTTTATAACCTTTACAAAGAAGCATATACTCCCTGGGAATGGCAGCCGAAATTACAAAAATTAGCAGAGGATTTAGGTTTAATATTTTTTTCAAGTCCATTTGATAAAACAGCAGTTGATTTTCTTGAGGGATTAAATGTTCCAGCATATAAAGTAGCATCCTTTGAAATAACAGATATTCCATTAATAGAGTACATCGCTTCAAAAGGCAAACCCATTATCATATCAACAGGCATTGCAACTTTGGCAGACATCGAAGAAGCAGTCAATGCGTGTAAAAGAATGGGAAATGAGAAGATTATTCTTTTAAAATGCACTTCTTCTTATCCCGCACCAATTGAAGAAGCGAATTTATTAACTATCCCGAACATGGCAGATACATTTGGAACAATTGTCGGTTTATCTGACCATACATTAGGTTCATCAGTTGCAATCGCGTCTGTTGTTCTCGGTGCAAAGGTTATTGAAAAACATTTTATCTTGGATAGAAATTTAGGCGGACCAGATGCGGCATTTTCCATGGAGCCGGATGAATTTAAAGAGATGGTTAAATCAGTCAGGGATGTAGAAAAGGCATTAGGTAAAGTTAGTTATGAATTGTCGGAGAAGGTTGAGAAAAGTAGGGTTTTTGCACGCTCATTGTTTGTGGTAAAAGATATGAAATCAGGTGAATTAATCAGCGAGGAAAATGTTAAATCAATAAGACCCTGGTATGGAATGCGCCCAAAATATTTAAAAGAAATACTTGGTAAAAAAATCAGAAATGATATTAAAAAAGGAACTCCGCTTAGTTGGGATTTAATTGAGTAATATGGATTGTATAAAACTAAATTTAAATAAAGAATTATTTGAAAAAATAAATTTAAGACCTGCGGATTTTTCTGACAGAGACATACTATTAGAGTGGAGAAATAATATAAAAGTAAGAGAAAAATCATTTAACTCGCAAATAATCAGCAAAGAAGAGCATGAGAAATGGTTTAATGAAGTATTAAAAAGTGAATATGTAATTTTATTAATTGGTTTATTGGGGAAAAAAAGAATAGGACAGATAAGGTTCAATATAAATGAAAAAATAGCAAAAATTAGTGTTAATGTATCGCCAGATATTATAGGTAAAGGTTTCGGTCCAATCTTGATAATTAAAGGATCAAAGTTTTTGTTTGAAAACACCAATTGTGAAGAGATTATTGCAGAGATAAAATCAGACAATATTGCTTCAATAAAAGCATTTTCAAAATCCGGGTTCACAGAAATAGCATCTGATGGCAATAAAATTTCAATGAGAGCAACTAAAAAAGATTTTTTCAATTTAATCGCAAAATTAGAACAATGAAATTCGGCTTAAAATTATGGTCAAAAAATAAGGATTTAGTAGGTGAAGCAAGTAAATTGATAAATGAATTTTTTTTTCATTATGTTGAGTTATTTTATGTTCCTGAAACAGAAATAAAACCTTTTTTAGAGCATGATATTCCTTATATTATTCACATTCCAACCGAAAAATTTGGTTTAAACATCGGAGACAAAACCAAAAAAGAATTTAACTTAAAAATTATCAATACCTGTATTGAATGGGCAGACAAATTAAATGCAAAATACATTATCCAGCATGCAGATTATGGTTCACTTGAAGATGCAAAAAATTTATTGAAGGAAGTGCATGATGAACGACTTGTGATAGAAAATATGCCAAAAGTCGGCATTAACGGAGAGAAAATGCTCGGCTATGAACCGGGGCAGTTGAAAGAACTCATGGATATTGGAGATTTTGGTTTCTGCCTTGATTTCGGCCATGCTGCAAAAGCATCAGTAAGCATGGGCAGGGATTATAAGGAATACATTAATGAACTTCTAAAATTAAAACCAAATATGTTCCACATAAGCGATTGTGATTTAAAAAACGAGATTGATGAACATTTAAATATCGGTGATGGTGAACTGGACTTTAAATTTTTAAAAGAATGTATTTTAAGCACAAAATCAGAATATGTTACGCTCGAAACACCGAGAAAAAATTTAAATTCGCTTGATGAGGACTTAAAGAATCTGAAAGGACTAAAGATTTTGTTTGAACTTTATAAATAAATTTACCTAATCCTAATTTTTTTATGTCACCCACAAAACCATTGCAAATGACTCTAATTTTTCCGGTATTAACACACTCATTTCATTCGTGTATTTTAAATACTCACTTCGTCAATATTCGTTATGAGATTTTAAAATAAATTTAAAAGCCAGTTATCAATATTCTTCTATCAATAAAACAACAAAATTATCAAAAATGATAATTAGACGACTTTCCAGATTTAATTAAAAACCCAAATTCGTTTCGGACTTTCAGGCCTTGCAGATGTCCTTTTGAAAGATAGAAAAACAAAACCCGTTCTTTTAGGTTTATTTTTAGTTTAGATTCATCTGTTCCTGTGATGGAAAATAGTGTTTTAAGTTACAGTTCACCTTTGTCCGGACAAAAACAGAACAAATAAATTTAAAACTAATGAAAGTTTCCGATATAAAGGAACATTTAGATTTATCTACATATAAGTCAAAAATTCAACAATTTAACTCACACATAAGTCATTCAGGAAAAAATTTAAATTCGCTTGATGAAGATTTAAAGAATCTGGAAGGACTAAATGTTTTGTCTGAACTTTATAAATAAATTTATCCAATTCTATTTCTTTTATGTCAACCGCAAAACCCCCGCAAAATGAACCGCATGGATTTTAATATCTGTAATCATCATAAAATTTCCCGCATTTATTTATTACATAATTTTGGCTGGAACGGTTTCTTAAGAAGAAATTATGGTTTCTTTCCTGTTTTAACCCATCTTTCCCGGCGACCCCACACATAGCGATTCAGGTAACTATTCGGAGGTTAACAAAATTTTACAGGTAAAATTTTCAGAAAAATAGAAAAAATCAAAAAAATTATGTGTAGTTTTTGGGCTGAATAGTTACTTATGTGATTTAACCGGAGTTTCCCACCATCCTGTGTAAAAGTTTCACCCCACTTACGCCCACTTCGTTCGTGTATTTACAAAATGTTCAGAATATTTTGTCACCTCACTTTGTTCGGAGATTTTTAAATCTCTGCGATTTAAAAATAAGATTGAAAATCTTGCAGATTTTCAGTATTGAAAAATTCTCAAAGAATTTTTCAAGATTAAAAACCTCATAGGTTTTTAGTATTTCAAAATCTCTGCGATTTAAAAAATCTCGCAGATTTTTTAAAGATTGAAACCGAAGGTTTCAGTATTTTGAAAATCGTTCGGAGATTTTAAAATCTTTGCGATTTTAAAATTGGTGGTAATTTTTGTTACCCAGTGTAATTAATTTTGTAAATTTTTAAAATACGCTCACTTCGTTCGTGTATTTCAGAAGTAAATTCTGAAATTACCGGTAAATTTTTTAATGGTTGAAAACCTATGATTTAAATGAATAAAATGTTATGCATAGTAATTGCAAAATTTTAAGATGGAAGAAAAAACGACAGATATAGTTAAACAAAATATTATTGAGAAAAAGATATTTTTGATTAGAGGTATGAATGTAATGTTAGACAGGGACCTTGCCGGACTTTACGGAGTAGAAACAAAATATTTAACTCGTCAGGTTCGCAGAAATATCGAAAGGTTTCCTGAGGACTTTATGTTTCAATTAACCAGAGAAGAATTCTTGAGGTGCCAAATTGTCACCTCAAGTTGGGGAGGTCGTCGTTATTTGCCTTATGCATTTACCGAACAGGGTGTTGCCATGCCCAGTGTTCTTAACAGCAAAAGAGCCATTATGGTAAATATCGGAATAATGAGGGTATTTGTCAATATAAGAAAACTGGTGTCTGCAAATAAAGAAATACTTAACAAGGTGAATCAATTGGAATATAAAGTTCATTCACACGATGAAAAAATAAAAACGATTTTCGAAGTTATTCATAAACCATCAGACACTAAATTGCTGTCTCCTGAAAAACCGTTTTCAAATAAAAAAGCAATCAGAGATATTATTAGTTCCAGTAAAAAATACATTTATTGGGCGGACAAATATTTTTCAAGAGCGGGGTTAGACTGGTTATCAGAGTCGCTCAATACAGATAAAGTGAAATGTCTTAAAATTGGTCTTGTGGCAATCAGATTCCAAAAAGGGAAATTTTCCATATAAATTAATTTGA
>JAGWDQ010000139.1 GCA_018260615.1 Candidatus Altarchaeum sp.
ATTTTAAATAAATTTAAAATAACAATAGATTGAAAATTATTTCGCAACTGGTCTATTTAGTAACTATTCAGAGGATGTCAGATTTACCTGTGAAATTTTTGAAAAAAATACAATTTTCAAAACGCAGAGTTTTGAAAATACACGATTTTCAAAATCACAAAGATTTTGAAAAGACACGAACGAAGTGAGTGGAACGAAGTGAGCGTAAAAATTAAAATTTTACTCGTAATTTAAAAACCCCGAAGTTTTTAAAGATTGAAAATCGTATAGATTTTCAGTATTTTTTGAGGTGGCTGAATAGTTACAAATTAAATTTATGCTCAAAATTTATCTGAGCCGTAATTTTAAAAAAACAAGTGCAAAGACCAGAATAAAGGCAAACAAAATATTTGTAAAATGCGATAACGGCGAAATTTTTTCAACCTTGTTGATTGTCTTAATATCAACCTTTTCTTTATTTTCAAATTTGTTTAAAAATTTTTCAATTCCTTCTTTATGCCCCGCCCCTACAACTGCAACAATATTCGCATTTGGAAATCTTGACTGCAACGAATACAAATTCATCGCCATATATATGTCTCTCTCCTCAACCAAACCATTGTAAAATTTCGGAAATTTTTTCATAATGTTTGTTATTTTATTTAAATTTTTCGGGTCCAGTATGCTGTTTATTCCGTCTTCAAAGTCAATATCTTTTGTCATTTTTGGCGAAAGCGTCAGCATCTTAATTTTTTCATTGAGGGGTAAATTTAGTATCCGGTTCATAGTTATGTTTATATTTCTGTCAATCAGAATAACATTTGCTTTTATTTCTCTTGCACATAAAATCGCCTCTCTCATTTCTGCACCCGGAAAGACATTTAATTTTTTCCCAATCTCTCTTTGAAACATCGCCAGCAGATACTGAATAAATCCTGCGGGACCTGAAAATAAATCGCGGGCAGAATAATGCTCTTGTTCAAAATTTACCTCAAAATTATTTTCCTCTAAAATTTCATACCTCTTCCTGTCTAATTCAACTGCAACAAAATTTGGTTTAATTGCGAGGATTGTTTCCCTGACTTCATTTACACTTTTTTGTAATACATGTCCCGTGCCTATTATTTTTATCATTGTTTCCATACTACATAGTGCGATTTAAACTTTTGTAATACATGTCCCGTGCCTATTATTTTTATCATTGTTTCCATACTACATAGTGCGATTTAAACTTTTGTAATACATGTCCCGTGCCTATTATTTTTATCATTGTTTCCATACTACATAGTGCGATTTAAACCAAAATTTTAAGAATAAAATTTTCAATGAATAATTAAATTTTAACTGAAATTTAATTTAATATTCAATAAATTTAAAAGTTTAAAACAAAATGATTGAAATTCCAAACGCAGAAAAAGGGAAAGTAGTTGTCAGATTTGCACCGAATCCTTCGGGATATTTGCACATAGGACATGCAAGGGCAGCAATATTAAACGATGAAATAGCAAAGCAGTATAATGGAAAACTCATATTGCGAATTGAAGATACAGATCCCGGAAGGGTTGATGAAGAAGCATACACTGCAATTGAAGATGATTTAAAATGGCTCGGAGTTGACTGGGATATGAAAATAATACAAAGCGAGCGCCTGACGACTTATGAAAATTTTGCAGAACAATTAATTGAGCAGGGAAATGCTTATGTATGTAATTGCGAACAGGAAAAATTTAAGGCATTAAAACTGGCAAAGATGTCGTGCCCGCACAGAAATTTAACGACGGAGGAAAATTTAAAAAATTTTGAGAAAATGCACACAGAGGATGGCTGGACGGTGCGAATTAAGACAAATTTAAACGAGCCGAATCCTTCTTTAGTGGATTTTCCTTTGTTAAGGGCATCAAAAGAGGAACATCCTCGTTTGAAAAACAATGTCTTAACACTTTATCCCTTAATGAATCTTTCTGTTGCAGTTGATGACCATTTACTTGAAATAACGGATGTTTTAAGAGGTAAAGACCATCTTACCAATACGGAAAAGCAAAAATTTATTTATAAATATTTCGGATGGAATGAACCAAATTTTATTCATTACGGAATAATGAGTATTGGTTCCGAAGGAAAAATCAGCAAGAGTGAAATAAAGAAAGGTATTGACGAAGGGAAATTTACCGGATGGGATGATGTCCATTTACTGACATTAAGAGCGCTGAAGAGGCGGGGGATAAACCCGCAGGCAATAAGGAATTATATGTTAAATTTGGGGATAAAAGATGTTGATATTGAATTTAGTGAAGAAGCGCTGTATTTTGAAAATAAGAAATTTATTGAGTCATGTTTCAGGCATTTTTTCATTGAGGATCCGTTAGGTCTTACAATTGAAAATTTTCCGGATATGGTTGTCCGATTTCCGCTGCATAAGGAACATACTTATGGATTCAGGACATTTGATTTAGTGCCGGAAAACAACAAAATTAATTTATTGATTCAAAAGAGTGATGCGGAAAAATTAAAAGAAGGTGATGAAATACGGCTGATGAATACCTGTAATGTCCGAATTAAAAAAGCAGATACCACAACAGGAAGAGTTATTGCTGATTATGTGGAGAATTCTCACGGGCCGATGGTTGAAATTAATGGAAAAAATGGGGAGAAGAAGAAATTTCATAATATTCCAAAGGTTTTGTGGCTTCCCGAAGGTGGAGGTATTAAGGCGAAAATTTATTGTCCCGAAAGAACAGCAGATGGAATTTGTGAAATTGCCTGTAAAAATTTAAAGGAAAATAACATTATCCAGTTTGAGACATTTGGGTTTTGCAGGGTTGATAAGGTTAAGGATAATTTAATTGAGTTTTATTTTACACAAAGATAAAAATGTCTGTTAAAAACGGCAATTTTGTAGCAGGTTGTATTGACAAAGATATAAATAAAGACATTCAGACCCAGCCATGTGGTTTTGATTTAACGCTCAAAGAAATTTATGAATTTACCTGTGCGGGAATTATTGGCTTTTTAAACAAAAATTTGTCCGAATATAAAAAGATATTTGACAGCAATGAGGCAGATAAGACATTTTTAAAAAAAGGTGCATACAAAATTGTTTTTAATGAAATTGTTAAGATTCCGAAAAATTGTATCGGGCTGGTTTTTCCGCGCTCCACTTTGTTGAGGATGGGATGTGAAATTCATACGGCTGTTTGGGATGCCGGATATATCGGAAGGGGTGAAGCACTCCTAAATGTATTTAATGAGCACGGAATTTACCTGGAAAAGAATACAAGAATTTGCCAGATGATTTTATTAGAAGCGGATGAGCCATTAAAAATATATAACGGGGACTATCAATATTCCAATATGTAAAAATAATAAAAATGAATATTGTGTTAATCGGATTTAGAGGTACCGGAAAAACTACTGTTGGCAAAATTTTAAGCGAGCAAATTAAATGGAAATTTATCTCGTCTGATGATGAAATTGAAAACAGGTCTGGAAAAATTTCAAATATTGTCCGGGATAATGGCTGGGAATATTTCAGACGACTGGAAGAAAATGTGATTGAAAATATAGCAAAAGAAGATAAGACAATTATTGCGACAGGAGGCGGAGCGGTAATAAATAAGAAAAATGTGGAAAATTTAAAGAAGAACGGGAAATTTTTCCTTCTTACAGCGGACAAAGAAATAATAATAAACCGCATAAAAAATTCGGACAGGCCGTCATTAACTAACCAAGTTAGTATTGAAGATGAAGTTGAGAAAATTTTAAATGAAAGAATGCCGGTTTATCTTTCAATTGCCGATTACATAATTGACACATCTTCTTTAACTCCGAAAGATATTGCAGGGAAAATTTTTATCTTTACTATGAAGGACTTAATGCACAAATAATAATTTATGATATTAAATTTTATTGTATATTTTAAATTTTAATCTTGTCAAAATGTATGTATGCCCGAAATGCGGAAAGGAATATAAAAAGGATGTGTTAAGAAGATGCGATTATTGTAAGAAGGTAATTGGCTGCAATTATTGTTTGACCCCCGGAACATTAGAATACCGTTATTGTGATGACCACAACCCAAAGCCGAAAAAAGACAAAGGTGAAGAAATTTTGAAATTTATAAAAATTTTCAATACGGATGTTGCTCCGGATGAGCCATTATACAAACATACTGTATTGCAACTGACAAAAATTGCTAATGAAGAAGAAGGTCTGAATAAAATTATTAATATTTTTAAGAGTGAAACAGAAAGGACTATTGATTCGGATGTCTTAATTGAGGGACTGATTGATGTGTTTAAAAATGTAAGGAGCGATGCGGTAATTGAATCGATTGTAGAATATATTGATAATTCATACCGGAATGATGAATTTGCACACTTGTCTGAATGTATTGGATTGTTATTTGAAATTAAAACAAACAAGGCGGTTGAAAAAATCAGAGAACTTTCAGGGTATCCTTCTGTTGATATAAGAAAAGAAATATTAGATGTGCTTTCTGAAATTTCACAGGATGATAAAGCAAATCCGGAAATTTTAAAAATTTATAATGAAATTCTTGCCGGCAGGTCAGATTATGAAGTTGAGGAAATTTACGATTTGCTCGCTCATTTTGCAGATATTGATTATCGTGTTAGGGATAATGCAGTCAGGGAATTGGCAGAGAAGGACTCTAAAAAAGAACTGACCGGATTTCTTAACAGTTCAGATCCGCAGATAATCGGATATAGTATCAGGACCTTAGCGTTAAAGAACGAATTAAAAAATAATGACGAAGAAAACAAGGCAGAAAAGGATGAAGAAAATGTCATTAATGATGATATTGATGATGTTGATGCAAAAATTTCCGAATGTATGAAACATGAAAACGAATTTGTAAGGGAAAGTGCAATATTGTATCTGAAAAGCAAAGGCATGTATGACAAAATTTTTGAGGCAATAACTGATAATTCAACAAACGTCAAAATTTCTGCGCTGGACGCTTTGATTGAAGGAGGAGAGCATGCAAAGGAATATGTTGCTCAAATACAGGAAGGCGACAATGAATTTGCAAAGAACTATATGAGTAATGAAGAAATGAGATATGCTGAAAATGTAAAAAGAGAGATTGATTTGCATGATAAATACGCATGGGATTTCGTAAATTATGATAAAGAGAGCGAAGCAATTGAGGAATATAATGAAATTTTAAAAATAGACAAAAATAATGGCAATGCGTATTTAAATTTAGGCGAAGTATATTCTAAAATTTATCGCTACAAAGATGCAGAAGAATGTGCAAAGAAACATTTAGAAATAAATCAGGATTCCGCCGAAGGATGGAGTTTGCTCGGAAGAATTTACAATGTAAAAGGTATGGAAAAAGAGGCGCTTGATGCGTTTAAGAAGTCCATTGCTATTAAAGATAATTTTTTATCTCGTCTGTTTTCGGGAGAAATTGAGCAAAGGACTAAAAATTTTGATGAAGCAATTGAGGAATATAAGGCATTGTTGAAAATTAAGGATATTGCAAACATCCGACTAAGAATATATGAAATTTTGCGCGAACAGGACAAAAAAGAGGATGCGATGGATGAACTGCAAAAAGGAATTGATGCATTTCCCGATGAAATTGAATTTTATAAAGATCTTTCAACGATGCTGATAGAGGCACAAAGATCGTCCGATGCGGAAAAATTGCTTAGAACAGCGTACAGGAAATTTCCTTATGATGCCGAAACATCCGGAATGCTGGCTTCCGCATTATTTCAATCGCATAAATACAGCGAATCAGAATACATCATTAAAAAACTATTTGCTGAAAATCCCGATGTAGCAAAATCAGGGGGGCATGCCGTACTTCATGAAATTTTAGGTATGAGTTTAGGCGAGCAGGGAAAGATAGCAGAGGCAACAAAAGAATTAAAGACAGCACATCGTCTTGATCCTTCACTGGGAAGGAGATAGTAAAACAACACAAATCAACAGGAAAATCAGGAGGTTAGATGAATGGGAAAATTTAACGGAAAAATTTCAAATTTTGGACTGGTCGGGATTTGAACCCGAAGCCTCTGCCGTGCGAGGGCTACGATGAACTTTTTTCTTTTAAAAAAGCTCACACGAAGCCACAAAGCCACAGAGTATTTTAAAATCAAGAGATTTTTAAAGATTGAAAATTCTCAAAGAATTTTCAGTATTTAAAAATTTCGTAAATTTTAAAAGATTGAAACCTCACAGGTTTCAGTATATTTCTCCTTTGTGTCCCTGTGTCTTCGTGTGAGGATCATAAAACGAACTTTCCTGTACGATAAAAAAAGAAAAAATCATCTCGCTCTTGCTCGGAGATTTAAAAATTTAGAGAATTTTTAAATCACCTTACTTCGTTCGGAGATTTTAGAAGCAAGTTCTAAAACACTCCGAAAAAAGAAAAAAGTAAACATTGGAATAAATTTCAAATTTGGACTGGTCGGGATTTGAACCCGAAGCCTCTGCCGTGCGAGGGCTACGATGAACTTTTTTCTTTTAGGAAAAGAAAAAACACTCCGAAAAAAGAAAAAAGTAAACCTTTGAAGAAATTTTAAATTTGGACTGGTCGGGATTTGAACCCGAAGCCTCTGCCGTGCGAGGGCAGCGATCTACCGTTGATCTACCAGCCCGAAAATGCCGCACCCTGTTCGTCTCTTTCATTAACCATAACCTCTAATCCGCGTATATTTTTAAAATTTTTTAAAATTTCCTTTAATTCATTGTGCAAAAGATATGCCAGATTTTCACAGGTTACATTGCCAATCGGAACAATAACACAATCTTCTTTCGGGAACGAATATTTTTTTGAATTTGCGGTAAAATTTAAATTTCCGCCATCGTCCTTGTAGTTTATTGAATTCGGAAGCAGCATTTTATGGTCAAATTTGTTCAGCAGTTCGTCGGTAATGTTTTTTAATATTGTAAAGTCAATAACCCAGCCGTGTTCTTCCAGTTCACCTTCAACAATTACTTTTACCTTCCAGTTATGTCCGTGAATTCTTCCGCATTTCTCGTGTCCTATTAAAAAATGTGCGGATGAAAAAGTTTTTACGATTGAAATTTTTACGCTCATCTTATAGTTATATTATGATTTACAATTAAATTTACAATTAATTTTATCCTTAAAAATTAGTTTTGAAACAAATTTATAATAAAATTTCTATGTGCTGACGAAATGCATTAAGTTGTGAGGGAATGCTAAAAATTGAAGGCGACCTGCAAATTCATCAGAATTTGGATATGTTCGAACGATTTTCAAACAAGTTTGAAAATACACGATTTCAAAAATGAAGTTTTTGAATACTGAAAATCTTTGAGATTTTCAATCTTATTTTTAAATCACCTCATTATCATTCGGAGATTTTAAAAACTCTGTTTTTAAAATCGCAGAGATTTAAAAATCTCCGAACGATTTCCAAAATCGCAGAGATTTTGAAAATACACGAACGAAGTGAGCGTAAGTGAGGTGACAAAATGCGAGCATTTTGTAAAGACACTAACAACAGTGAGTGGAACGACAGAGAGCGTAAGTGAAAACAAATTTATGCAAATATATCCGAACAATTTAAATATATAAACATCAAAATGGAATTAAAACTTAAATCCATGCTTATCAAAAATTTCAAGAGTTTAAAGGACACAAAAATAGAACTTACTGACTTCAATGTTCTTGTCGGGGTTAACGGGAGCGGGAAAAGCAACATTGTTGAAGTTTTCAGGTTTTTGAAGCATATAAATCAGGAAGGAATTATAAACCCTTTTATTAAATACGGGGGCTATAAAAACATCGTCTGGAAAAAGAATGAAGAATTACCTGTTGTATTTGAGTTAACATTCGAAAATAAAAAGAAGGAAACTTTGAGTTATGAACTCGCAATAAGCGGGTTCGGGGACGTTTTTAAGTTAGAAAAAGAATCAATAATCTCAACTGATTTTTGGCTTGTAAATAACGGCAAAGATCTGATTTTCGAGTACAAAGGGCAAAAAATTAGTAAAGAAATTAAAGGCATGAGGAAAGAATTGTTTGAAAATAGGGTGCTACTCTCCTCCAGTATGGTTCCTTGGGTCTTCAGTTCCCTTGTTGATTTAAAAAGCAAAGATGTGGATGCAATAATGAATACAATCGTTTCAATCTCAGATGTTATTCTCACACCCACGCACAATTTCATTCCGTTAAATATGAAATCTCCTGCAAAATTTGAATCGTCTGAAAGAAAATTTTTACGCACATCTCAAGAGATTAGTTCATTGAATTATGACGGAAGCAACCTTCAAATGATTCTGTATGAGTTATTTTCCAAAAACAAAAGTGAATGGCCAAAAGAAGTTACTAACCGGTTAAAAATTTTATTTCCTGATATTGAAAATATGGTGCCTATCCCAACACCAGAAGGAAAGGTTATGCTTGAGGTAGTTGAAAATGGAACTAACTTTATTCCTCAGTCTCTTTCAGACGGTTTCTTTAAGATTATGGCAATTCTTGCTTTGAGTTTTGGAAAAACAGCACACAATATATTGGTGATAGATGAAATAGAAAACAGTTTGCACCCTGAGGCGATTGAAATTTTAATTGACGCACTTAAAAGTTCAAAAAAGCAGGTTATAATCACAACGCACTCGCCGATTGTATTGAATGTGTGCAAAGTTGAAGACATTTTGTTTGTTAAAAAAGAGGTTGATGAAACAAAGGTCTCGAGAGTGGAGAATGCGGAAAAATTAAAAAAAGATTTAGAAAAAGCAGGAATATCAACCGGTGAGGGCTGGTTGTATAATGTTTTAGAATGAGAAACTGTAAATCATTTTATATTTTGACTGAGGACAGGTATGGTGTTAAATTTTTTGATCGCCTGCTTAAAAGAATTGAAAGAGAGTTGGGAATTAAAATTTCACAGCACAGGTGCATACAATCGACAATGGGCGATGGAGTCATGGACAGTAAAATTGTTCAACTTGCAAGAACAGGATGGATAAGATATGATTGTGTGATTTTCGTTCGGGACGGAGACAGGAAAAGAAAGGAAATATACGAAAAATTAAATAAAAAAATTTCTGACTTGCCAAAGGAAAATAATAAACACGCGGTGATTATTGTCTTTGAAAAAGCAATAGAATCCGATTGGATTGAAAAAGGAACCCGCGAAAAAATTGATTACAAACTAAAAGCAGAACTTCCGGATTATGCAGATAAACTGGATATAAACCAGCTCAGAGAAGATGTTAATTTCAAAAAATTTGTTTCAGCGGTGGATCCTTAACAAAAATTAGGCGGTGCCTGCACTGACTGGAGAATTCAAAGAGCAATGTTTTTGATGTTTTAAATTTTCTTGTTTTCATAATTACTTTTCACTTTTAAATTTATTTTTGTGGTTTTATAATAAAAATGTTCTGGGCAGATCAGTTAGCAAATCAGACAGTCGTCAGGGTTGAAAAGGAATTTGCAGAAGGAAAAAATAAAGAGAAAATTTTAACAATAAGATGCGGTCAAACACCATCCGGGGGAAAACACATCGGAAATTTAAACGATGTTATCAGAGCATACTTTGTTTATAAATCAGTAAAGGAAAAGATTGCTAACAAAGAGTGGAACGGAAATGTAAAATTTATTCACACAAGCGATGACAGAGACCCGCTGAAGGACATTCCAACCAGGATTATGGATTTGGATAGCAGATGGCATGAAACAAAAAATTTAGACCTTGAAAAATTTTTGGGAATGCCTTTATGCAGAGTTCCGGATCCTTTTGGCTGCTGTCCGTCGTGGAGCGAACACTTTACAAAGGTATGGGTGGAAGGAATAAAAGCAATCGGAATTGAGGATATGGAAATTTATTACAACGATAATTTATACAAGCAGGGAAAATTTGAGCCATACATAAAAACAATTTTTGAAAACAGGGAAAAAGTCGGCGAAATAGTTACAAAATTTCAGCAGACAAAACATGAAAATTACATTCCGTTTGATGCGATTTGTCCGAACTGCGGACGACTGGCAAATATAGATGGCTTTGATTTGAACAACAGGACGGTAAAATTTAAATGCGGCGGAAAGGAAATAAAAAAGAAAAAAACAGAGGGCTGCGGATATGAAGGAGAAGCAGGTATTGCAGAAGGAAAATTGCAGTGGAGGTATGAATGGCCTGCACAATGGGGAATTTTTAATACAACCTACGAGCCATTCGGAAAAGACCACTTTGAAGGGAGCTGGAAGAGCGGACAGGTCATTGCGAGAGAAATTTACAACATTGAGCCGCCAATCCCGTTTGTTTATGAATTTTTCCTTGTAAACGGAGAAAAGATGTCGGCAAGTAAAGGAAATGTTTATGTTACGCAGGATATTTTAAAAATTTTAGAGCCGGAAGTTTTGCTTTACTTTTACACAAAAAAGCCCGAGAAGCAGAGGGATTTATCTCTGGCGGAAATTTTTCGTCTGGTTGATGAATTTGATACCGTTGAGAAAATTTATTACGGTGTTGAAGAGGGAAGGACAGAACACGAAACAGAGGATGCAAAAAGAATGTATGACATAAGCACGAACAAAAAATTTTCAGTCCCGCCGAAACGACTGCCTTATGTTTTTGCTTCAACATTAGCACAGATTTACGGGGAAAAGGCAACTGAAAAAGTAAAAGAGATGAATAAAAAGGCAGGACAAATATTGTATGATGAGGACATGGCAAAAATACGGCTTGAAAAGGCAGGCAACTGGGCAGATTTATACATTCCGGAAACAGAGCGGATTAGAATAATTGATGATGAAGAGGCACAAAAAATTGAGCTCGGGCTTGATGATAAGGTTAAGGAATTATTAAACAAATTTGCAGAAATGTCTACACAAAATTTAAGCGGAAAAGAAATAACAATAAGAATAGGGGAATTGATAAAGGTCTCGGGGGATAAAGAGTTATCCGTAAAATTTTATAAGGCATGTTATATGATGTTGTTTGGCAAAGAGAAAGGCCCGAAATTAGCGGGTTTTATTGATACATTAGATAAGGAGTTTATAATTAAGAGATTTAAAAGCGGGGAAAAATAGAAAAATTTAAATTTAGAAGTTTAATTTAGTAGAGTTGTTGCAAATTAAAAATTTTGCAGATGATTAAAGATAAAAATTGATAAAATTTAAGGTGAAAGAATTATTTTGCAACATGTCTATTATTTATCAAACCGAAGACGGAAAAACTCGCGTTGAAGTTCGATTTGAACATGAAAATGTATGGTTAACGCAAAAGCTCATGGCAGAACTTTTTGGAACAACAAAACAAAATGTTAGTTTGCATCTGCAAAACATATTTAAGGACAAAGAATTAAGTCAGGATTCACTTGTAAAGGATTTCTTGACAACTGCCTCGGAGGGGTAAAAATAGAAAAATTTAAATTTTAATATTATTGTAAATCTAATTATTATAAATTTTAATATTTTAATTTTAATTAGTTAGATAAAATTTATTACTTTCAAATGGATATAATTGCAAAACTCATCGTAAGAGGATTTATTCAGGGTGTAGGGTATAGGGCATATGTTAAGCAGCTAGCATATAGATTAAAAATCAGAGGAAATGTTAAAAATTTACCTGACGGCGGCGTTGAAATATATTGTAATGCTCCAAATGAGGTAATTTATAATAAATTTAAAGAAAAATTAAAAGAAGGTTCCGGAGAAGTCGAGGAAATAGAAGAATATTTTGAAGGTGATAAAAAGTTTGGAATGCTCCCAAAAGATTGGAGGGGGTTTAATATTTTAAGAGATGAAACAAGCAGCATTGAAGAAACACTAGATTTTGTTGTTCTCGGAGGTAGAGAAATAATAAATAAAATAGACAATCTTGGAAATAAAATAGACAATCTTGGAAATAAAATAGACAATCTCGGAAATAAAATAGACAATCTTACATCTGTAACAACGGATAATTTTAACATACTTGACACAAAATATGGTCTAATTTCTCAAAACATGAATAAAATATTGGAAGAACTCATAAAAGAAAGGGAAGAAACAAAAAAAGAATTGATAAAAGAAAGAGAGGAGTCAAGGAAGTCAATAGAACGACTTGTTGAAGCAATATTGAAAGGCAAAGATAAAAAAATTTAAAATAAATTTTTAATGTCAAAATAAGCATCCAACGTAAAATTTATCATAATTGTAAAATGGTTTATGGTTCGCATGGGTTTTTAAGGAGATCAAGAAACACATTAAAAGGAAAACCGCGGGATAGGGGAAAAATAAGTATAAGAAAGTACTTTCAGGAATTTGCAGTCGGAGAAACAGCAGGAATAAGTATAGATGTAAAATACCGGAACATTCCGTATCCGAAATTTAACGGCAAGCTTGGAAAAATTACGGGACAGCAGGGAAGAGCATACTACATCAACATAAATGATAACGGAAGAAAAAAGGATGTTCTTGTCAGTCCGGAGCATTTGCAGAAGATTAACAAGGGCTAAATTTATATTAAGTTAAGATGAAAATAATAGAAAAGAAATTAACAACTCTTTCTCATGTAAGGGAAATTTTACTGAAAAGGGAAAAAGAAGCGGTAGACGGTGAGCCGATGACCGACGAACAAAAAAAACTGCTGAATTATACGGGCAAATTTTCAACATTGTCTGCAAAAGATGCGGAGGACTTACAAAAGAAGTTAACTGGCTTAAATTTGGGACTTTCGGGGGCTCAAATCGTAAAAATTACAGATATACTTCCAAAAAATACTGATGAAGTAAGAGCCATATTTTCAAAGGATGAAAAATTTGCACATAATACCGATGAGCTCAAACAGATTCTTGAGTCCATTGCCCAATATGTATAAATTTTCCTTTAAATAAAAACCGGATAGAAAAATTAAACATTAGAAAAATTCAGGGCAAAATTTAATTTATATTTTTAAAATGGAAACCAGGAGAGATAACTATGTAAGGGTTTTGGACTTAAAGGAAGTTAGCAAAGGTAATGCGCCCTTTAAGACAATTCCTGCTGTTCAGGTAATCGGAGAAGAATATTATACTCTGCTTGAAGTTGCTCCGAAAGACAATGTAAAATTAGAGGTTAATGAAAGAGTATATATTGGTGATGAAAAAAGAGACAAAGTAGATCATATTGTCCGAAGAATAACATACAACGACCTTACAAATAGTGCAAAAAACGCCTTAATTGAGGTAATTTCACAGATTGTAATAAACAGGGAAAAATATTTTATTCAGTTTATGAATACAATCAGTCCTCTGAATGTCCGAATGCACTCTCTGGAAACATTTCCGGGTATTGGAAAAAAACTGACATCTGAAATTATAAATGAAAGAAACATTAAACCGTTTGATGACTTCAAAGATCTTCAAAAAAGAGTTAAAAGTGTCGGTGATATTTCAGTTCACATTGCAGAGAAAATTGTTGAAGAATTAAAAGGAGAAAGCACGCATTATTTTTTTATAGATTCAGAAAACAGGGGCAATGTTGCCCGAGAACAAACAAGGACGGAAAGAGGCAGAAGAGAAGGATATGGTGATCGATCGGGATACAGAAGAAATAGATAAAACATAAAAGTTAAAAGATGAATCAAATATTTGACGGGGTCTATAGAGAAGGCAGGAATATAGCAACAAAAAATAAATTTAAGGGAAATACAGTATATGGTGAAAAAATTATATCTGAAAAAGGTAATGGAATGAACTTTTCTTTCTTTGGAAAAGAAAGAAAACACTCTGAAAAGAAAGAAAAAACAAACAATGGAAAAATTTATAAACTTTATTTAAAAGGATGAATCAAATATTTGACGGGGTCTATAGAGAAGGCAGGAATATAGCAACAAAAAATAAATTTAAGGGAAATACAGTATATGGTGAAAAAATTATATCTGAAAAAGGTAATGAATACCGGCTATGGGATCCCGAAAGAAGCAAATTAGCAGCGGCAATACAAAACGGACTAAGAAACTGGACAATAAAAAAGGACTATAATGTTCTCTATCTGGGCGCATCTTCCGGAACAACGCCAAGTCATGTGGCGGATATATCAAATCTGGTTTTTGCCGTTGAAATTTCAAAAAGAATGATGCGAAATCTTATACAGGTCTCTGAAATAAGAACAAATATAATTCCTGTTTTGGCAAGTGCATTAAAGCCGGAAACATATATGGACAGAATACTGTCTGTTGATTTCATTTATCAGGATGTTGCACAGCCGAATCAGGCGGAAATTTTAAACAAAAACGCTGAAATTTTTAAGCCGAAATTTGCCATGCTCGCAATAAAAGCAAGAAGTATAGATGTTCTAAAAAATCCGTCCCAGATATTTAAAAGAGAAATAGCAAAACTGAAAAATTTTGAGGTTCTTGAAATTATAAAACTGTATCCTTATGACAAGGACCATGTTCTGGTGAATTTGAGATATAAGGGCTAAATAAATTTTAAAAAATTTAAATTTTCACTTAAACTTTGAAATTATTTAATTAAAATATTAATATATTATATTTATAAATTTCAGAGCACAATGGATGAAATAATTGTATTGACCCTTCCTTTATATGCCATAGCAATAATTGGCACATTTATATTAAATAGCGCAAATAGTTTGGATGAGCGGGCCATCAAAAAGAAGAAAGGATATACTAACCTAAAACCATTAAAAAATTTGGTTGGAATATTTTCAATAATTTCAGTTATGTTGGTTATAGCATTCTATATTTTACTTTCTTTTTTTGCTTCTACACAAACCGGAAACACAATATCATCGCTTGGGGAACACATAGCCAGAATTTCACTTATTTTTTTATTACTCGCTCTATTTTTTATATTACGGAGTTATTATCTTACAAGACAACATATTGAGATTAAAATTAAAATAAAAGATTAATATATTAAAATGGACGGCGAGTTTATAAATACAAATAGGATAAAAGATCATATGATGAGCTGGAACGATGTATGGAATGACAAGTATTTTGTTTTATCTTGTATTTTTTTGGGTTTGAGCATAATAATGGGGGGAATTATAGTATTGCCTTTTGATATTGGCATGCCTGATTCTAGCATTATAGATATTTTTATAGGGGGGATAATTTCCGCAGTAATAATAGGATATGTGTCTAAAGATGGGAATGTAGTTTCATTACCAATAGACATTTCTGATAAAGAAATTGAAGGGGAAAAAGTAAGAGATCTAAAAAGTGGCGAATTAAATCCGGGTTTTGCGGGAAAGATAGTTGCAAAAAGTTTGATAGAAAACAATGGATGTGTCTTAATAGACAAATATCTTTGTATTGGAAAAGAAGCGGATAAAAAATTTATACCTTCCGAATGTTTAAAAGAGATACTAAAATCAGATAAAATAACAATTAAAAGAAAAACGGACACAAGTACAAAGTTTGATGGCACAAAAGGGATTGTTGAGCACAACACAGTACATTATTGTATAATGGATGGAGGAACACTATTCCACCATCATGATAAAGGTGAGAGGAGTGTTTGGAATTGGACAGTTTCATACCTTAAAAAAAAAGAATTAGAAAAAAATTTTGAGAAAGAGTTTAATGATAAAGAAGCAAAGTCCATCTCATCAGAGATAATTAAAAATGAATTAAAAGAGAATATCGACCAAAAAAATTCTAAACCCAACTTTTTAGTGTTAAGCAATAATAAGAGGTATAGATGCTCCGCAACTGAAGAGATGCAAAAATTTTATGATGCTTTAAATTTTAATTAAAAGCACAAAGAAATACGTGTAAAAACAAAATTCATTTTTCACATTGTAATTTACTTTTAAATTTTAAAAATTTATAATGGGCGGAGCAATTTCACACACGGATGCTGACGGGGTCTTAGCAGTGGTTATGGGCTTCTCGCTGTTCTAAAAAAACCGAGGGGAAAGGAACAGAATAATAAATTTTATAATAATATTTTAAATTTTATAAATCAAATGAATATAGCAATTTCACACACGGATGCCGATGGTATATTAGCAGTTGTCATGCTTTTAAAAATAAAACCGGTGGAAAGGGTTTATTTTACCTCTCCTGCAAAGGTAATGAAAACAATAGGTAATTCAATCTATACTGACGACATAAAAAATGATTTATATATATTTGACATTTCGGGAAATAAGAAAACAATTGCTGCGTCCTCTGTATTTGAAAATACCCATTGGATTGACCATCACGAATGGAATGAAAATCTTGATTATATAAAAAATTTTGATAATGTTCAGGCGGTTGTGAATTCCGATGCAAAAAGTGCGACCCGTGTTGTTGCCGGGCATTTTGGCATAAGTTCAAATTTGGTAACTTATGCGGATGAAATAGACATAAATGAGGTTAAATCACCGGAAAGCGAAAGAATCCTAAATATTACCGAAAGTTTCAGGGCAACCAGAAATTATTACAAAATGCTTGAATTTGCGAGAAAACTTGCTATTGACGAGAATGAAATGGACAATAATGTTTATGATAAAATAATTGAGGAGCGCAAAATTTTGACAGAAAAGGCAATAAATTTTGCAAAGGACATTGTTGTATTTGAAAAAATAAATCTCCTGAATGTCGGAATAATTGAGACGGGTGAATCGCTTCCGGTAAGTAAAATTTCCGACAATATTGAATGCGACATTCTCGTTGCGGTAATGCATCAAAACGGAAATGCACCAAGTACAAAAATAGAATTCAGGTCAAATACAGAAGATGTGTTTTATATCGCAAAGGAATTTGGCGGCGGCGGGCATAAATGTGCAAGCGGAGCAACATTAGAGGGAATAATCGGAAAGGAGTATGTACTGGAAAAGATTAAGGCATTGCTGGAGCATTAAATTTTCTCACAATTCTTCATTCTAAACTGCTTTTTCTTTCCCGCCTCATTTTCACCTATTAAAAATTTTCCCGTCTTTAAGACCTTGTAAATTTTATCTCTGTATTTTACCATGTCATTGACTTTTATATCGCTAAACCGCACGAGAATATATCCCCTGTAAATTCTTTGTCCGTCTTTCATGCCCCAAAGTTTACTCGTAAATTTTAATTCCGCACCATCATCGGCAAATTGTTTGGTTGAAGATGTTCCATAATCCCTTGAAATCAGATAAACATCAAGCCCTTCTTTTAACTCATCAACATCGGAGACAAAATTTTGAGCTATTTTGTTGAATGTTTCTTTGATTTTTTCTCTGTCACCTCTCAACTGTAAGACCACTTCACAATAATGCCCGGACTTTCTCGAACATGTTTTGCAGGGTGTGTTTATAACTTTAACTATTATGTCTTGCTCATTCTCAAATTTTTCATCACGGTATTCACAGAAAAGGACTACTTTCATATTCATAAATTTTTCAGATTTTTCATCTTTTGAATAGTCAATTTTCAAATCATTTATTTTAACCATTTCCCCGTGAAATATATTTTTCAGGACAATTCTCTTTAAATTTTCTTCCTCCTCGCCAATTTCGGGAAAAATTTTTCCGCATTTCTTGCAGATTGTAAGTTTAAAATTTTTTATACCTGTGGGATTTCTTTTGAGATAACACTCCTTACATATTCCTTTGCTTTCCTTTCCGCAAATCGGGCAAAACATCTTTTATTTTTTACTTTTAAATTTAGTTAAGAATTTGTAATTTGTTATAAAATGGAGAATAACAATGATAACTATGATTTTGAAATTGAAAATATTATAGGAAAAATTAAGAAGGGAAATTTTAAACTTGTTGGCTTGCAGTTTCCGGAAGGGCTTAAAAGGTCTGCTGTCCAGATTGCCGGTGAAATAGAGGCCAAAACACAGGCGAAGACAATTATATTTATTGACCCGACTTATGGGGCATGTGATATAAAATTAAGCGATGTGAAAAATTTAAATATTGATTTGCTTGTTCATTTCGGACATGAGAAATTCAGATAAAAATTTAAATAAACAAACATTTAACCAAATTTAACTAAAATGGAAACCCTAAAAATAAACGAAATTTCGGAAATTTTAAAATTGCTGAAAAAGAGAAAAATTGACAATTTTGATTTATACACTGTAATAGCACAGGACTATAAAACAAACGAAATTTTAATGGTTGCTTATGCGAATGATGAAGCCATAATCAGGACTTATGAAACCGGAAAGGTTCATTACTTTTCAACGAGCAGAAAGCAATTGTGGTTAAAAGGTGAAACAAGCGGGCATTTCCAGTATGTCAAAGAAATTTATATTGACTGCGACGGGGACGTAATACTTTATAAAATTGAGCAGATTGGGGCGGCGTGTCATACGGGAAACAGGAGCTGCTTTTTCAGAAAGATTGAATAGAGTAAAACATAACCGTTACACTTCACGATTGTTCCTGCATTTATGACCTTAAAAAAGGAAATAAAATAGAAAATATAAAATAATTAATACAACTGAAAAATATCCAAATTTAATTATTCTTTTAATATCTAAGTTTGTTAATTTATTATATCTAAATTTAATTTATAAATGAATGGCTGATGATAATATAAAATTTAAAAAACAAAAATAAAAGCAATAACCAAAAAACAAAAACAAAATTTTTTGTGATGGGCAAGATATCTAATGTTCTCTCTTGATAGAGGGATGCTTCTTTTCGGAAGCAAACAAAAGACAACACAGAAAGGTTCCTGAATAGCACGGCAGTTTTGGATGTATTGCTGACAATTGCTATTGAGGAATAAATATCGCAGCCAGGCGCCGAAGATGGGCGCTTTACAAGGTCAACGAGAAATGCGAACCTTGCCAAACGGTAAATACTAAAAGATATAAATAAAAGATATAAAACAAAAAGTGAGTTATGCAAAATTAAATATATGTGTTATAGGGAAAGATATTCAATTGAAAAGGACAAGAAACATTTTTTTATTTTTTTAAATTTAAAAACAAAAAATTTAATATAAAAAGTTAAAAGTTAAAATAT
>JAGWDQ010000140.1 GCA_018260615.1 Candidatus Altarchaeum sp.
TCCACGAAATCATTTTTTAGAGAGTTTGCCGGTAACGAAATTTTGGAATGGGCTGAATCGCATAAAATGATTCTTAAAAAAATCAGAAGAATACTCACACAAAGCCACAAAGTCACCAGGTTACAGAATATAACTCCTTTGTGTCTCTGTGTCTTGGTGTGAGGGACCAAAAATAAAACGAACTTTCCTGTACGATAAAAAATAAATTTTTCCTCAATTTATTTGGCACTCAACCACTCACAATTAAGCAATATTTTTTTATTTTTTTGAATTAAGCAATTTTTTAACTTCACGGTCAAAGTCGGAAACATAATTTTTGTCCTGTATTACCCTATATTTTTCATATTCGCTTTCCGCTAATGCCACCGCAAAATCATGACTGATAATACCGCTCTTTTGTAAAATTTCTTTTTCGTTGAATTGCAAAAAGGCGTCCAGTTTTTCTACCCAGCTCTCCATATACATCACCACTCCTTTTTGCGCCTGCATCTCGGCATAATCAAGATACATCGTCACAATCCGATTAAGTCCATCTAACTCTTTTTCATCAAGATAATTTTTAGCTATACAGACATCAGTTTTACGGATTGCTCCTTTTGGCGCGTTTTTCCATGTAGTTAAGCCCATATTTGGTTTTTCACTGCCGACTCTTTGATAAATAATTTCCGCCGCGGTTTGTCCGGAGATTGCGAAGTGAAGTTTGTTTTGCACGGTAGCAAAAAATTGCTTTGTGATTTCCGTATTGGGATCATAGTCAGCACTGCACTGGGCGTAAATATCTGTGATTTTCTGATAGAATCTGCGTTCGCTGGAACGAATGTCTCTGATTCGTGCCAGTTGTTCTTCAAAATAATCTTGACTGAAAATGTTATTGGGATTTTTGAGCCGCTCATCATCCATGGCAAATCCCTTGATAATATATTCTTTAAGCACCTGGGTCGCCCAAATACGGAAATGCGTCGCTTGAGTAGAATTAACCCGGTAACCAACGGAAATAATAGTATCAAGATTATAAAACTTGGTTTTATATGTTTTTCCATCATCGGCAGTATGTTCCAAAATGGAACTAACTGAATCTTCCTGTAACTCTCCGCTTTCGAAGATGTTTTTGAGATGTTTAGTAATAGCAGGTCTTTGCACTCCAAACAACAGAGCAATTTTATCCTGGGTAAGCCACAAATTTTCATCGCGCAAAAATATCTCTACTTTCACATTGCCGTTTGGCGTAGTATATAGCAAAAACTCGGTAAATGTATTCTGTTTGACAATTTGTTTGTTCTTTTTCATGGTTTTATAGGTTAATATAGGTAGCACATATTTTTGATATATTCACACATCCAAAATTTAGCCCAAAAAATTTCATTTTATGAACAAATAGCATTAACAATTTGTTATTTTTAAATATATCAAATTGAATTTCTATCAAATTAAATCTGCCTTTTATCAGATTAAATTTCACAACAATGCATATTTTATGTCTCCGTTAAAATTTAAAAATTAGGCCTTGGCTCAACTCCAATACTGCTAAATTCACCCGAAATCAATCCTGCTTTTATGCTTTAAGGTTATCGTTCCCACATCTCTTTCTTTTAATTTTCGTTTCAGGTCCTTGTCATCCGTGCAGACAATGAATGAACTATCTGTTGCCAGGTCCAAAATTTCCTCATCAACTGTTCTGTAATTTTTAGCACTATTGCCAGCATAAATAGTATATTTGTCCTTAAATTGTTCCAAAATTTTAAGTGCAATATTTGCCGCATTCCTGTCCTTATGTATTCGCTCTAATTCCCTGAATGTCCCGTCTATAATGATAAATTCACAACCCGGAACCAAAAGCGGAATTTCATAAAATATGTCAATGCGGAATTTTTCCGGAATCAGCAAAAAATTTGTATCAATTATTACTTTTTTCATTATGTTATATTTTTATTGATTGTCTTTAAATTTTACTCTCCAATATTAAATTTAATCCGTTCAAAAATGCCTCAACACTCGCGAGCACAATATCAGTTCCGACACCTCTTGCGCTGATTGTTTTTCCTTTACTTCTTAACTTTATCTCAACCTGAACGCCTGCGCTGCTTCCTCCTGAAATCGCATCAACATGATAGTCCAAAAATTCAAAAGGGATATCTTTGCAAATATTTTGTATCGCATTTATTGCAGCATCAACCGGGCCGTTCCCGATGCTTATTGCTCTCTTTTCTTCTCCGTTTACCAATAATGTTACAGATGCCATTGGCTGTGTTACATATCCGGAAAAAGCCGTGATACCTTTTAAAATTATTTCTCTTTTTTCAGATAAATTTAGCATAGTATTTGCCACCTGCCTGACATCAAAATTTGTAAGTCGCGTTCCTTTATCCGCTATGAATTGCAGTTTTTTAAAAATTTCGGTAAATTGCTCGCCATTTGCTTTTATATTCATCTCGTTTAACACATTCTCTAATGTTTTCTTTCCCATCAGTTTGCCAAGAACGAATTTTCTCTCGGCATTGAAGATTTCCGGATTTATTGCTTCATAAGTTGCGGGATTTTTCAGGATACCATCAACATGAATTCCGGCACCGTGCGTAAAGGCATTCTCACCGACGATCGCTTTGTTCCGTGCTATTCCTATTCCTGTAATCTTTTCAATATGTTTTGACAGTCCTAAAATTTTTTTGAAGTCAATATTGACATCATAATTATAAAGAAATTTCAGTGCTGCTGCGACCTCTTCAAGCGGTGCATTTCCCGCTCTTTCACCTAATCCGTTAACCGTAACATCGGCAACATCTGCTCCGTTCTTTATGGCAGTGACTGTGTTTGCCGTCGCCAGTCCGAAATCATCATGACAATGAACGCCAAGTAAAATTTTGGACTTTGCAATTGGATTTAATGCGCCAAAAATTTCCGAGATTTTTTCCTGTGTTGCTATTCCTATTGTGTCCGCAACTGTAAGCCGCTCAACCTTTAATTCAACTGCCAAATTTAAAATTTCTTTGAGAAAATCAATGCCGGTTCTGGTTCCGTCCTCACAGCATAAGTCAACAATTAATCCGTTATTTTTGCAGAATTCAACACATTCTGTAATTGAGTCCGTGACCTTTTCTCTCGTTGTGTTTAATTTATCTTTTATATGAATGTCTGATGTCGGAGCAACCAGAAAGACGCCGTCAACGCCGCAGTTCAGTGCATAAGTTATATCCTCCTTTTTTATTCTCGCAAAACTTAAAAGCCGGGCGTTTAAATTTCCCTTCTTCTTCTCGTCGCAAATTTTTTTGATTGCCTCTCTTTCGCCTTCGCTTGCTATCGCACTTCCGATTTCCATAAAATCAACTCCGACTTCATCTATTGCTTTTGCTATTTCAACCTTATCTTCCGGCTTCAGCACAATTCCGGGTGTTTGTTCGCCGTCCCGTAGCGTTGTGTCCAAAAATTTTGGTTTCATTTGAATGGTTTTATTTGAAATTTCAAATATAAATTTGATAAATTTAAATTATGTTTAACTTTTAAAATATTCACACAAAGACACAAAGCCACGAGGCATAATCCCTTTGTGGCTCTGTGTCTCGGTGTTAGAGACCAGTGAAAAAAATAAAGAACGAACTTTCCTGTACGATAAAAATTAAAATTTACTCTCTTAATTCCCTGACCAATTCTACCGACGATTTTTTAAATTTTCCTTTCATAATGCCTTTTAATGTTTCCCTTTCGTGCTGCATTATCAAAATAATATCTCCTGTTTGTATTACCTCTGCTTTTTTAGACCATGTTTTTATTTCCTCAGGAAGTATTATTTCCCTGCCACAGATTACCGCTTCCATTTTTCCTGTTTATTTTATTATTACTTTATTAAAATTGAAATTAATTAAATTGATATTTTAATTTACTATTCACTTATCAAAGCAAGGTCATGCTCTATCCTTAACCTCACAGCATTGTTTACTTTTTTACCTAATTCTATGCAGTCATCATCAGTCAATTCGCTGTGTTCAAAAAGTTGAGCAAACATCTCAATCAACATACGTTTTCTGTATTCTTCAACTATTGACTTCTCAGCTATTTTTGTCCGCGCCATATCCTGAAGTTAATAAATTTATCACAATAAAAATTTAACATACTAAATGAAATTTTCATAATATTAAAATAATAAACAAAGGTGCTAAATAAAAGTAAAAAGGTGATTACCTGTGGAATAGACGAAGCAGGGCGGGGACCGGTTATAGGTCCGATGGTCATAGCATGCTGCTGCTTTGATGAAGATGGAATTGCAAAATTGAAAGAACTAAATGTCAAGGACTCAAAGCAGATAACTCCGAAAAAAAGGGAATTTCTTGAAGAAAAGATAAAGAAAATAACATTAAAATACATAATTAAAAAAATTTCCCCGGTTGAAATTGACGAGACGAGAAAGATAATTTCCCTTAACGATATTGAAGCAAAGGAAATTTCAGAAATGCTTTTGGAGTTAAACAAAACAACAGAAATTATGCCCTCGGTTATTTATATTGATTCCCCCGAGAACATACAGGAAAATTTTACAAAAAAGATATTGAAATTTAGCCCGACAAAAATTTCAGTCAATATAATTTCCGAGCATTTTGCAGACAGCAAATATATTGAGGTTTCGGCTGCCTCAATATTGGCTAAGGTTGAAAGGGACAGAGAAATTGAAAATTTAAAGAAAATTTATGGTGATTTTGGTTCGGGTTACCCTTCCGATACGAAAACAGTTGAATTCTTAAAAAAAAATGAATCAAAAATTCCAAGAGAAATAATAAGGAAATCGTGGAATGTGAAATTTAAGGAAGAAAAAAAGGAAGATAAAAAAGAAGATAAGCAGGCAAAACTGTTTTAATCTAATCCTTTAATAAAAATCCCTTTATTTCGCTGTAAATTGGTCCTTCTTTTCTTAACTCGCTTTTCATTAAAGATACCTTTTCTGCTGTGAATTCCAGGAATTCAAAGTCATTGTATTTTTCAATAAATGCCTTTAATGATTCCCTGTTGTTCACATATTTTATTCTTGCAATGGTTAAATGCGGAACAAAGTCCTTTTCGGGAGGAAATGAAAATTTTAAAGCATCATCGACCCTTTTCTGTAATTCGCAAATTTCTTTATTTCCTTCTGCAACACCGAGCCATAAAACCCTGACATAATTTTCATTCGGAAATGCACTTACTCCTTTCAGGGAAATTTTAAATTTTTTCCCGTTTTCTATGAAATTTAATGCGGCAGAAATTTCTTCCGCATCTTTCGGAGTGATTTCACCTAAAAATTTTAAAGTCAGGTGGATGTTTTTATTATCAACTGCCTTGAACTTAATTCCTTTTAGTTTGCTAAAATCAATTGAAATATTTGCCGGAGAATTTATTGAGATAAATGCTCTCATTTAGGAAAATTTTAACGATAAATTAAACCAAAGAAGGGATTTTAAGAACCTCTTTTATTTTATTAATTTCTATCTCCATTCTTTCATACCTTGCCTTTAAATCCTCAATCTCGCTAAGCACACCACGTGTGTATCTCGTATCCCGCTTCGCATCTTTCTTTTCTATTTTGATAAAATTTAAAATAATAATTACAGGTTAATGTAATTAACTTGTTGCTTTTAAGAAATAAATTATCAGAAATTTATATATAAAAAATTAAAAAAGAAAAAAAATAGAAAAAGAAAAAAAGGAAAAAAATAAATTTTTCCCCATCACAATGCTTTTAGTCCTTTATGTGCTTATGCTGTATGCGCGTTTGCTAATAACCACTCAACAACTTTACCTGTTGCAGCATTTGTATCTCCTGCTTCCCATCCTGCAACAACAAGTGTATTGTTATTCACCAACTTAATGACATACCTGTCTGCATCTGCGCCAATTTCTTCTTTTGTAACATCTGCTGCTAATGTGTTAACTGATGGTCCTCCGACAACAATCTTATTGCCTGTACCTGCTGCATTTTTATCAAGTACCATTAATGTTCCGACAGGTTTCATACTCTGGCATGTCCCGGTTGCGTTTGTTGCATTTCCGCTGCTTAATCCAAATGACTTTACAGTTGCTTCACAGCATCCGATTTTCTTTAATTTTCCAACATCTTCAGCAGTAATTGTTCCTAACTGTTCACTTTCTTCCTTTTCCTTTCCGAGGAAGTAAGTCATATATGTCTTCTTTGTAGGATGGCAAATTTCGACTGCCTTCACTTGTTTATCTGATCCGTAATTTGTTACTGTGAATAAGTCAGCTCCTCTTGGTGACCATAATTTTGTATCTTCGCTGCATTTCAATTCTCCTGGAAATCCTACGGCCGTTTTATTATAACAATCATTACATACTATATCTGAAGACAAACACGAAGTGTTAACTGCGCCTGCACCGGGTCCTGTAATTCTAACACTTGTTCTATAATCCCCTGTTCCTCTTGCATTTCTACCCGTATCATAAAAGTCAATATATGTTTCATCTTTTCCGCAACCTACAAATTTCAAAAGTTCATCGTCGGTGTTATTATTTGCTCCTTTGTCTATTTCATTTACATCTGTTACTTCGTGTATTGTTCTTAATTCTGCCGGGCAGTTGTCATTCTGAATATCTTTCAAATCAACATCATTTAAGCCAATTTTGTTGTCATTTCCTTTGTCCATCCACAACTTACCTTCATGGAAATATGCCATTACTCCTAATGTTCCCACTGTTGCATTAAATGTAGAACATGGGTCTGTGCACGGATTTTCTAAACTAGTACTATATCTATCAAACTTGGTATAATTAAATCCTGCAAAACTTGTGCCTAACTTTGTAAGGGTTACCTCAAAGTCGTTTGCATTACTAACATCAGTCAGCAATAATTTTACATGATTTTCATCGTTATTAATATCTTCTGTTCCTCTGAATTTGTATACCGTATTTCCTATCAGGAATAACTCGTCAAGTTCATAAGCACCTTCATCCAATCTGACATTATTCAGTCGTTCTCCATCCCTAGTAGTAAAACTTAAAATTACTTTACGATTATCACTTGTTTCTATCTTTATTTTATCACTTCCGCCTGAACAAGTCGGGTCTCCGAAATCCTCGTCTTTAAAGCCCTCATAAGAAAACTTTACTGCTTTTGTCGGGAAGTATACTGTATCTCCGACATTTAGTGTTTGAGCATCTTCCTGTGTTAATGTTAACTTTGTCAGACAATATTTTTTCTCAGCATTTCCAATCCCATTACCCGCTCCGGGTGTTCCATAATCTTCTACACCTACTTTATTACAAAAATCCTTGTCTATTTTAACTCTCCATCCGTCTTGCTTTTTGTTATTTTCTAATCGGTATTGTGTGCTCATATCATAAGCAATTATACTTGCTTCGTTTCCCATAACCTGGTATGCCTGTAGTTGTATCTTGTGACCATTTGCATCCGTTCCAAGAGAAGCACCTGCCTGTTTTGATGCTGTTGCCTGAACAGTTGTTCCATCTGGTTTTTCAACCTCTATTATAACCCCCGCATCTTTTCCATTACTCTGAATTGTTCTAAGTAATTTAAATTTATATCCCTGTAACTGGGGTAATGTTGGTTCTGTTGCACCTGCACTGCTTATCTGTAATTTTTCACCTTTTGCCAGGACAATGTACGTCTTATCCAAGTCATTAACAAAATAGTCATTTGAACCCATAAACAACATCTTTCCTCTATAGTTACTATCAATTAAATTATCACCCTCGGTTATAGCCGCTACCGGAATTCCCCCAAGATCAACTGTATATTGAAGTGCTCCGCAGTCCAGCTTCATCTTTAATGATTCTGCTTTGCTGTCACATCCCAATCCGTCTTCATAATATTTTACTTTTGTTCCGTCTACAAGTATGGACTCTTTCATCTCGTGGTCAGGATGTTTTGTTTCCTGGCATATATCATAACAAAGATAACACAATTCATTGCAGTTCTTAACTTTCATTGGAAAATCAGCCACCGTCTTGTCAATCTGACATCCGATATTGTAATTTTTAAGCATACCCTGAGTATATGCTAATGTCCCGTTTGCAAGTAGTTGTCCGTCCGTGCTGTAAAATGATCCGTAAGGTGTGGAACTTAAAAAAGATCCTTCCAGATCAGTTGTTCCAATAGTTCTACCTTGTATATCCTGTTCATATTTTCCGATCATTCTCCAGCTCTTCACTGCCAATTTTACTTCTCCCGCTGAGCCGCCATTTGCTCCGCATGCTCCTGTTGTATATGCTAGATTTCCGATTGTTGCTGCTATATCTCCCGCTCCTACGACATCTGCTGCTGCTGCTGTTTCACCTACCACAATCTGTACATTTGGATTGTAGTTTGCGTCATATACAAAACTCTTATCTAGTTCATCTAACCCTGTTGTTGATGCGCTGACCATTCCCATAATTGCAGCACTAATTATTGCTGCTCCTCCTATAGTCGCACATACCTTTTTAAATTTTCCCATCTTATATATTTTTACAAAAATTTTTTACAAAGATTTATAGTAAATTATGAATGATACATTAAATATTAATTAAATTATATTATAAATAAATAAATAAATTTTATTGTAAATTACTGCAAAGATTATTTAAATAAGTCATGCCTTTTTCAGTTATTTTTCTTCCCTTCGGGGACTTTTCCGTAAGTCCCAGATTATCAAACCCCTGCAAAATTGCCCTTATTACTTTTCCACTTCCCTTATAAAAACGCTCCGGCTTTACTCCTCTGTTTTTTCTGCCCCCATACACGGTTCTGAATCTTCCGACACCAGTACCTTCATTTTCCATATATAACTTTCTTAATATGGAGGCAGCTCTTACCCACCACCAGTCAGCATCTTCCGGAGCACGCTCTTTGCTTACTCCTGTTTTTACAAAGTCCGTCCATTCGGGCTTTTTAAATTTTAAATTTTCCTTTAAGTCCTTACCTGCTGCATTTATCAGTTTGTCCGCTAAAACATCATAAGGTGTTGTCACTTTAAATTTTAATTATTAAATTTTAACTTATAAATTATATCCGTATTTTTATTAAATTAAATTAAATTTTGTTAATTTTCAAGTTAGTAATTAAATTTTGATGGTAATAAATTAAATAAAAATAAATTTAAAATTCATCAGCCATTACCTTCTTTCTAAGATAAATTGCCGCTATTATGCCAATAATTGCCCCTCCGAGATGCGCTCCGTTTGCAACCCCTGCTTCTCCGCCCATGAAGATGTAGTATACCTGAAGCCCGATATAGATTAATCCGATAACTATTAGTGGCATTGGAAGAAAATAAACATATACTGTCTGCATTGGTCTGAGAATTGCCGCCGCTCCAAGAATTCCGAATATTGCTCCGGAAGCGCCGAGTATTGAAACATTGTCGCTTATGAATCCGGTTGATGTCATAAAAATCATTGTTATTCCTCCGAAAATTCCTGCAAGAAAATAAAGCAGCAAATATTTTCGCATTCCGATTGCACCTTCAACAATTCCTCCGAGAATGAACAAAAAGAGCATATTTCCAAGTAAATGATTTATATCTGCGTGCATAAACATGCTTGTTATAGATGTCCATGGCTTTTCAAAAGCATTTTTCCCGACAAGTGAAAAACCATCAGTATAAGTATATATACAGGCATCATCGGGAATTTTTTTACAATAATCTATATCATAACCTCCCTCCCTTGCAGCACTTTCGGGACATGCGTAATATTCCCCTTCATAGATAGCATTTGCAGTATATTTATTTTGGGTACAGTTTTCTGCCCAGTTCATATCATAAATTTTCATGTTATCTGTCATCTGCACACCAAAAAATACGACTACATTTAGAATTATTAACACAATTGTTGCAATTCCGAAAGATGATGAAAGTCCTCTGCCCATTTTTAAATTTTTTAAAATTTATGTTTTTAAATTTATTTATGATTAAATTTTATGGTTATTTTATGTGCTCAAATTTTTTTCATCCTCTCAAATAACGCATCCGCCATTAAAGGAAGCAATACAGTAACATCTCCCTCAATTGTTATGTGTCTGGCTTTTTCGTTTATCTTTCCCCACGATATTGCCTCTCTCGTCCTTGCTCCGCTTAATGAACCGTCCGACTCCATAGCAGTCGTTATAAAAACTGCAAAATTTAAACCGTCCCTGAACTGATTCCACCATATCGTATGATGTTTGCTTATTCCTCCGCCCAACATCAGCGCTCCGGTATTCTTTGCAGTAAAGACAATATTCGCAAGATCCTTCTCGTCTTTAAATAAATTCAGACGGAAATTTTTGTGCTTCTGCCAGAACATAAACAACTGAAATCCGAATGCACCGTCGGTTATTCCCGGAACAAAAACCGGAATGTTATTTTTGTATGCCCAATAGACAAGAGATTCCTCTGCATTTTTCTCGTTTTCAACTGCCTTTCCGAAGTCCCTGATTATTTCATGCGTTCCAAGTTCCACATCCTTATTTTTGTAAATTTCATTCAAAATTTTTTGCATTTTTTCTTCAAGTATTATTCCGTAACTTTCATTTGGCACAAAAATATTTCCCAGACGGTTTATTCCTTTTTCCCGCAATTCAATATCGTCCGCCTCAAATTTTCCGTGATAATAGTCCTTCCAGAGTCGTGCCAAATCGTGGTCAAGTGTTCCGCAGGTTGTAATTACAACATCAACTAATTTGTGTTTTATTAAGTCCTTTATTATTCCCCGTGTTCCGGTCGCTATAATGTCAGCGGGAAACGACAGAAATTTTATGCAGTTCTTCCTGTTTTCCATTGCTTCTAAAATATCAACACCATCCGCAACCTTTTTTGCAGTAAATCCGCCGCCTTCATACATCTGGTTTATGATTTCGTTTGCTGTCCATTTTCCTGTTTTCAGGTCCCTGACAGGTCTTAAATTTAAATTTTGATTCATTTTAGTTGTTATTAAAATATAGTTATTAATTATTTTTAAATTTACATTATCGTCTCAACTCCCTTTATTACAAATTCAGCTGCAATTACACTAATACGATGTTGTGCGTTCTTTCTTTTAGTTTAGTAAAAAGTTATTTATTCTGTACATAATAGCTTTTCCATGCATTACATGCCCATCGGGCCATTTTATCCTGATGGTTTCTTAATACGACCGGAGCCCATTCTGTGTAATTTAACTCGTTATTACTCATTTTGAAAGTGGATTTTTTATAAAATTGTTGTTTTTCGGAAAATACTTTATCTCCGATTTTTTTATTAATACCCTCTTCCAACAGAGTATAATTGCCTAACAAATAGACATAATCTTCCTGTTCATTCGCCTGAAAATATGTCTCCCATGCTGACTGAGGATTTTCGGGCAAAATATGTTCAATTGTAGAAGTAGCATCTTCAAACTGGTGTTGTGTTCCTGAAATTGAATTTTCTAATTCAACTAAAATATATTTTACTAAATTTTTATTTGTTTTAGTGCTGATAAGTTTTGTTGAAAATGCTTGTGCAAAGTTTTCATCACTAACATAAGCCCCTTTAAGTTGTTCAAATGCCTGTGCAGCAATAGATACTTCGCCATTAAATATTTTCAATGATAGTTTGTTAAAAATCACCTCTATTTCATTTGCAGGTAAGCCGGAAATGACATTATACCGAAATGTAATTACATTTAACTCGTGCAAGAGTTTTGTAAACTCCTGTTCACTTAACTTTTGCTTTGCAGTTAACATTAACGAATACCACGAGGATACGCCAAAAAGATTTAATGACCTTATTAAATTTCTTTGTTCTTTATTCCACATAGTATCAGCCGGGTTTTCAAATGCAGAATATATGGGCGCCAATCCTTCTA
This sequence comes from Candidatus Altarchaeum sp., assembly GCA_018260615.1. Taxonomy (GTDB): domain Archaea; phylum Altiarchaeota; class Altiarchaeia; order Altiarchaeales; family Altiarchaeaceae; genus Altiarchaeum. The sequence continues at coordinate 11,782 of JAGWDQ010000140.1, forward strand.
ATTCATTTAATAGACAAAAAACTGTTTGCGGGCTTTGTATTTGATTTTTTATAACTCTGAACAGATTGGAAGCTCTAACTAATTCATTTCGGGAGTTCCAGTAATGTCTGATAAAAGCAGGCAGATCGGTTTTGCCTAAAAAATCATTGATACTTTGCCACCTGCGTTCTGTCTCATCCAAGTCCAAGGTACTTGAAGCAAATGCTCTGGAAAACAGATAATTCTTTAATAAATCCGCAGGGGAAAGTTTAACACCTCTCGCATTTAATGTTTCAAATACTTTATATGCATTAAGATCATCACTTACATTAATGGTTGTAAAAATTAAATCATTTGAAATTTCTTCATCAATAAATTTTGCCAGTTCTTCACCTGATTTGGTTAACATACGTTCTTTAAGCTTCATATAAAAAAATTCATAAGATTGCCATAATTTTTTTTGAGATGGTTTTAGTTTTGATATTGCAGGTGGTTTCCTGTGGTTAAGTAAATAACTTTTATAAAAATCATCATTATTTTTATTTAATATCAGTTTGGGAGAAATAGTAAGTTTAGAAGTCGAAAAATTACCGAGAAATTTCTCAGTGAGTTTTTCAATACGTAATTCATTTTGCTCTTTATCAATATCATTTTCCGCCCACTCTTTAAGCAATCTGATTGCAGATAAACATAATATGCTTAATGTAGCAAAACGCTGCTGGCCATCTATAATTAAAAAAATTTTTGATTTAGGATCCTGCTCCTGAAAAACAACATAACCCATATAATGATTTTTTTCAACTGGCAAATCCAAAATATCTAACCAGAGGTCTTCCCATTCATCCCTGTCCCATGAATAATCTCTTTGATATAGTGGAACCCGGAATGTTTTACCATTTGCAATTAAATCATTAAATGATGCTGTTCCCGTATTTAATAATATGTTGGCCATTTTTTAATATAATAACGCAAGTTTTGCGTTTTGAAAAATTACGCACATAAAAATTAGTTTTTTGGCATTTTATAGGAGTAATTTATAACGTGGTTTAACCTGCCATTTTTAAAATTCCCAAAGGATTTTAAAAATCTCCGAGCGTAAGTGAGGTGAAAAAAGTAAAACGCAAAACTTTAGTAAATAAAATAAATAAGAATACAAATAAAATAAATTATACAACATATTTTTAAATTTGCCGTAAATTTTGCATCTGTTGAAATTTTAAATTTACATTATCGTCTCAACTCCCTTTATTACAAATTCAACCGCAATTGCAGCAACAACAATCCCCATTATTCTCGTTAGCACCTGTAAGCCAGTTATTCCTAAATGTTTTAGTAAAATTGCACTATTATTCAGAATAAATTTTGTTATGACAAATACCACTACGATTGCAACTATGACCATTAATTTTTCATATAGTGTTTCGGACAAAGTTATTAACATCATAACAGTCGTAATTGCACCCGGACCCGTAAGAAGAGGAATTGCCAGCGGAAATATCGCCACATTTTCTTTTTCTAATGATTCCTTCTCCTGTTCCTCGCTGTGTGTTGTTTTTGATTTTCTTCCGAAAAGCATTTCAACGGCAATGAGGAACAGCAAAATCCCTCCCGAAATTTCAAGTGCATTGATGGATACGCCCAAAAATTTAAATATATAATTTCCGAATATCGCAAATGCCAGCAATGTTCCCGATGCAACAATTACGGCTAAATTTACAACTTCTTTTCTTCTTTTTTCGCTGTATTTTTCAGTCATTGCCAGATAAACAGGAACAAGTCCGGGAGAGTCCACAATTACAATGATTGGAATAAAAATTTCCAAAAAAGATAACATTTTTGAATGAAATTTAATAAAATTCAGATATCAAGATAAAAATAAGAGAATAGAATAAAAGTAAGAATATAGAATAAAAATAAAAAATAACAGAATGTCAGAAATATAACCCGAAATTTAAATTTTGCTCATTGCATCGCCGAAACCTTATCCGTCAATCCCGACTTAAACGCATTATCGGCAACAAAATTTATTATTTCAATTGCTTTCTTAACATCACCTTCACTGAGCCATATCACTCCGTTTTGACCGACAATAATTCTGCTCTTTGATTTTTCCTTTATTAAATTTAGCATTGATTTGTTTTTTCCGATTACTCTCGGAACCCTTTTCGGATTTACTTTTATAAAATTTCCCCCAAAAATTTTGAATGCCCTTCCGACATATGTCTTTTTAACTTCATCAATATCAGAAACAATCACCGACACAATATCGCCGATATTATAATTTTCCTCCTGCCTGCTGCTAAAACTGCTGCTTTTTTCCGAAACCATAACACCTTCATAAGGCGAATTTATATCTACAAAACAGACAGACCCCCTAACTCCTGTAATTACTCCGATAACAACATCCTCTTTTCTCGGAACATAGACCCCGTTCAGAGAGATTACTGATATTCCGTTCCCGATGCTTGAGGTACCATAAATTTTTGAATAAATTTTTGAATTTTCTACCATACAGTTTTCTCCGTGTCGTTCATTTTCCGCCAGCAACTGTCCCGGAATTACCACATCTTTCTCATTTACATATAACATTTTTATAATTTTACGCTATTTTTAACTATCTTTTTATCTTTATTTATCTTTATTAGTTATATAATTATTTCTATAAAGTTAAATTTTAAATTTTGTTAAAAATTATTCAACGGCAATTCCTTTAATTTCTTCAATGGTCTTATAATTGTGTTCGTTCATAAATTTATCCATTTCACCTAAAATTTTTCCGAAGACATCCGCTCCTCTGTAATGAACTGCACTTCCGATTCCAATGGCACTCGCACCTGCCATGATGACTTCAATTGCATCCCCGCCTGTTGTTATTCCGCCAATTCCAATAATTGGAACATTTAAATTTTCCTTTTTGAGCATTGAATAAATTTCATAAATTTTTGCTATGGCAATTGGCTTAATTCCGATTCCGCTGTATCCTCCGAATTTGTTTGCAAGTATTGGTTTTGCAAAATTTATGTCAATCTTCATCGCCCTGACTGTATTTATTGCAGCAATTGCATCGCAGCCGCCGTCAATCGCCGCCCTCGCTATTTCTTTAATATCCGTAACATTCGGGGAAATTTTTACGATGAGCGGTTTGGCAATAATACCCTTAATCTCCTTTATTAAATTTTTTAAAATTTTCGGATTTTTACTTATGCTGTCATCAACATGCGGGCAGGAAACATCTATTTCAATCGCATCTGCAAAATTTTCAGTCATTCCCACGAGTTTTGGAAATTCGTCAATTGTTCCGAAGATGCTTGCAATCAATTTTGTATCGGGTTTGTATGATTTAAATTTTTCCAGTTCTTCCTTAAATTTTTCAAATCCGGGATTGGATAATCCGATTGCATTTAGTAAGCCAATTTTTTGTCCGTTTTCAATAAGTTCAATTACAGTTGGATTTTCGTAACCTTTTCGCTCGTTTATTGAAAATGATTTTGTTGTTACGGCACCTGCTCCGCTTTCTGCAATCCGCTTTAATAATTCCGCATTTGTTCCGAGTATTCCTGCTGCTAATATCAGGGGATTTTTTAAATTTAATTTTCCTAATTTTGTTGATAAATCCGGCATTTTAGATTTTATTGAAATTATTTTTGAATTGCTTTCTTATTTTTTAAAATTTTAATCTGTCTATAACTTAAATTTTTTGTATTTTTTATCGTACAGGAAAGTTCGTTTTATTATCCTCACACGGAGACACCGAGACACAAAGGAGAAATATACTGAAACCTGTGAGGTTTCAATCTTTAAAAATCTATTGATTTTAAAATACTGAAAATCTGTGAGATTTTCAATCTTTTAAAATCTATTGATTTTAAAATACTCTGTGACTTTGTGACTTTGTGTGATTTCAAAATCTTGCAGATTTTGAAATCTCCGAACGAAGTGAGGTGAACATTTTTTATTTTTTATGTTCATTCCACCACATTCCTGTTTGTTGTTATTTAATCCTTTTTAATTTCTTTTTAATTTCTTCTTCAGGAGGTAATTTTGCTTTGTAATCAGCGACAAAAATCTTGTTACTTAAACTTCCCAAAGCATAATGAACTTCTTCTTCACCTTTATATTCGCAGATTATTAAGCCAATGGGATCAAATTCCCATTCATACTTCCTGTTTTCATTGTAGTAATTCAGGTATTTGTTCATCTGTCCCACATAATCCGCTTTGAATTTTCCCATCTTTAAGTCCACCAATATGATGCAGGGGATCCCCCTGTGATATAATTCTAAATCCACCCTGTGATATTCGCCATCAATAATGATCGGCTTTTGCCTTGCAAGAAGTGCAAAATCAGTGCCAAATTCCAGAAGTAATTGTTCTGTTCTAAAAAGCAATCCGTTCTCAAGGTCTTTTTCACTATGCTTTTTAGGTAAATCCAAAAAGTCAAATCTATATGAATTTTTGAATGCTTCTTCCGGAATTACTGGCTTTAAAGGTAACGATGTGATTTTGACGATCTTTCCATCTTTTAATGTTTTTTCATATAAATTGAATTTGACTTGTTTCTCCAGTTCTCGTGTGTTCCACGCATTTTTAATAATCCAGTTTTCATAGAATTCCCTTTTATTTTTATCTTTAATTCGTAATAGTGCTCCATAGTGTGTCCAACTTAATTGTGCACGCAGTGCGTGCACAATTGGGTATGTTTTGTAGAATTGGACGACCTCAAACATTAATCTTCGTGCAAATCCCAAATCAACTGCAAGTTTTTCAACCACTTTCTTCCCATAACCGGCCCTCTCTTTATGCTGCAGTTCTTCTCTTACTATTCTCTCCCCAATCTGCCAATAGGTCTGAACCCTTATATTGTCAACTGCTTTATAAGCATGATATTTTGCTTTCTCAAGCAAACTCTTAACGTCGTAGAGTAATTCATTATATCCTTCTAATTTTTCCACCCCATTATTTTTTACTGTTGGTTTACCCATCTTTCATGTTTTTATATTTCACTTGAACTTATTTCTTAATTGCTCCCCGCTTTCCAGAATATTTTTTTTCTTTCTCTTTTCCTTCTGCTCCCTTTCATATCCGTAAAATCTTTTATATCCGCACCTTAAACATAAAATTTCAGTCCTTTTTTTCTTTGAATTTAATCGCACTTTTGAATTTTCCGAATTGAAAAAGGTCTGACATTGCCTGCAGAATAATGCCTTTTTATTTCCAAGTCGCAGGTTGCAAAATTTTGCTATTCTTATTGCTGATTTAACATAGCCCTTTGCTACTTCCTCCGTGTTGGCTTTTGCCAGCCAGAATAAAATTTCAGTCCTTTCTTCTGCAAGACCTTTAAATTTTTCTTCGTCTCTTTTATATGCCATATTGGTATATTTGTCCTTTTAAAATACCCTTTTTTTTGACTTTAATTTATCTATAGTAAATTTCGCCGTTGATGCAATATCCATTACAGCCATCACACCTGCCTGAATCGGATCCGTAACAACCAAATCCGCATGGTCGGGAACACTTCCAGCCATATTCAGAGAAATGACCTTAATTCCATATCGCTTCACTTCTTCAACCGCCTTTGAAATTTCTCCGCCCATCAATGAGCCGGCAAGTATTAATGTTTTTGCTCTCGGCAACCTTGCCACTCCCCTGACCGCTTCCGCACTTTCATGCTCCCCTATAACGGGAATTGTATCAACGCTGATTCTTTCTCCCCTTATGTTGTGTCTGTCTGCCTCGCTGATCGCCCCGTCTGCGACTGCTGCAACCTGTGCCCCGCCTCCGATTACTATAATTCTTTTTCCGTAAATTTCATTGAAAGATGAGACATTATCAACAGACAAGACAACATCTAATTCCTTTAAGCCCGTGATTAAATTTTCAAATTTTTCTGCTGCTTTTTGTTGAACCTGTTCATCGGTCTCTATTTCCACATATAACCACATTCTTTCAATCCTTTCAAACTGTTCAATATAAACGATATTCCCGTTAAATTCGGCAATCTTTCCTGCAATTTTTCCCAATGCGCCGACTACATTTTTCGGCTCTATCCACAAAGTAATTTTATTTGTCATTGTAATTATAAACTAATTATAAATCCAATAAATGAAATTTAATTATTATTTTAGCAAATTTAAATGATTATTGTTATTGCCGGAAAAGGAGGTGTCGGAAAAACAATGGTTTCATCTTTGCTTGTCAGATGTATCGCGGAATTAAAGGAAGATGCAAAAATTTTAGCAATAGATGCAGATCCTGCCTCAAATTTTGCGGATGCGTTGGGAACAAAACCATCAATGAGCATTGGAGAGCTCATAGAAAATTTTGCAAATGTTAAAAAGGTAAATTTTTTGGATTATTTACAACAGAAAATTTCTGAAAATACAACGCACACGGAAAAATTTGACTTTATTGAGATGGGACAAGGCGAAGGAGCAGGATGTTATTGCAGTGTCAATGATGTTTTAAGATTTGTTTTGGAAGAGAAGCAGAAAAATTATAAATTTGTGATTGTTGATTGTGCAGCGGGCTTAGAGCATCTTTCAAGAAAGACGACAACAGGAGCGGATGTTTTGCTCATTGTTACTGATTTATGCGAGGCCGGCTTTAGAAGTGCGGAAACGATAAAGAAAATTGCAGTAAATGCGGGAGTTAAAGAGGACACTATGTTTTTGGTTATAAATAAAGTAAAAAATGAAGAAAATTTAAAAATTTTGAAAGAAAGAATCGCAAACACAAAAATTTTAGAAATTTGCAGGATTCCTTATGATGAAAATGTTGCGGAATATAATGCCTGTGCAATTCCTTTAATAAATCTTCCACCCTATTCAAAGGCATATATCAAAATAATGGAATTGGCTAAATTTTTAATAGGATAAAAAGTAACTTCTCAATAACTTGTGGAAAGATGATAAAACCAACTACTTGTTTGTAATA
>JAGWDQ010000141.1 GCA_018260615.1 Candidatus Altarchaeum sp.
TGTGGAATTATCATGTAATAAGTTCTTAATCTCTTATTATAAATTGGTAAATTAGGGCCAATAAAAAACTGACGATTTATGAGTTTAAGTTATTTCGCAACAGGTCTAATAATATGAAAAATAATTATTAATTGTTAAATTTAAAATTTAAATTCTAAAATTTAATGTTCTTAAAATGGAGAAAGATGAAAAAGGCAATAATATTTTTGATGATGTCTCTGCGAATCTTCGGAATGGCATCAATATAGTCCTTCTTGGTGCGCCATCAGTGGGAAAGACATACGAATTGAAAGAAACATTAATTCCGAAATTAAATAAAGAAAATATTAAAGTTGTGTTTATAGATAAATATGAGTCGTTAAAATCATTAAATTTTTCAGAAAATTTCTCGGATAAGATTGTGATCATTGATGATTTCTATAAGGTTTATATGAAATGTAAGGAAGATAATGAAATTTTTAATAATTTGCTCAAAATTTTAAAAAATGAAGTAAAATGTAAAGCAATGTGTATTTCAACAACACCTTACAGATTTGAGTGGCTTTATGAAAAAGAGATAAAAGACCATGAAATATTTAAGAATTACAAAAAGGTTACCCTATTTGAAATTCTAAAAGATGAAGCAGAAAAGATAATTAAAGAAAAAATAAAACCTAAAAAAGACAAAGTTCCCCCTTTAGATAGATGTTTATATAAATATAAATTTATTGAAGAATTTAAGAGAGAATTTAAGATTGGAACTTACAAGTATTATGAATCATACTCCCCTTTTGCATTACTTTCGTGTGATTTTGGCAATTCTTCAGGAATTTTGTCTAAAATATCCGAAGGATTCAAAAAAATATTCGGAGCCCAAACATGTACAACAATAATGGAGAAAACTTTGGAGTCGAAATCAATGAAGAAATTCTTTGAAAGCGATATATTTAAAAATGAAATTGTGGCAACTGGTGCATTTATATGTTTTTCTGGAATAAGCAGCGTATCTTTTTTTAACTTACTATATGGATTATTAAAAGGTAAAGGCGAAACTACTTCTTTTAAATTTCTTTCGGAATTAGAAAAAGCATCTCCAACTGAAATAGAACAATTTGAAAAAAAGGAAGGTCATGAACCATTTACATTATTCAATTTTAAAGCATCTTTAAAATTCTCAAAACCAGAAAATTTAGAAAAACTTGAAAAGATAATTAAGGAATATGATGATAGAAATCCAGAAGAAATTGAGAAAATCAAGAATGAATTAGAGAAATATAAAGACAAATTTGAAGAAATGTGGAATAAATTTGATGAAATTATGAATGAATTAAAAGAAATAGAGGAATGGGTTAAAAAATGCGGATTTCAAAATATTAAAGATCAAATAGAAGAAACGACAAAGGAAGAATATGTTGAAAAAGACATTAACGAGTTTAAAAAAGGACTTGGTATTGGAAGCTGGAACCCAATAATCAAGAACACAGATACGAAAAGATTTATTTGTAATGAAATAGAAAAAGCAATTGAGGATGAAAGAAAAAATATTTTTGTTATTGGTGAGAGTGGTAGTGGAAAAACTATATTGTTAAAGAGAATTGCCTATGATTTTTATCAAAAAGGTTGGAAAGTTTACTGGAGGATTGCATCTATTGGCGAAGAGAATCTCATAGATAAAATAAAAAACGATGAAAATGCACTGGTTGTAATTGATAAGGCTTACGAGGTAAAAGAAAAGATATTGGCATTAGTGAAAAGAGTGTGCGAACTTCCCGATAAAAATATTTGTGTCCTTCTTGCCGAGAGAAAAGAGAAAACAATATTAAAGGAAATGCAAGATATTGTTAATGAACTAAAATATCCAAGATACAATTATGTTGAACAGAAAGATATTAATCTCGTTTATGAAGATGTATCTACATACCTTAAAAACAATAGAGATGACTTAACTGAAGAGGATATTTCAAAAATTGCAGATGTATTTGAGATGTATGCTAATTCTCCAGGATCTTTTTCAATGTTGATAGAATTAGGAAACAAAGAGAACTTTCCACCGGAGAAATTAAAAGGAGATATTAAATTAGTGGTTGAAAACTTAAAAAACTACAAATGCGACAAAATTAAAGAGGAATTGGAAAAGATAAATGATGAAGTAAATAAAGGCATTTTAAAAGAAATTCTGATGAGAATCTTTGCAATATCTGCTTATGAAGGCAAATACTCAAAGTATATTTTAGAAAGGCAGAATATTGCAGAAAATGTTGATTTCTATTTGGACAAACTCCAAAAGCATATTGTGTGTTTGATATCTATTGATGCAAAAAAAGATATTGCCACATTTCATCCGTGGGTGTGTAGAGAATATTTGATAAAAGAAATAGAAAAAGTGATAAATTTTAGAAAGGATGTTAGAGGATACTTGAAGGAATTTCCAGATGCAATCAGTTCAAAGGAATATTTATCCGTTCTTTATACAATCGGCACAAACATTGCAATAGAAGCAGATAAAGAAAAAGATAATGAAAAGCGAGAAATCGGGGTTAAATATTTTGAAAAGGTGATAAAGATAAATCCAAATGATGCTGAAGCACATAATAATTTAGGAAATTTATTGCAAAATTTAAAACGCTATGAAGAAGCAGAGAAAGAATACAGAGAAGCAATAAGGATAAA
>JAGWDQ010000142.1 GCA_018260615.1 Candidatus Altarchaeum sp.
ATTTAAAAATCAGCAGATTTTTAAAGATTGAAAATTCTCAAAGAATTTTCAGTATTAAAAAATTTCGTAAATTTTTAAAGATTGAAAATTCTCAAAGAATTTTCAGTATATTTCTCCTTTGTGTCTTTTTCAAAACGCAGAGTTTTGAAAATCTCCGAGCAAGAGCGAGGTGACGGTGTCTCCGTGTGAGAATAATAAAACGAACTTTCCTGTACGATAAAAAATTTTGCATAAATTTTATTTCCCGTTCAAAAATTCTAATCCGGAGAAAAGTGCGACCCGAAGAAAGAGCTTGCGAGCATTATTATGAGCATTATTACAAAGACCGCCGCACAAATAAAAAATATAGTTCCTGCAATATAAAAAAACTTTTGGAAATCCATATTGTTATTTTTTAATGTTAAAAATTTGTTTTCAAGATTAAATTAATAATACTAACAATTAATTTTGTAACTACTCACCATCCCAAAAAATTACAGGTAAATTTTTTGATTTTTACGCTCACTTCGTTCGTGTATTTTCAAAACTCTGCGTTTTGAAAATTGTGTTTTTTTGAAAGTTTTACAGGTAAATTTTGTTAACCCGTGAGTAGTTACTTAATTTTTACATAAAATTTTCCACCCTGAGTCTTAATTCAAAATATTTAAAAATAATTATAATTGTAATCTAAATTGTAATTCAAAATATAACAGGGATAAAAATGACAAAGGAAAAAAAAGAGAGGAAAAGAATATACAATCCTTTCACTAAAGAATATTATGAAGTAAGACAAAGAACAACATCCTCCGGAAGAAAGGGTCTTTGGTCTTCTGATGAAAAGGAAAGAAAAGAGAAAAAATGGATATGGTAAAGACAAAACCAAAAGTTTGGGTGCCGGATAGTAATATTATTGTGTATTGGATTATGGGAAGGCACATTCTTCGTTGGCTTATAGTTGATTATTATAAATTTTCGGAGGAGTTAGTTAGTACATACTTGAAGAGATATGAGGACTCTATAAATTTTGTTGATGAGATACTAAAGCAGGAAAAGGATTCTAATAAATTTTATGTGGTTGATTTGACTCTTAATGAAGTATTTTCCGGAATTAAGGACGAGATAAAATCCGTAATGCTGTTTGAAAAAGGATATCCTCTTTCCCGCTGGTCAGACAGGAGGTTAATAGGAGAATTAAAACTAGATGAAGAGTTCATAATCAAGATACGTGATTTTATTGCTCACGCTTTTCACGAATTGATGAAAAAAATTGAGATTCTGCCTGTTCCTTACGAAGATGAAGGATACTTTGATGTTTATGCTTCATTAATTCTAAAAAATATAGCGATGCAAACCCAGGACGCTATTCTACTGACAACTGCAATATTGGAAAGAGCAGATTATTTTGTTACGAAAGATGAGTACTCTGTTGGAAGATATAAGGGAGTGATTAAAGATAAATATGATTTGGAAATTATATGTCCGGAACATGGATTAAATGTTTTAAAGAGGAAAGTAAAATGAAAACCATAAATTTAATCATCATCGGATTTGGAAACATCGGAAAGGGATTTTCAGATGTCCTGCTCAGAAAGGAGAAATTTCTTGCCGAACTGGGATATAAATTTAATGTCAGGGCAATCTCTGAATGGAACGGCTCAATAATTGTTCATAGCGGAGAAGGAATAAATTTAAATGAAGTCCTTGAACTTGCCAAAAACAAAAAATTTAACGAACACAAAAATTTTTCTAAAAAGACGGCAAAAGATGTGCTTGAAGAGGTTGATGCGGATATTGCCTTAGAACTAACACCCGGAAATATTCAGACCGGAGAACCCGGATTAAGCAATATCATTAATGCTTTAAACAACGATAAGCATGTTGTAACCTCAAATAAGTCACCGATTGCTTTAAAATTTAACGAAATAACAGAGTTAGCAAAAAAACATAACAAAAAAATTTTATACGAAGCAACAGTTGCGGGAGCAATTCCTTTATTTAACCTTTACAGAGAAACATTGCAGATAAATACAATCAACAACATTTACGGAATCTTCAACGGAACAACAAATTACATATTGACAAAGATGACCGACGAGGGAACTGATTTTAACACTGCATTAAAGGAGGCACAGGAACTGGGATATGCAGAAAGAGATGCGAGTTATGACCTTAACGGTTACGATACAGCGGTTAAGGTAGTTATTGCAGCAAATGCACTTATGAAAAGAAAAATAAATTTCGGGGATGTCCAAATTTCAGGCATAACAGGAATTACTGAAGAGGCGATAAAATTAGCGAAGGAGCATAACTATGTTATAAAATTGATTGGCGATTGTAATAAATCAGAGGTCTCTTTGCGGTTAATCAGGAAAGACAGTCCGTTGAACATAGGAGGAAATTTAAATGCGGTAATGATAGACACAGACATAGCAAAAGATATAACTATAATAGGAAGAGGGGCGGGAGCAATTGAAACATCTTCGTCAATATTTTCCGATGTTTTAAAGATTGCGGAAGAAATTTAAAAAAATTGCTAAAATTTTGCCACTCATAAATTTACCTTTAAGAAATAATTTGAAAAGAAGGCAGGCATTCAAAACGCAAACATTATTTTATAAGATATTTAGCATTAACTTAACAATTAATAAATAGTAATAAATTTTTCAAAATGCAAAATTTGAGTTTTGTATTTATTATTTGCACCAAGGAATCTCATGCAGTGCCGGTGGATATTAATCGTGCATTCCGTCCATCGTTAATAAAAAGCCTGCCTAAGGCACCTCTAAAACTTAGAGATGAGGATGTACCGTGATGTCAAGTGATAAAAAAGATAAATTTATAAGATTTGCCAAAAAGATGAATACACTAACCAGTTTGGAAGTTGAAGCTTGGATATGCTGTCAAAAGAGCATGTACGCAACAACTGCGGATATCATGTCAAATTGGAGTTATATATGTAATGCAGATATAATGTCAAATCGGGAGGATATACGCAACAACTGCGGATATAACATGTTATCCACCATAGCCAGTATATGGAGGAAAAAATATGGGCCGAAAACATACATTTATGGATAAAGAATTTGGACGCATGGATTATGACCCTGACGATCATGGGAGTTTTGAACAAGGAATGGTATTTGTCGCTATGCCTTTTCATGGTGACGAAATGAGAGAAGTTTACTCTGCAATTAAGGATGAATGCTCAAAATTAGGGCTCAGAACAAAAAGGGTGGACGAAAATGTGGGGGCAGGTTTTATCATAAGAGAGATTACTAATCTCATTGAACGAGCCGAGTTTATCATATTTGACCTCACTCATGAACGCCCAAATGTGTACTATGAACTTGGATTTGCTCATGGAGTGGGGAATGAGCCATTAGATATTTTATTGGTAGCAAAAGAGGGGACTACAATTCACTTCGATATTGCCCCTATGAGAATACAGTTTTATAAGACAACAGAACATCTCCGTTCCATAGTTGCATCAAGCCTTAAAGAGATGATTCGAAAGACAAGGGGAGAGTGAATGGCTACGGCGTATAACAAAGTGTATCCGCTACGCTTCGCTTGCCTTTCAGGAAATTTTGCTACGCAAAACTTCAGATACACTTGTTCCGTTATCCAAAATTCCAAACTTGATCAAAACGCAAAATTTCAGTCCTTAATATATTTTGGAAATTCAACAATAGGAAGTTCCATATTATCTTTTTATGTAACTACTCACGGGGTAGGAAATTTACCTGTGAAAATTTCAAAAAAAATACAAAAAATCAAAAATTTACCAATAATTTTTTAGGATGGGTGAGTAGTTACCTTTTTATTTAATATTTAATGTTATCTTACCCAATTAATAAAAAGAAATAAAATTTTCAAAACGCAAAACTTCAGTCATATTTATTTACAAAGTTTGGAAATTTTTATTCATATTTATATTTTGTGAAAATGAACTCACAGTCCGAAGGAATCAAATGCGGGACCGGTGGAAAATACTCGTGCATCCCTTCCATCGTTAATAAAAAGCCCACTCAGGCATCTCTAAAACTTAGAGGAGAGAATGTACTGCGATGTCAAACGTTAAAAATAAAATTATAAAATTCATCCAAAATGAGTATATACGCAACAACTACGGATTTCATGCCAAATTGGAGAGATATACGCAATGCAGATATCATGCCAAATCGGAAGGATATACGCAGTACTGCGTATATAACTTGTTATATGAAATTCCGAACCCCTTGAAAAAAGGCAAAACATTTTAATAAAATAGGAGAATAATACATTATGATGAAAAACAATCAAAAAATCTTGATTGGAATTGGAATATTAGCATTAATTGCATTATTGGCATCCCTGCTTCTCTTTGTGATGCCTGCGGGGACTGATCGGACACCCCAAGATACTAATGACATATATATACCTGTTCGGGGCGAAGGGGTGGGAAGCGTTGGAAATAATACAGGTGAGCAAAGATTTTCTTACTGGATTTCATTATGTAACGGAAAAAATGACGAGATATTTGTTAGTTGGATTGAACCAATTTATTCTAATGAATTGCTCAAAAAATCGCAAACAAAAAACCACAAGGTCATTGTAGAAAAAACCATACTTCCCAATAATTGCACTAAAATCAATGGGGAACTCATTTTTGATTCAAAAGGATTATCAAAAACCGAGATAAATAGTTGGGATCCTTACATTACAGGTTTCAGAATATCTTACGAAAAAATAATACAACTTGATTAACAATACATTCAAGATAATTTAGACGGGGTTCGGAACTCTGAGGTCGCTCCTTGCGTCGCTCCCTTACTCTAACGAGTCATATAACACGGGCTATACGGCTTCACTTCGTTACGCCCAAATTTGCTCCCTATGGTCGCAAACTTCGTATAGCCCGATTCCGTTATCGGAAATTTTTGAGGGCACTTGAAACGATGGACAATCTCTTGTTTGAGATATTTGAGAGGACAACATTTAGAATTTAAATTTTTATTATGTTAATTCTAACTTTGGATCATACAATTTTTTAATAGGTATTTGATTATTATTTTAATTTAATTACTATATAAGATGGAAGAAGAAAGAAAAGAAATGAAGACAGATAAATTGTCGCGGTTACAATTTTCATCTCAGATTACAAATAATATTGAAAATTCATTTGCAATTACTACTATTATACAAGGTCGTATTACTAAAATAAAAGGTGCTAATGTAACTGTTAAGACTCATGCTGGAGAATCATATCTCAGTTTTAATGCTTCATCCGAAATTAAAAAACTTGTAAAAATTGATAATCAAGGCTTTCATTATGAGAAAATATCCCACTACGATTTAATCAATCATATCTGCATATTTAAAATTGTTATCTATAATTCACCAGCTGATATAAAACCACGCCATCATACAATTTTAAGATTAGTTAGCTTTGGAATCAATAACGAACTTGTTAAAAATCCATATTTTCATTGTGTCTCTGCTGATTGGCTTGCATCTTTTTGGTTGCCTACTATGGACATAGAATTTGGAGGTGTTTATGGGAATATTTTAAATGGCGGTGTACAGATTATGGGACCAGATAGAGATGACAAATGGTCATATCTTACATCAAGATCCCTTGCAGGTTTTTCTTTTGGTTTTCAACTTACTGGAAAATCAGAATATTTAAATGCTGCAATTCATACTCTGGAGTTTTTGAAAAAATCAAAGGATGAAATAAAAGGTAATATAATATTTCGTTCTCGTCAGCTGCGCAACGGAAATCACCATCAGCTTGCAAGTTCTTTATATAATATTTTTGTTCATGAGTATTGTTTAACCGGCTTATTAAGATACTATGCAGCAACAAGTGACAATGAGACATATAATTTTATAATAAAAGCATTAGAATCCTTAATGTTATTTTATGATTCTAAATATGGTGGTTTTTATGATGCAATAGATAGAAACACACTATTACCGATACCTAAAGTCACTGATACTAAATCATTTACATCATCAGCTGATGTATTAGCTGCAACTGTTATATTCGCAAAAGAATTGAATATTCATACTAATAAATTTAATCCAACTTCTGTTGCTATTGAAATTTGTAAGTTGATTGTTGATCATCATTTAATTGAAGATAATCCCTTTATTATTGAATCTTTTAATTCTGATTGGACTTTAAATACTTCGCCCTGGCGAAATGAATATGCAACCGCAGATTTGGCAGGCAGTTGTGGAGCCACAGCGAAAGTTGCCAGAGTTTTAGCAGTATGCTTACCATTTTTACCAAGGGAATTACAAAATAAGACTAAACAAGCAATAAAGAATATTCTTGATAACCTTATAATTGTTGGGGCATGGGATCCTTTGAGGGGCGGCGTACATGATTTTATGATAAGATATTGGAAAAGAAATCAATTAGGCGAATTTGTTTTTCATAGTGATTATGTTTGGTGGTCTCAAGAACAATTATGTGTTACGGCATATTTAGGATACTTGCTTTTTAACGATAATCACTATCTTGACATTGCAAGATCAATAGTTAATTTCTGGTTGGGTTGTTTTATTTCTATACATGGGGGTGTTCATGACACGATTGATCATGTTGGAAATCCAGTAAGTGCCCAGATGGGGTGTTGGTTAAAGAATTCTTATCATGAACTCGAATTTGCATATTATATTGCTATTTTTGAAGCAATCATAAATAAAACATCTATAACCCTCTATTTTGCACCTTCATATACTGGAAATTATTTTGAATCTTTACCCGATATTGGCATTATAAAATGGGATATTGTTGAGAACATAACTCTACCAAATGGAACAAAATCAGTTACTTTTAAACCAATTAAACTATAAAATAATTTAAGACAATATGACAAAATCAATTCAAAAGTCCACATCATTTTTAGAACAAATATCTAAAATAGTACCTGGTGGTGCCAGTTCAAATGTCAGAACTCGCAATTCAATTGCTGTGTCACATGGTAAAGGTGCAGAATTATTTGATTTAGATGGGAATAGGTATATTGATTATATGTTAGGTTTGGGCCCTGTTATATTAGGGCATGGTAATGATACTGTAAACCAGTTTGTTTCACAATCAATTAAAAAGGGAACATCGTTTGCATTTACAACCGAGAGTGAATATCGTGTTTGTAAGAAAATAGTTGAAATCTCACCATCTGTTGAAATGGTTAGACTATGTAATTCCGGTTCTGAAGCTGCTATCACTGCGTTTAGAATTGCACGAACCTTTACAGGGGGGAGTATTGCAATTAAAATTCAAGGGGATTATAATGGTAATTTTGATATTTTGGCACATGATGTGCCGGGAGTTGACGGCGATAATTTAGATAATGGTCCATTTCCTATTGGAACGGGTTTTTATAAAGATGTTGAAAAGTCGATAATTACAATTCCTTTTAATGATATTGAAATATTAGAAAAAATATTATCAACTAAACAAAGCGAAATTGCAGCAGTTTTTATGGAACCAATTCTTGGCAATGTTGCAGCTATAATGCCAAATACTGATTATTTGGCATCTGTAAGAGAACTGTGTACACACTATGGTGTTATTCTTGTATTTGATGAAGTAAAAACTGGTTTTAGAGTAAGTCTTCAAGGGGCACAGGGACTTTTTGGTATAAATAGCGATTTAACTATGTATGGTAAGGCTATGGCTAATGGTTTTCCTATTGCAGCAATTGGTGGAAAAAAAGAATTAATGGAACTTGTAGGACCTGATAAGGTATTTCATTGTGGTACTTATTACGGTAATCTTGTCTCTACATCTGCTGCTGAAGTAGTTTTATCAATTCTATCTCAGGCAGATTATAGTTCACTATCTAAAAAAGGTGAAAGATTAGCTCAAGGGATTTGTGATATACTAAGGCAATTTGGTATTCCTTCTCAATGGAATGGGGTAGGAACAATGTTTGGAATTACAATTGGAGAATCTAAACCAATTGATTATAAAACCTGGTGGAAAAGAACAGACCGAGAATTGTGGATTAGTATCTCAGAAATAATGAGAAATTTAGGTATATTAAGTGATGATTTTGTTGGAGTTTTCTTTTTATCATTCGATCATACCGAAGAACACATTGATCAAACACTTAATATTTGTGAAAAAGCAATATCAATATATAAAAAGAATATGTGCAGATGAAAATTAACATAAAAGACATAGATGGAGATTTGAATAGTTTTATCACTTTATTGCGTAATAATGATTTAAATAATATTGTTATTGTTGGTGGTGCGGTTCGTGATATAATTTTAAATCGACCATATAAAGATATTGATATAGCTATTCGATTAAATATTCCTTCACCATCATTAATTGATTTATGTTCGCCAATTAATAAATATGAAATATTACCGATAATCCAGAAAGAATTATTTAAATTAGATAATATACTAAACTGTAAAATTGATGATTTTATCGAAAAAGGGTCTGTTCCTTTTGGCAATACAACGATCGATATACTTGGTTTAGTGGTGGTTAAAGATAAAAGAGAACAATTATTTCCCGATATTTTTATTGATAATAATAACCAAATCTTTGGAGCATATTCTGAACTTACAATTAATCGTTTAGCGCTTGATTTTGAGGGTAATATCTGGCCAACTGATTATATTGAACATATTTATAATAATATCGGGTATCTTACTAATGGAGTTTTAGGCATTGATTTTTATAGAATTTTACGAATTTTTAAAACATGTGAATTGCTGAATACCAAATTAGATTATAATGTAAGTATTCAAATAACTGATTATCTAAAAAAATTAAGAAATCCGAATCGGTTTCTTGATGAAATAAAAGATAATAGGGTTTTACCAATGTTGAATTCACTTTTTCCAAATTTAAATTTTTCATTTGATATTTTCAATATAGATTTTATTATTAAAAAATTGGAAGAGAAACTAAAAATTTATTCAATGAAAGAGAATCTGCCCTCTTCAGAGAGCAGTATCAAGCAGTACATAACCATGGATAAAAGCATTGCAGAAAGTCACCTATAACCAAAAATATACAAAATCATACTAAAAAACTGTCGGCTTTAGCCGACAGATATTTATATTTACGAAAAATTTGGTGGAGACCACAAAAATTAATTTATTGAAATTTATTACATTATTGGGGCAATTCATCTGCGGGCTGAAGCCCGCAGCGTTCTTGCCCATTTGAAGTAAAATTAGAGGATATTATGAAAGTAACAATGTTGGCAAAGGAATACCCACCCAACGTTTATGGTGGAGCAGGCGTCCATTTAAGACATTTGGCTCATGAGCTCTCAAGAATAATGGACGTCGAAGTCAAATGTTTTGGTAACCAGAATATTAAGGAAAAACATCTCAAAGTCAAGGGGTATCAGCCATGTGATAGACTGAAGGAATGCAACGATCCACATTTTTATCTACCCTTTAGCACGATCTCTATAAACCTTTTGATGGCGCGGGACATGATCGATACAGATATTATCCACTCACATACATGGTACGCTTCATTTGCAGGTTTTCTAGCTAAGAGATTATATAAATTGCCCTTAGTAGTTACTTGTCACAGCATAGAGCCTTCACGTCCATGGAAGGAAGAACAACTTGGAAGAGCATATCAACTAAGCAGTTGGTTAGAAAAGACCGCTATTGAATCAGCGGATAGGGTGATCGCTGTTTCAAAAAATGTTAAGGAGGATATTCTGAAGCATTTCAACATTACAGAGGATCGTATAGTAGTGATATACAATGGAATAGACTTGAACAAATGGAAGGAAACTCTTACTGATTTCACAAAAAAGGAGTATGGTATTGATCACGACTACATCCTGTTTGTTGGTCGCACAACAAGACAGAAGGGGATGATTTATCTGATAGAAGCAGCTGACTATATTGAAAAAGACGTACAAATCGTTATCTGTACCAGCGCGCCGGATACTAAAGAGGTTGAGGAAGAGATGATGCAAAAAATGATACAGAAGAAAAATATTATATGGATAAACAAACTACTCAGAGAAGAACAATATATTGAGCTATATAGTGGAGCGGTAGTATTTGTGTGTCCATCAATTTACGAACCATTTGGTATTGTAAATATAGAGGCTATGGCATGTAAAACTCCTATCGTGGCATCTGCTGTTGGTGGTATAAAGGAAGTCGTAATTCATGAAGAAACGGGCATGCTGGTGGAACCGGCAAAACCAAAGCAACTCGCCTACTACATCAATCATCTGCTTAGGAATCGAGAATTGGCGAGGAAACTCGGAGAAAACGGCAGAAAGAGAGTTAAGGAACATTTTAGTTGGACATCTATCGCTCAGCAGACAAAGAATCTATACGAGAGTATATTATAGAACATGGGACTGGACTTAAATCTGAACATTTAGGCAAACTATTGCAAACTTTTCTGGAAAAGAGTTCAGCCCAGAGGAAGTAAGAAAGATAAAAAGGTTAGTGCCCTCAAAAACTCTCGCTCCACTTCATTCCGCTCGGTGCTATCACACTCCGATAACAGAGTATATCCGCTTACGCCCTTTGGGAAATTGCTCCGCTGCGCTCCGCAACTTCGGATATACTCGTTCCGTTATCTGCCATTGCAACAAAATGAGCATGACTTACGCCCAAAAAACGACCTATTGAGCGGAAACCTAAACCTTCAAGATATAAAACTAATGCGTCACGTTTTAATTTAAAGGGTTTGCCAACTTGTTAAACTGTAAAATGATATTGACAGTCTTTACATAAATATCTTTGCTTTTGTTTAACAATTCCATCCTTGCGAATATTTTTACTTTTACAGTTTGGGCAATATTCCATCTTAAATAATTTAATGCTGCACAAAAATTATGAAAACTATACTAAATTAACAATGCCAATTATTCTCTTTACTCTCTTATTATCTTAAAATTTCCCAAATCAATAATTGTTGAGGGTGTTTTGTATTTACATTCCCCTGTTAAAATCAAATCAACAGCATTCTTTATTCTTTCATCAATTTCTTCAAAATTTTTTGCAGGCGGCTTACTGCTTATGTTTGCACTTGTTGTAATTATAGGATATTTCTCTGTCAAGACCCTAACTTTCTCATCATTAATGATTCGTATCCCCACAACATCTTTATTGGCAGTGATAATGTCAGAAATTTTATCTGTTTTCGGAACAATGAAAGTATATGGCTTGTCCGAGTGCTGCTTTATAAATTTTTCCATCTCATCATCTAATTTCACAAATTCCTTTGCTTTGTTTAAATCATGAATTGCCACAGAAAGCGGTTTTATAAAATCCCTCTTCTTTATTTCAAAGATTCGTTTTATGCTTTCGGGAAAATTTATCCTGCATCCGATTCCATAAACAGTATCTGTCGGATAACAGATAATTTTTCCTTCGTCCAGAAATTTTATTGCTAAATTTAAATCACAGGTTATTATTGTCATAATTTATTAACTTATTTAAGGCCCTGTAAATCCGCACTTCGGGCATGCATATTTTCTTCCCAACACTCTGCACGCATCACATCTGACAATTTTGTATTTTTCTTCTCCTTCGCACTTCGGACATTTAAATTCAACATAGTTCGTTACATCCTTTCCACAGCTTACACACTTCATTCTGAATATAAAATTTAATATTTGCTCAGTTTATAAAATTTAATATAAAATTAAGAGTTGTCTGAATTATTATTTGAATTATTTATGTTCGTCGTATCCTGATTTTCTTCATCTTCGTTTTCAGTGTTTTTGTATTTTGTTTCAATCACTTTGTTAAATTTCGCATAAATTTCATCATAACTGCCTGCTGTCAATATACTCACCGCATCAGAGCATGGCATTGAATAAGCAGTTAAAATTTTCAGCCGGGTTTTTTCTGTTTCGGCATTTTTCTTTTTGGAAATATAACCCGAAATATTTCTTCCCACATCCATCAATCCGTATTTTACTTCTTTAAAAATTTCTTCTTCAAAGGAAATGCTCTGCTTTCCTGCCGATGCATAAGGAATATAAGTTGAAACAACATTTACAAAAACCGTTATCGGCGAATTATCAAAGTCCTTAATTTCATATTTTTTCCAGTCAATATCATAAATTGCCTTTGTTACCAGACATTCGCCGTTATCAAACAACAAAGGTACGGAATTTGCAAACCTCATAATTTCCGATTTTACTTTTCCTTCTGATGTTCTCCTTCCTGCATTTCCCCCGTAGCAAAAAGCACACTCAACCTGAAAAGCATAGCCCCCGGAATGGACAGACGGCTTTCTCGTTATAACGAATAAAATTTCCGGATTGATTATTGCTGCCAGTGCCTTTTTAATATTCTCTTCTCCGATAGTTCGTAATCCCTCTGATGACGGTGCCTGAAATTTAATAGTCCTAAAGGCATTAATTATTTTTTCCGCATCCTGCCATGTCATTTCATCTGCTCTTTTGTTTAAATCAACATCTGTCATTGTGCGAAGTTCATTAATTTTATCCTGTGTAACCCTTGAAAGAGAGTGGATTAAAAAGGATGAGACAGATATGTTTTCTCTTTTGGACAAACGGATGAGGTCATCTATATTTATTCCTCTCGGATGTGGCTTGAGCTCCTTCGGCTTCTTTAAAATTTCACCACCCGTTCTTTCAAATACGGTCTTCCTGCCATCAGGGTCGGTAAATGTAATTTTTGCATGCGGGTTTGCAATAGCCGTTCTTCGCAGATATTCAAAAACACCGCTCTCGTTGTTGATATAAATTGCTTCTTTACATTCTCCTTCAATAATTGTTCCCGTTGAAGCGAATAAATTTAATTCGCAATTTTTTTCCTCAACTATTATCGGTTTGTTTGCCGAGACATCTATCATTATTTTTGCTTCAATACATTCCGCCTTTGTTCTGGTAATGACTCCGATTGGTTTTCCCGTTGTCATCTGACAGAACATCGTAACTCCGGATACGCCAAGTCCCTGCTGTCCCCTCATCTGAACATTGCGATGAAATTTCGTTCCAGCCAACATCTTTCCGAAAACATCTCCGATATGCTCTTTTGGAATTCCGTAAGCATTGTCCTTACAAAAAAATTTATAATGCTCGTTATCTATTTTCTCAATTTTTACTTCTATTTCGGGAAAAATTTCACATTCTTCGCAGGCATCAATCGCGTTTGTGACGAGTTCGTGAATGATTGTTGTTAAATTTCTTGCCTTTCCGCTGTATCCCAATTGTGTTCTGTTTTTTCTGAAAAACTCAGAGATTGAAATTTCCCTGAATTCCTTAAAAATTTCGTCTGCGGTTTTTTCCGTTTCAGTATTTTTTGTTTTTTCTTCTTTTTCTGCCTTTTTTATCATTTTTATCCTTTTTACATCATTTGTATTGATTTTGATAATATTCATTCAAATTTAACAAATAGTGTCTGTTGAAATATGGACTTCTGAGAATGTGTTTCGGATTTCAGACATTCTAAAGATTTGGCAGAATGTGTCTGCCGAATTATAAATTTGCCAGACAGTGTCCGGCATTTTTTATCTTTAGATTTCCGAGACAGTGTCTCGGATTTTCCAGACATTGCATGGAATTTCTGATATTTGGCAGACAGTGTCTGCCAAATTGGAAAATTAAGATAAAAAGCCCACATATTCCTTAAATTTCTCTCGGAAAACCCTTTACTAAATTTAGCAGTCATATCTGCCGAAAGTTTTATAAGTAATTTTTCTCCATATTCAGCCCGCATTTTACCTTTCTGTTCAAACTCAACAACCTCTCTTCCGATTTCCCAATATTGCCTCACTTTGTTCGGAAATTTACTCACTTTGTTTGTAAATGCCAAAACCCGTGCCTTGTTAATCTCTCTTACTACTTTGCTTCTTGCTTCGGTTAAAATTTCTGCAATCCTGTCAATTAAACATCCATAATTTTTTGTAGTTATTTCTTTTTTTATCATTTTAAAAAAGCAATTATATTACAATTACTATCAAAAATTTATATCACAAATTTAATTTATACTTCATTATTGAAAGACAAAACTTAACATAAAAATTAAAACTTCAGTAATTTATATTTATTTATATGTAAGTAGGGCGTCCTAACACTTGAAAAAACCACCTGCTTACTGGTGCCGATTAACGAGTTTTTACCTTAAAAACCCACAAAATATGCTGGTTTCAAAAAAAACCAATATCGTTTGATTGGGTTCGGGGTGGTTTTTTGGAGCATTAGGACGCCCTATTAGTAAAAGCAATAACAATATCAAATGGCAACGAAATAGCTACAATGAAATTAATATCTATTGACAAAGATATGGTATAAACAAAATATCTCCGATTAATATATTTACACGTAAAATGGCAACAAATAAAAAAATAGATTTTAAACCTTCGCATGGTTTGTGGGATACAATAACAGCAGTATTTCTTGTGGTGGTTGCATTTAGCATGGCATATGTTTCTATAGTAAATAGTAACTTGTCTCTTTTTGTTTTTACTCTTATTTTCACCGCGTATCTGCTTTTTCAAATTTATCACACATATTACACCCTTACAGACAGTTTAATAATTTTTAGGTTGGGCAACATAAAAATAGGTGTCCCTATAAACAATATTAAAAATTTAAAAATAATGAATGGAAACATAACAAAAACATTTAGCGAAGCGTGCAAAGATAATTATTGGTATACAATTCCCTTAGGTTGTTTTATGGTGATACCCGGATGCAGAACTATTTTTGTTGCAGTTCATTATAAAAATAAACCAATACTAATTGAATTGAAAACTCCGGTAAAATTTTTAGGTATAATGGACATCCATAAAATTGTAATCAATGTAGATGAACCAAAAGAATTTGTTAGTGAAGTTTTAGATTTGCAAAGTAACAAACAAATTAACAAAATTTAATGTTTGCTGTAGAAATGCCAGATATTATCCAATAGCCCATTGCACAAATAAAATCGTTGGATTTTACAAAATGATATCTATATCTTAGATATTCATATGCGTCAACTTAAGATTTTCAGGCGTTTGAAATTTCTGTCCGAATAATTGCTTACTATCCGAATAATTGCTTACTATTTTCAAAAACGAAGTTTTTGAAAATCTCCGAACGATATCAAAAATGCTTCAAGCATTTTCAAATCATAGAGATTTGAAAATCTCCGAACGAAGTGAGGTGATTTTTGAATATCCCAAAAACCTTGAAGGTTTTTACGATAGTGAGGTGATTGGCAGGACTTATGATTTTTGTTATTTACGAACGAAGTGAGTAAATATCCGAACGAAGTGAGGTTATTTTCAAACTTGTTTGAAAATATACTGAAAACTATAAGTTTTCAATCTTTAAAAATGCTTGTAGCATTTTTAAATGAGAGCGAAGCGAACTTATTTTCCTTAAGCTGACGCCAATGATTTATTAATAAAAAAATAATTTATTTAGAAGTAATGTATAATTAGTAGAGAAATTATGTAAAAACGAAAAATGTATTCCGCAAAACAAAAAAAAGGGGTTTGTGTATCCGAGGAGGAGTATAGAATTCTTAAAAAATTTCTTTCTCCGCAAAAAATAAATGAAGATGATAACGACAATTTTTTAATTAATGAACTTGCTGAAGAAGGATTAATACGATTAGGGACTAATTTTAAGGATTGGTGTGGAACAGCCAGAACAACTGAATTAGGAAGGCGAATGATTGGAGAATAAGAATATCTTCTTTTTATTATTCTTCTTGTATTTTGTCCTAGCAAAACTCTTGTGAAAAAATGTCAAAAGAGAATTCAGAAAATCAAAAACAAAAATGAAAGGATGTAAATTTTCTTTTTCAATATCTTTATCCAAATGCTCACTATCGGAATAGATGCAGGAACATCAAAATGGGCAATTTCCGTTCTTGAAGAATACAAAGAAAAAGGAAAAACAAAGACAAAATTTAAATTTGAGACAACAATTCCCACAAAAGAAGTTAAAAGCAATGTCAATGAGGTAATAAATTTAATTGAAAATTTTAATGCCGACTGCATAACTCTTCCATCGGGATACGGATTGCCTTTAAAACACATTTCCGAACTGAATGATGGTGATTTGTTTAAAATTTCTCTTAAAAATAAAGACGAGAAAGAATCCATCGGAATCAGGAAATTTTTGAGCGAAGCAAAGAAAAGAAAATTTAACGCATATATTATTCCTTCCGTAAAGCACCTTCCAACTATTGAAAATTTTAAAAAGGTTAATGTGGTGGATTTAGGAACTTCTGATAAATTATGCTCTGCAATTTATGCTTTGTCCTTATCAAAAAATTTTAAGGTGGAAAAATTTATCCTTGCCGAAATCGGATACGGGTTTAACGCTTTTCTGAAAATTTGTGACGGGAAAATTTGTGACGGCATCGGAGGAACAATTGCATCATCGGGATTTTTGGCACACGGAAAGATAGACAAAGAAATAATAAATAACCGGAAGGTTGAGAAATTTTCAGGCGGTGTTTTGAGTGTAATAAAGCAAAAAGTCACTCCGGAAGAATTTTTCAAAAATTATAAAAAGTCAGAAAACGGAGTCATTGCCTACAACTATTTTATAGACGGGCTCATTAAGGATATTTCTGCATTGTCGGATTCAAAAATTTCAAAAATTTATCTGTGCGGGAAAATTTCAGGATTTGTGGAAGGTGAAATTAAAGGAGGAATGGAAAGAAAATTCGGAAGAATATTTGTGACTAAAAACATTGAAAAAACCGGAAAACTGAATTGGAGTTCTGCAAGCAGGGGAGGTGCGATTCTGGCAAACGGAATTAACGGGGGAAAATTTAAAAATTTAACT
The DNA here is from genome assembly GCA_018260615.1 of Candidatus Altarchaeum sp. Taxonomy (GTDB): domain Archaea; phylum Altiarchaeota; class Altiarchaeia; order Altiarchaeales; family Altiarchaeaceae; genus Altiarchaeum. Next base: position 16,752 of record JAGWDQ010000142.1, read on the forward strand.
GACCGGATGGAAATTAAGGATGCAAAGGGGGATATTTTTGATTATATTTTCGTTTGAATGCGTTTTGTTTATTATAAAAAGCAAAATTATAGCAAAAGTAAATATCTCAAAGGAACTTTAACAATTGAATCATTTACCAATTCTAATTTTTCACTCCCGAAAATTATGCTGTATTTTCCGTTTACTTTTTTCTGTGTATTTATAACCTGCCCAATATCTTCTTTATTAAATCCGACTTCTATTACAATCTTACTTCGGTCATTCATCGTTAAAACGAAATCCGCCCCGCCCTCTGCAGAGTCATAAGAAATATCAGAAGCAAATTTATCCTTCAAATCTTCCATATAAATCAAAGCAAAATAATCTTCAAGTTTTTTGCCTTCAATTCCCGGAAGATAATAGTTATTTAATATGGCTCCTCTCAAAGATGGCGTTATAAAAAGAAGTTTTGGTGTTTTTCTTGTGCTTCCATAAGCCACTCCATAAGCTTTCATTTTCACTATTATCCCACTCATTACTAAAACATCAATTAATGATTCAAGTGTTTCGTTTCTTCCGATTCCTAAGGTTTTATTTAGTTTGTCGTAACTAATCACATCTGACTTTGCTAAAAGATAAAGTAATTCGCTGATTTTCGCAATGGTATGAGTCTTGAAGTTTTGAAGGGTAACAACATCCTTTATAATAACTCCATCTATGATGGTTTTGATTTTTTCCATTGCTTTTTGTTTGTTTTCAATTTTTATTGTTGAAGGAAAGCTCCCTGATTCAAAAAAATCCTTCTCAGATTGAAAGGGAACTGATTCCACAAAAAATCTTCGTATTTCTTTTGATTTTATCTCTAATTTTTTAAAGACATCTGTTGCATTAGAAGAATTGAATAACGCATCTTGAAGATAGCCGGATAATCCCGATGTTGGAAATTTGTTATATTTTAAAATTAAATACTCGCTAAATTTCATCGGATAAATTTCCTGAACATCTGTTCTTCTTCCAATGTCAGGAATCATATTTATTTGCAAAGCAGACGAACCTGTTGCTATTATCAAAATATCCCTGTGTCCCCTGGTTCTGTCAAAGATTGTTTTTAGAAACAAACCCCAATCTTCGTCAAAATGAACTTCATCAAGTAATATCAAAATCTTTTTTTGCGGATTTTCAAAATGAAATCCCTTAACTTCTTCATAAAAATTAAAGAAATCCTTTAAAGATACTTTCTCAAATCTGAGTTGGCTGACATCTATGAACACTCTTTCATCCAGCTTGCCAATATTTTCTAAAATTCTTTCATCTTTCGGTTTCAGGAATTTCTCGAACTTATATATTTGAGATAAAAGTGTGCTTTTACCAATACCTCTAATTCCCGGCATCAGGATAATTTTCTCTGTTTCTAATAATTCGTTGTTTAAAAATTTTTCAAAAATTTTTTTAAATTTTGCAAAAATAAATCTTGTTGGCAATATCCTTTTATTTTCATCATAAATATATCCGTCAATCCTCTGCGGCAAATTTGCCTGCCACTTAACATAAAAATCCTCAATATTTGTTTTGTCCATTTTAATAGCTATTACAATAGGAATTGAAATTATGTTTAAACCCTATTACAATAGGAATTGAAATTACATATAAATAAACAACCAATGTTTTGTGTCCAATTTAAGATAATGGAAAAATTTATGAAATTTAAAATTCGCTTCATCCGAATGAATTTTTGCCGAGTATATTAGGTAAAAATTTAAGATTTTACCGAATATATTAGGAATTATTCAAATATCATATTAATTTATACTTCACAACTTCACTGATTGAGCTTTTTCAAATTTCTGAAATCGCAATGTT
>JAGWDQ010000143.1 GCA_018260615.1 Candidatus Altarchaeum sp.
TTGTGGCAATCAGATTCCAAAAAGGGAAAAATATTTTATTCTTCCTATAATTATGGTGCATCATCAAAACATACCCCTTACTCATTTACCCATTACATAGGATAATATAAAACGTTATGGATTGAATGATGTAAAAATTATATTGGAATAATATGTATTCTTGCTTAAAACCCCGCATTTTCCGGGTTATATCTTAACTTTACATAATTACTTTTTGTTTCTAATTTATTATTTTTTATGGAAAATAAAAATGTAGAAAAACTACATGATTATCTCAACACCTTGCAGTTCATTAATGGCGGCTACAACGGTTCAGATATAACTATAATAGCAAAAAAGTTTGGAATAACGCCCAAAGCATTAAGATATCATATAGGCAAATTAAAAAAGATTGATAATGGGTTTAGAAAATTTGAGACCATATCTAAAAGAACAGGATCTATTAGATTTGATGAAATTGAATTCGTAGAGCGCGAACTTAAACGAAATTGTTTGACCTCTAAAAATTATTTGGTAAATAAAATCAATAGCCAAAGAAAGAGTCGTCTTCAAAAGGAATTGCCAACGAGTTCCATATACTACCAAATAGATAAAATTTTAAAATCATTAGGTATTGATGAGAAGTACCCATATCGATGGTTAAAACAAAAAGGTATCAATGTCTCGGGAGAATATAATCTTGAAGAAGCAAGAAGGAGCATAAAAGAATTATTTGACATTACAGATTTGTCGATAACTGGCATTGATGATTTGATCATTGTAGTCAATAGAATAAACTTATGCATGTCATGGATGGATAAAAATTATATGGGTTTAGACAAAAACTTATTAACATATGCAAAAGAAATATGGCCAAGACGAAAGAATCTGCGATATTTATTGTCTACTGTACCATCTGATCAAACTCCTGAAATACAGTCCAAACTCATTTTTGAAATTCAGATAATCTCTATCATTGAGATAAGGGATTTTTTAATTGAAAGATTAATTCTTGAAAATAAAAGATTGGCAAGAGAGAGATCTGAAAATATGTCCGATGCAGATAATGAAGTTCTTAATGGCATAAATCAAAAGTACATATCCTTGTGTGAGTCCCATATCCAAGGTAAAACTAACGAGGATCAATTTGAAAAAGAATACCAAAAAATCAAATCTATTGACAAAAAAACAATTACTCATTTCCAACTCATTCGAAGACAAAAGGAAAGATTTGACAACATTTATAAAATCCTAAAACAACTAACAAACTCATTTTCAACATCAGATCTCAAAGCACACGACAAATTCGGAGAACAACTGTTGAAAATAATTCAAAATCAAGAACAATGGCACAATCTTAATGATAACGATTTGAAATTTTTAGCAGGGAAAGAATCCCGGCTATCAATTTTAAAGAGTGATGAGGGACTTATTAAGGCTAAATTAGTTAACCGTCTCATGGATTATATGCAGGACGGACGTACAACGGTTATAAATTCAATGAATTATCAGGATTTCAGCCCATTAATTGTAAATATTAATGTTGATAAGAACCCATACCATTTGAATGACTCAAATCTCAATGAACTTCTTTCTAATAAGTTTAAGATTGACCTTACGCCATTAAAAATTGACCGCGGTCAAACATATCTGTCTGATTTCACTGAATGTGAAAAATCACCTAATAAGAGGATACCTTTTAAAACAATATTAGACACCGTGAAGGATCAAATATTAAAAAGCAATCCAAATTGGTTCGAAAAGCATCTTGAAGTATACTACAAGAGTACGGATTATATGTTTGATATAGAATACAATCAAAAAGATTTTTTGGAAAAATCCTTTGACTCGCTTTGGTTAATGGGATTAAATACACAATACAGAACATCCAAAGAGTATCAGAACTTAAAATATTTCATATATAGATACATGAACAAAGAAGCGATTATGCTATGGCACTATCTTATTTTTAATACCTTGTTAAAATTAAACAAAAAGATAAACGTTGGAGTGATTATTTTAGATACAATGGCATTTCAATTCAGACAAATTGGTATTTACAGTGATCTCGATTGGAGACATCGGATTATTGGGGGCGGAGATTATCGTGCAATACTCTCAAATATGTTTTCAGTATATTCTGACAACATAAAAGCAACTGATACCGAGGCGATGAACATTACATTAGTACTATCGCATGTAATTGGTAAATTGGATGCTAAAATTACTTTATATGTTGGCGATGGACGCACAGTAAGTTACTTTTCTGCGGCAGTTGCATTTCTGACTTATGGTGTTGCGGCTGCAGGGAGGAAACAAGGAGAACCCAAAAAGCTTATTATGCAACAAGAATCAAGATTGCTTCAAAATAAAGATAATCTAAAACGCGTAGGGGTATTTCTAACTGAAAACCCTGAGTTAGGCCGCGCTATATCAAGTAGAAAATATATTTACCTCAATGGGATAAATATCCGAGCAGTTCTTAAGGATTTCGGAAATGTTGTTCTGTTAAATGTTGGAAGGCATAATCCAAAGATTTCAGATCTCTGTCAGCGAATAGAAAAATCACATCACTTAAAA
>JAGWDQ010000144.1 GCA_018260615.1 Candidatus Altarchaeum sp.
TGTGTATGTGCGTTTATTAATGAGGGTATGACGAGAAAATTTTTAAAGTCCTCACCATCACTAACATAGCCCTCATTATACTCTGAAATTTTCCCGCGGCGTTCATCTGTTACCAAATTTCCTTCTTCAATAATTTCAAAATTTTTGTCAAGAAAGGAGCAATTAAAAAGCATTTTTAAGTAAAACATTAATATTGTTTTGACTTTGAGGCCCGCTTATTATTTCACATTTCTTATTTCTATTTTCTCATTTGGCGGATCAAGAGATATTCCTAAATTTTGCATAAAGAAGACCCCTATGATAACATCCTCTATCAGGTTGTCCATAATAACAAATTCAGGGTTGTTTACAGAAAAGTCCCTGATTCTTATTTCTTTAAATCTGACTATTTCTCCTTTCGCTTTACTGCCATCTGCCAAAACCGGACTGAAATCTCTTTTAAAAACAAAATAACCCACATCATCTACACTTCCACCTTCTTTAAATTTCCTTCTGATATAATTCCTCCCTGCACCACTATCAAATAATGCCAGAAGTTTTTTATTCTTTTTATCTCCAACTATCTTAACATCCTCTTTAACGAATCCCATTTTAAAACCTCCCCATGTAATCTTTTCTAAACTCTTTTACTTCTCCGGTTATTGCATCTATGCCAAATAATGCCGATGTGTAACGCTTGCCCGTGCTTGTTATTTCTTTAAACTCAGCATTAATTTTCCATACATCTTCTTTTTCTTCAACATAAGTTATTTCAAATTCCTCAACATTAAAGAGTGCTTTTAAATTTTCCACAACTATATTTTTTGCATCGGCAAATTTCAATTTTTCCATTTTATTTTACATCTTATGCACTTGTAAACCCTTTTACTTCTCCATTCGTTGCATCTATTGCAAACATCGCAAAACTATATTCCCTGCCAGTTTTAGTTTTTTTTTCAAACTCCACAAGAACTCTCCATATATTCTCTTTCTGTACAGCAGCACTTATTTCAAGTCCTTCAATCTCGCTATTTACAGCAGTTTTCAAATGTTCAGCGACTATATTTTTTATATCGGCAAATTTCAATTTTTCCGTTTTATTTTCCATCTTATTTAAATTTACAAAAATAATATAAATTTCAGACCTAAATTTGTCAATTGATTTTCTTTGAAACATCTGCTTCTTCAAATGTAGCCATCTCATTTAAAATTTTGCAGGAAGCTTCAACTAAATTTATTCCCAATGCCGCTCCTGTCCCCTCTCCAAGCCGTAAATTTAAATTTAGCAATGGTTTTAATCCGATATATTCAAGCAAAATTTTATGTCCCTGTTCAACTGACTGATGCGATGCGAGCATGTAGTCCTTTGTTAACGGATTTAATTTGTAAGCGATTAATGCACCGGCACCCGAAATAAATCCGTCAATTACAACAGGAATTTTATTTTTTGCACAACCCAAAATTACACCCGCAATTCCCCCGATTTCAAACCCTCCGACCTTTGATAAGACATCTATCGCATCATCCGGATTTGGTTTATTTAAATTTAGCCCTTTTTTGATAACCATTATTTTATTGTTAAAAATTTCATCGCTTATCCCGGTGCCTCTTCCTGTAATTTTTTCAACCTCTGCATGAGTTATTGCGGCAACAACAGCACTGCTCGGAGTTGTATTTGCTATTCCCATATCTCCGGTTCCGACAATGTCAATTGTTCCGTTTTTCATTTCTTCATCAACAAGTTCAATTCCGTAAAGCACTGATTTAATTGCCTGCTCTCTTGTCATTGCCAGTCCTTTCGTAAAATTTTTACTTCCATTTGCAATCTTTTTAATAATGACATCCTTACTTAAAATTTCTCCTTTTACTCCCATGTCAACAACTATAACCTTTGCATTAATGTGCCTTGCCAGAACATTTACTCCCGCTCCGCCATTAACAAAATTAGAAATCATCTCTTTTGTAACTTCCTGAGGAAATGCACTTACACCTTCTTCCGCAACACCGTGGTCTGCCGCAAGTGTAAATATTACTTTATTTTCAGTTTTTGGTTTTAAAGTTCTCTTTATCCCGCAGACAAGAGCTGCTAATTCCTCTAATCGTCCCAAACTTCCCTGCGGTTTTGTCAGATTATCAGACCTTTTTTGTGCTTCCCTCATGAAATTTTGAGCAATCGGTTCTATTGCATTGAGCGTATCCATGAGAGTATCTTCCGGAGACATTTTAAATTTATAAATTTGGACATTGTTGTTGAAAAATTAAATTTAAAAGATAATATGTTTGGTTTAAATAACCAAAATTTTACATAATTATTTTATCTTTTATTTTCAGAGTGAATTAAATGTGAAAATTAAATTATTGGAGGGCATCTTTAATTTTAAATGTCCTGATGGTGTGAGGTTAACTTAAAATTTAATCATCAAAGGTTATCAAAATTGATAACTTTTGTTAAGTGTTTTTTAAATTTGTAAATTTATCTTGTCGGAAAGGTGAAAAAGTTATTTTGCAACATGTCTATTGAAAGTTGCCGATTAAAAAGGAGAGGAATATTAAGAATGAATAATTTTATGGAAGAGT
>JAGWDQ010000145.1 GCA_018260615.1 Candidatus Altarchaeum sp.
TTGCACATGTCTCCCAGAATTATGCCATAATTCCAACGGCATTTTGACGCTATAATGTGTCTTGGTGCGATTTTCAAAACGCGGAGTTTTTGAAAATATCCGAGCAACAGCGAGGTTAGAGAACAATAAAACGAACTTTCCTGTGCGATAAAAAATAAAAAAAATAAAAAATGCGGAAATGCAAATAAATTTATCCGCATTTGTTTCTGCCTTTATTTATCCTCTGTTGCTATATCTACTGCTTCACCTGATAGCCCTGATAGCTCAACTCCTTCTTTCTCTTTTGGTTTCCATCTCTTATCTTCCGACAGATAATATTTTTGTAATGTCTTTTCCTTTATTCTTATGAGTTCGTTTTTCGGAAGTATTGAAAGCAGGTACCACAACTTATCTAATGTTGCGCTTATTTTCCTGTCATCATCATACCCTTGGGTAACAAATTCATTTTCAAATACATTTGCAAATGTCAGCACGAGTTTATCTCTCGGAGATAGCGCTTCTTCTCCGACAACAGCAACCAAATCCCTTAGATCTCTCCCCTCGGCATATAAAGCATACGCCTGATCAGCAACCTCCTTGTGATCTTCTCTCGTCTTACCTTCACCCACTCCATTGTTCATTAGCCGGCTTAAACATGGAAGAACATCTATCGGAGGATAGATTCCCTTCATATGTAATCCCCTGCCCAGGACAATCTGCCCTTCCGTAATATATCCGGTTAAGTCAGGAATCGGATGTGTAATATCATCGTCCGGCATTGTCAGTATCGGAATCTGGGTAACCGTTCCTTTTTTCCCGATAATTCTTCCCGCCCTTTCATAAATTGTTGATAAGTCAGTATACATATATCCGGGATAACCCCTTCTTCCAGGCACTTCCTCCCTTGCAGCTGAAATTTCCCTTAACGCATTACAATAATTTGTCAGGTCTGTCAAAATTACTAATATGTGCATGTCCTTTTCAAATGCCAGATATTCGGCAGTCGTAAGTGCTAATCTCGGAGTAATAATTCTTTCTATTGCCGGGTCATCTGCCAGATTTTGAAACATCACTATTTTTTGTAATGCCCCGCTGCTCTCAAATTCGCTTTTAAAGAAATGTGCTTCTTCGGCTGTAATCCCCATTGCCGCAAAGACAACTGCAAAACTTTCTCCTTCTCCCAGGACCTTTGCCTGTTTCGCTATTTGTGCCGCCAGACGATTATGAGTCAGTCCCGAACCGGAAAATATAGGCAGTTTTTGTCCCCTTACTAATGTGTTCATTCCGTCTATCGTTGAAATCCCGGTCTGGACAAAGTCCCTCGGAAATTGTCTTGCCGAAGGATTCATCGGCAAACCGTTAATATCTATTCTTTTTTCAGGAGCTATCACTGGTTTTCCATCAATTGGCCTTCCTGCACCGTCAAATATTCTTCCAAGCATATCAGGACTAACATCAATTTTCATCGTCTCTCCTAAAAATTTTACAGATGTGTTTTTTGTGTCTAAACCCGATGTCCCTTCAAAAACCTGTATGACTGCCAGATTTTCCATTGCATCAAGAACCTGTCCGTGTAAAATTTTACCATCGCCTCTTTTTATATCTACAACCTCACCATACATTACACCCTTTACACCCTCTACAACTATCAATGGTCCCTTAACCTCAATTACAGAGTTGTATTCTTTTGGAATTTTAGATATTTTTTCCATTTTATCTGATTGATTTTGTCATTAAATTTATTAAAATTTTAATCCTATTTTATTTTTTCAATTATTGTCAGAACATCTTTGTATGCCCCATCAAAATATTTTAAAGAACCGTCATTTATCTGTCCTAAAATTTTATCCTTTGTTTTTCCTTTTAGCCGCCCTCCTTCATCACATTCTTCTTTTAGCGGAGAATATTTTAGTCGTGCTATCCTGCTCGTCATAACATCTGCTAATCCCTCTGTTTCTCTGGAAATTTCCTCAATTGTCTTTCCATTGGCAATACATCCTTCTAATTTATCATGTAAGTGCAATATTATATAAAGCATGTCGTATTGTTTTTTTAACGGACAATAACTATCCACCTCATCAAAAGCATTCTGCTGTAAAACCGCCTCTCTTATCAGTCGTGTTATTTCAAGTACCATCTTTTCCTTTTCTGCCAGTGCATCCTTTCCCACTAACTGGACGATTTCCTGTAATTCCGCCTCCTTATGCATCAGTTCCATCGCCTTTTTTCTGTTTGCAACCCAGTTTTTATTAACATTCTTATTGAACCACTCGGGCAATTTTTCATAAAGTGAATAAGATGTCATCCAGTTAATACTCGGGAAGTGCCTTCTGTGTGCTAATCGTGCATCCAACGCCCAGAATACCCTTGTTACTCTCAGTGTGTTCTGCGTAACCGGCTCTGAAAAGTCCCCTCCGGGCGGACTTACGGCGCCTATCAGCGATACAGAGGATATCCTGTTTTTCTTTTCACCGTCTTTTCCTAAAATTTCAACCATTCCCGCTCTTTCATAAAATGCGGCGACCTTTGAAGCAAGATATGCGGGATAACCTTCTTCACCCGGCATTTCTTCCAGTCGTCCCGAAATTTCCCTCATTGCCTCTGCCCATCTTGATGTTGAGTCGGCCATCATTGCAGTATTATATCCCATATCCCTGTAATATTCGGCAAGCGTTACACCCGTATAAACACTCGCCTCTCTTGCGGCAACCGGCATATTGGATGTATTCGCTATCATCGTTGTTCTTTCCATTAACGGCTTTCCGCTGTAAGGATCAATTAAATGCGGAAATTCTTCAAGAACCTCGGTCATTTCGTTACCTCTTTCTCCGCATCCGACATAGACGATTACTTCGGCATCGCACCATTTTGCCAGCTGATGCTGACTTACTGTCTTTCCGGATCCGAACGGGCCCGGAATTGCTGCTGTTCCCCCTTTTGCTATGGGAAAAGCCGTATCAAATATCCTTTGCCCTGTTTTTAAAGGAATTTCCGGAGGCAATTTTCTCACATAAGGTCTTGGTTCTCTGACAGGCCATATCTGCATCATCTTTACATCATGCAAACGATTATTTTTGTCTCTTACGCTGCATACTATCTCTTCAACTCTGTGCTTCCCGCCATAAATATTTTCAATCTTTCCGTCAATTCCGACAGGAATCATAATTTTGTTGACAATAAGATCTGTTTCCTGCACCTCACCTATGATGTCTCCCTGACTAACTTCATCTCCTTCTTTAACTTTTGTTATGAAATCCCAGACCTTTTGTTTATCTATGGGCGGAACATTAATTCCCCTTGCAATGAAATCGCCGCTTTTTTCTTTTATTAATTCAAGAGGTCTCTGAATTCCGTCATATATTGATTTTAACACTCCCGGACCAAGTTCAACCGAAAGCGAGTGTCCCGTTCCCTCAACCCGCTCACCAGGCGTTAATCCGCTGGTATCTTCATAAACCTGTATTGAGGCAACATCTCCGATAATTTTTATTATTTCTCCGATAAGACCCAAATCGCCGACCTTGACTACTTCATACATCTTACGCCCTCTCATTCCATTCGCTTCAACCAATGGACCTGCTATCCTTCTTATTTTCCCGTAATTTTCTTCTTTTTCCATTTTGACTGAATTTTTAAATTTTATATAACTAAAATTTTATTATTAAATTTTTAATCGCTTTTCTTTTTGAATGTAATGCTTCTTCCTATTGCTTCTTCAATCATTTTCATTGCCTTGTGTTCTCCGACTCCGTTCTCATCGGGAAGTGCTACAACAATTGATGTTGGAGGCAACTTTTTCACCTTTTCTTTAACTAATTGATATAATGTGTTGGGAATAACAATAATTCCTTTATTTTTTTCTTTTTCAAAAATTTCCCCGATATTTTTTTCTGTTGCAATATGTGTATCTCTTATTCCAACCAAATTTAATCCCGAAGCGGTCAATGCATCCCCTATAAAACAAATTTTTACCATTTTAAAATGTTAATTTTTAAATCTCCGAGCGTAAGCGAGGTGATTTTAAATTAGACCTCTTTTAATTTTAAAGTCCTTTTAATTAAATTTTACATAAAATTAAAAAAGAATTATTATAAATTATAATTTAATGAAAATAAATGATTAATATTTATATTTTATTACTTTCCTTATTTACTACCTTAAATAATTGTTCTGTTTTATTTTAACTCCGAATCAACCGCTAAATAAGGAATATATCTGTCTTCTCCGCCTCCGGTCATTGAATATAAATTTATATTTACATTTATTGTATCGTTGGTATTTCTGTTTAAATTTACAACTGCGTTGAAGTCGTTATTTTTCGGAATGACGATTAATTTTTTATCATTCACACACGATTCCGCTATGCTCACCGTTCCCTGCTTCTCTATCTTTAAATTTTTTAAATTTTTCTTTATGTTTTCATAAATTTCGCTGTTCCATATATTTGCGTCTATTCCGAAGGCAATCTTTCCGGGATTAATAGTATATTTTATTTTTGTGCCTGTCAGACCTTCATTGTTCAATATTTTTTCCATTTCTTCCTTTGTGGAATTAAACTCAAACGAAGTAATTTCCAAACTTACATTGCTGATATTTAAATTTGTTCCGTTTAAATTTTTCACCTTTATTGCAAAGTCAGCAAAATTTATTGTTGAAATGTCGGAAATATTATCGGTTGAGGTAGTATGAGGATATTTATTTATTAAATTTTTCAGGAGCAAAATATTTATGGAGTTATTATTATTTAATTCAACCTTTGGATTTTCGAGCTTTATACCGGTTGCTTTTATGTTTAATTTCTCTAAAATTTTTGCACTGTCCGTTGCACCTTCAACATTTACCGTAGTTATGTTTTTCACAACCGCCGACATGTTATTGCATTTTTCAACGATTTTTGATATAAGTCCTATATCTTCTGTTGTCGTGTTTGTTTTCATCACATACCATGACCCTGTAACAAAATCGTCCGGCTGCGTAGAAACCGGAGCAAATATTTTGAATCTTTTTGTAGTTCCATACGCATGACCATCATACACTCCGAGCAAACTGTTTTTATCTTCTATATTGAGGTAAAATCTGAAATTATTGTAAATATCGTCAAATGCTTCATTCTTCGTAAAATCTGAATCAGTATTGTTTGCTGTCTTGTTCAGTTTAAATCTAAAAATAAAATACTTGTTCGTAACATACTCTATTTCAATTTTTTGGACACCTTTTACGGACATATTTTTCATGTAATTCAGAGTGTTCCAGTCAAGACCCTGATTTGTAATAAAAATAAATTCATCCGAAAAATTTTCAACATAAAAGGTTACCTCTTCTGTTGTCTTTAAATTTAAATCCGAAACAACATCCACAGGATTTTGCGGCTGTTGCTGGGTCATATAATAATTGCTCATAAGCAATCCCGATAAGACCATTGTTACTGCAACTACTACCGCTCCAACTGTTAACATCATCTTTTTTCTCTTTTCTTTATTTTCTTTTGCTTTGCTGCCATTAAAGTCCTTTTTTTCTGCCATTTTTTTATAATAAAATTAAAATTAATAAGAATTAAATTTCCAACTTAAAATAATTTCCAATTAAAATTTTGTTTATTTAATGAAATTTTTATAACTCCGTTTTCTGCATTTATGAAATCATCGGCAAAACATATAACTATCACATCGTTTTCCTTTAAATTTTCCCGTCTTGCAATATTATTTAGATATTCATGAGAAACAGGATAGTCAAAGATGCTCGTGTTTACGGATGGAAATTTAAATTCGTTATTTGCATATAAAAGAATGTATGCTCCGTTGCATCCTTCTCTGATTGCAATGTCTCTTTCTTCAATTCCGCTCTTTATTTTTTCGGATGCATCTTTCAGTATTATTCCGATGCACTTGTCCCGCGTCATATCCGGAAGGGAAATTTCAAACGGAAACGAGGCAAAATTTAAAAATCCGGAGATTATTTTATCTCCCGCAGGAGTAAGAGAGTGTCCCTTGTGTGTTGCTGTAAGAATGTCCTGTTCTTTAAAATGGTTCAGCAGGGTTCTCATACTTCCTTCGCTAATTCCGATTTTGCAGCTTAATGTTTTTCTTCCGATTAAGGGATTTTTCTTTATTTCAATGATTGTTCTTATAAAATACACATCTGAAAATGCGAGGGATACTCTTGCCAATTTAACCTTTATTTTTAAAATTTATTTAAATTTATGATTGTTATGAATTAAAATTTCATATTGAAAAACAGATAAATTTACAGGTAAAATTACAGCAACGCTGCTATCTACTACGAAATAAAATCAATAGTTATTAGTTGTAATTTTGACTTATCAAATGGCTCAATTGTTATTTTTTTAAATATTCCTTTTTCCATTAAAAATTTATTTAAATCTTTAATTAACCTTTTCCAGTTATTATCTTTTTTGTATTGCCTCTGCATTTTTCTTAATTCTTGCAATCGTTTTTTAGTTGGGGGAAGAGATATAAGCTTATTTTTCACAGGTTCCCATGCTTTTTCTATAGAGTCATCACTCGGAAATTCATTTAGATAACAACTAATTTGATATTCCACTTCCTCTATCATTTTCTTGACAAACAACGTACTACTTGATTTACTTAATTCTTTTAATTTCGGATCCTGGGTTTGGCTTAAATAAATTTCCGTGTAAGTTCTTTCAATATTTTCAAAAATTATATTATTGACTTCATATATTTTTTCAAAGAAATTAGATATAACCCTCTCTTCTTTTTGTTGACAGGATATGTAGTCAACCATCTCAGTTTTATTGTTTATTATTGTACCAGAATTTATGTTATATAAGTACCAAAAATGGAAATCATTGTTATACTTGTAATAAAAGAATATTCCGGATATTTTATTCTTTTTTAGTCCGCTGTAAACTCCATACGGAATTTTTTCTAATTCTTCCACTGCTTTTTCCTTTAAAAAATCTTTTAAAGGCTGGTAGAATTTCTCTCCGCCAACAAATGCGTTATCTTCTAATTCTTTGAATATTTTGGTGTCTTTATCTTTAATTTTTCTGATAACCCCAAACACTTTAGGATGTATTTCCTCTCCCAAGATACTCTGATCCAATCCAATAGACCCGTCAATATTCTTTATTTTGTTTTGAAGTATTTCAACTAAGTTTAACAATTCTTCAAGTTCTTCTTCAGGAAAGAAATTATAAACAAATATTTCTTTATACTTTGATCCAATTCGGTCTATCCTGCCTGCTCTTTGAATCATTCTTGTCGGATTCCAATGCAAGTCGTAGTTTATCAAGTATCGAGCAGATTGTAAGTTCTGCCCTTCTGATAAAACATCTGTACTCATCAATATTTCCAGTTTATTGTTCGTGAAATCTTCAACTAACTTTCTTCTTTGTTTAGGATCCTTATTGGTTAAACCAGAACTTGAAACCGCTTCAATTTTTAACTTTGAAAATCTTTCATCTTTTTGAATCTCCTTATATATATAGTTTAATGTATCTGCGTAATATGTAAAAAGCACTATTTGTCCATCCTTTGACAAATCCAATAATTTTTCTTTAAGAACCTTTATTTTAGAGTCATCTTCCGGCTTAATATTATTCACCTTTTCAAGTATCTTATTTAGAAGCTTTATATCCTCATCAATGTCAGCAAACAACTCATCTGTATTATAATCCTCTTTTTTAAATTCTGAAAGTTTTATGCCTTCCGATGCTTCAAGAGCGTCTAAGTACTCTTCTATATCCTCATCGCTTATTTCCCCAAACTTCTCAACCAGCTTGTTGAAATTCTCTTTTCCAAGAATTTTACCTGCTTCCAATGATTTTTTCAGTTTTTCTAAAAATCCAATATGCCTCTTTATGCTTATCCTAAAGGATTCTACACTGCTTTCTAATCTTTTTAGGAGTATGGTCCTAAATATGCCTCCTATCTGAATCATTCTATTTAATAGAAAATTTTCTTCAGTAGTCAATGTTTTATCCTTCTTATAATCAAGCAAACGATAATAAGCCATTGTAAGCTTTTTAGTTATGGTGTATGAGATTTCTTTATACATGCCCATGTAAGTTTTATCTAACTGATAATTTATGTTTTCCAGCACTCTTTTAGGGAATATTATTTTTTGTTCTTGTTTTTCACCGTTAGGAAGTTCAATTATAACATAAGGATCAGGATAGTTTTTCATAATGTAATCTCTAGTTCTTCTAATAGATACTTCATTTAGTAAATCGTTTAGTGATGCAGGATTATCTTTTGCTTTTTTGAAGCAGTCAAACAAATCAGGAATATTCTCTTTAATGAAAGCGGATCTGTCCATTAAAACAAGGAGCATTATCTGCCAATATAAATCCCAAGGAGTATTATTTATGGGAGTTGCTGTTAAGAACAACATATTAGGTTTTTTGCCTTTCCGGGCAATATTATCATTAATTAGTGTAAAGAAATTTTCCCACCGATTTGATAACGGATTTCTAAAATTATGACTTTCATCAACAACAATTAATTCCACATTATCAAATCTTCCACCCAATGTTATTTTTGCTTTTTCAAGGAAATTTTCTGATGCTAAATCCTCTTGAGATATAATATTCTCTTTCACATCAATTTTCTTTAATTCTAATCTCCACATTTCTCTTAATTGAGCAGGACATACTACCAAGATGTTTTTTCTTTCATAATAACCTGTTTTTTCCAAGATTTTTTTAGCAATCCATGTTTTACCTAATCCGACAGAATCGGCAACAATGCAACCGCCATACTTTTTTAATCTTGTCCATATTCTTGCAATCGCATCTTCCTGAAACTGAGCTAAATAGACCTTTGTTTCGGGTAATCCTCTTGGTTTCTCGCTTTTTTCTTCCTCGGTTATATCATCCTTTTGCAACTCATATAAGGTTTTTATATAAATATCATAAGGAGTATACTCTTTACTTCCAAATCTTGATTCTTCCAGTATTTTGATTAGGTCTTCTTTGAAGTTTCTTGCTTCCGACCAAAACTTTTCAAACCATTCCTTTCTTGTGTAAACAGCTTGAGATTCCTGCTTCCATGTGTTTAATTCTCCGTATCTTGTTAGTCCAGCGGAAGTGAAATTAGAAGAACCAATAACTATCAGGTTGTCTAAAATATATGCTTTACCATGAAGGAATTCATCAAATAAATGTACTTCAACATTTTCTCTTTTCAGAAATTCTATGAAAAGTTTCACTATCTGATCTGATTCCGTTGTCAGGTTAAATCCTTCAATTTCTCTTTTTATTTCCTCCAAAAGCACATCTCCAAGCGTCTTTTCACTTTGGATTTCAGGAGCCTCCCCAAGCAGAAGCCTAAATCTCTCGACATCATTTAAATTATCTTTAATCATGGCAAAAGCCCGAATGTTAAAGAAAGCTGTTGCTACATCAAATTTTGTTTTCGGTGTTTCCCCCAAAACAATATTTAGGAAATCAACTAACTTGTTTCCTTCGCTGTTGTCTATTATTTCCTTCGGGATCGTCATTTTAAATTATTTAAAATTTCCATGCTAACTTTCTAAAAAGGTCAAAAATCTCAATACTTTCAATATTATGCTTCTTGCAGATAAAAGGAATCTTGATCTTGTTCCCATCAAGCTTTTCCTGTGTAACAACTATTCTCTTTTTAATAGTTGGCACTAATGTTCTTTGATTATTATCGTTCTCCATAGCGAGAGCAACAATAAAAGGATCCGCTATCTCTGTTTCTTTATTTATATCTACCCATGATGGATATTCTGCTTGTAACTCCCTTGTTTTTTGAATCTGAAACTCATCTAACTGTCTGATAAACTTTTTATGGCGTTTCTGAACCCATTTCTTTAGTTCGTCATCTCCCTGACAAATCTCGTCAAAAACCTGCTTTGGAGCAAACAGGCGTCCGGAATCAATTAACTTTTCAATATTATTCCATGGTTTTTCGTAAATATCCGGAGGGTTCATTTTCTTCAGGTCTATTAGTGAACAAGAGTCAATCACATAGTAGTGAATTTCATTCATTTTTCATTTGTATTATGACATTATCAAGATTCTTTAGCTTAATTGACAGATAATCAAGAGCATCGCCGGTTGTTATCTTTCCAGATTCTAAGTTATTGGTAACAAGGGAAACAAATTTCCTTCCTTTTTCACTAAAACACTTCTTGTCACCCGGAGGACTTCTAAATTCCCCTTCTTTCTTTAATTTCTTTTCCGTCTTCTTTGCATAAGGTCTCTCCAAGAAGGACTTAAATTCATTCATTGTAATGAAATTATAACGGGACATATTGTAAAGAAGCATTAACTTGCTTACTTTGTATTTATTCTTAAGTTTCTCAATAACATCTGTTTCAAGAACTGATTTTTTATATTCTGTATAGATTGCCTGAACTATACTGAAAGGCAGCAGAAATTCTGCTGCAAATTCATTGCACCATTTTTCTACAGGATGCATATTAAAGAGGGATAAACTATTTTCCGGCATACTAACTCCGGACTCTTTAATCAAAACATGGCCAAACTCATGCATAAGAGTAAAAGTTCTTGGTTCTATTGGTTCAGCAGAATTAACCACAATTACAGAGGGTAATTCATCAACTAATGTAAATCCTCGGACATCTTCCATTGGCATCCTCATCTGGAAGACAATAATATTATTCTGCTCAATAACACCTCTTAAGTAATTGAATGTCCGTCTGGCATCCCCCGGAACTTTGGTGTAATTGAAAATTTTCCTATATTTCTGAGCTGCATCTTTTGGGTCGTCTGAAAGTTTATATTTCTCAACATGTGAAACAATGTCTGACCGGATATTTTCCGATAGGTATTTGCCAACATTTTGAAATCTTCTGGCCCTTCTTAAAGATAACAATGTCACTTTATCATAAACAGCTGTCTTGCCAGGGATCATACGGTAGTCATTAGGCAAGGGCTTATCGTCGGGTACTTTTGAAAGCAAGAAAACAGCAAATGGTCTTTTAACTATTTTTGATAAATGCTCTAATTGTTTTACTGTGGGTTTTTTGGTTTTATTTATCCATGACTTCATAACTTCAGAGCTAACTTTAAGTTTTCGGCTGAGTTCCTCAAATTCCCATCCGGAACTCTTAATAACCCATTTCAAAACATCAGGTTCAACTTCCACTGTTATTGATTTCTGCATTTTAAATTTTAAAATTAAATTTAGATTTAAATTTGATTGCTCATTTAATTATTGGTTTTATTTTAATTACTTTCATTTTTTCTTTTTTAAGCTCCCCGCCTTATCCAGTCGCTGCTTAACCATCTCACAAACACTCCAGTAAACCTCTTTTCTCTTATCTTCACTCAACCCAAGCTCATCAAAAATAATGTTGTCAAGCTCAGCACGGTCAGAAAGAGGAGCAGGTTCCTGCTCTCTGATGGGTTTATCTGGGTTGATGCCCAGTTCTTCGAAGATTGATTTTATTGGTCGTCTAAAAAATCCTTCATTACTAAAATCGATTCTAAAAACGGGGCATTTTTTCCAATCAGGTACCTTTAAAACTAATGCCCCCTCACCCAACCCAACCTGTCCTTGTAGTTCTTCAAACAAAAATATAAACGAAGAACTTAAAAAACTTAAGATACCTTTCATATCCTTTTTATCCAATAAACTTATTTCATAAAGAACATTATTAACAAAATAATTATCATTTTTAATAGGGTATTCCTTGTCTCCTACGTGTTTATACAAAATAATGTCCGAATTAGAATTTTCTCGAAGACTATACCATTTTTTATTATTAGAAAAACTTGGTTTTTTATGGAATGCTTGAGATTCGCCCCATTTAATATACTTTAAAGCGTTTGTTCCTATTAACTCTTTTTTATCTCTATGGCACAAAAATACAAATCGTTTAATTTGTTTTTTATTTATATAGATGCTCTCACAATTTCTTGGAGATACAATAGCTAACTTTAAGAATTCATTTTCTATTTTCCATTCTTTAATCTGTTTTTCATCAAAATAAAAGAATTCATTTAAGCCAGTGGTTACTCCTCTTTTAAGATTACCAAATTTTCTAAGTTCAATTAACTTCCCTTTTCCTTTCTCAAGAATCGTATAAAATATATCGGGCGCCCTTAAATATTTCCCACCCCATTTGTTGCCTTCATAACTGCCTGATTTGAATCTTCCTTTTGTTTTATCGTAATCTTCCGGGTATTCCCAGCCGTCTTCAAGTAAGTCTTCTTGAGTTACTGGAAAAACTCTATAGTCATCGGTCTTAACAACATTCTTAACAAGCTCAGTAATTCCCTGCCCTTTAATTGTTGCTTTTGCTACATCAATCTCAATCAAGTTCTTTGCTGACAAAACCTCTTCAAATGGCTTCTTGAACATCACAAATTTAGCAGTATTGTTTAGCATCGGCCAATTTTTGATTTCCTGCGCTTTCAGGTCTTCAAAGCGTATTTCTTCCTTAAATACAGGACATCCAAACAAAGCAATTATTGTGTTAACATCAGCATGTGAAAAGCTTCTTTTCGGGTTGTCATAAACTGCAATTATTGGAGCACGTTTCAGCAAAAATTCCTGCAACTCTTTTCCATAGCCAACATCAAGCCATGAATTAGATGTGATAAAGGTAAATGTTCCTTTTTCATTAAGCAGGCTCAAGCCGTGAAAATAAAAGTAAATATAATAATCGCTTCTTTTATCAATTCCGGAAACATCGGGAAATTTTGATTTTACAGAATTAATCCGCTTTTCCTTGTATTCTCTTCTGTCCTCCAAGCCGACTTCGGATTTAATCGTGTTTGGAGGGGAAATCATCTCCTGCCGGACATAAGGCGGATTTCCTATGACAATATCAAAGCCGTTTTTGTCTCCGAATATTTCGGCGAAATCAATATCCCAGACAAATGGCTTCTTTTCAGGGTCTTCCAGAAGTCCCTTTATTTTCGTTAATTTTTCAATCTCCTCGCCATTATTTTTTATTTTATTATCAATTTCTTTATCAATTTTAATCTCAAGTTCAATCTGGACTTTAGCAGTTCCAAATAATCCCACTTGTTTAGTTCTTTTTTCAAAACTATTTCTCAGAACCTCTATGTCGCATTTTAGACTTTCAATCCTTTCATCAATAATTTCCTCAAAAAGCATTACTTCTTCTTTCTTTACTTCCTCATGTGTTTTGAATTTTGCTGTCTGGGAATTCTCAAAATACTTCCTTTTCTCTTGCTTTAGGTTTTCAAGTTTTTTCTTTAAGGGGGGTTTCAGATCATTAGTCCTTACATTAAAAGTAAGTCCGCCAATCTCTTGCACAAGAGAATCGCCTATTCTTAAATTAAGATTTAGATTAGGTAGCAATGGATCCTTCCTGAGCTCTTCTTTCTTGAAGTTGGTCTCTACTATTATCTGTAGCCATAATCTTAACTCTGCCGCATGAATGGCCCAAGGCATTACATCAACGCCATAAAGCGAATACTGTATGATTCTATTTTTCAGCTGAAAATCAGTCAGGTTCCTGTCCATGTGTTTGTAAATCATCCTGTAAATTTCAGCAACAACATTCAGCATCCCGACAAGAAATGCCCCCGAACCACATGCAGGATCTACAACAGACAAATTATCTAGTGTTTCTTCTAATTTTCTCCACAGTTTTTCTTTAGCAAACCATTCCTCAATTTTCTCTTTCTCTTCTGGCAAATCAAAAATCAGATGATAAAATTTCTCTTTCGGAACTTCTGGCAAATGTTTTGACAGATACTCGACCAAAGAACGCCTGCACATAAAGTCAACTTCTATTCTAGGGGTGTAAAATATACCAAAATCATTTCTATCATAAATCTCATCAGCAACATTAGCCAAAGACTCGTAAACATAACCAATCATCTGAGGGTCAACAGCAACTTCTGACTCAAGAGGCATATCCTCTTTTATTGTGAAATTGTATTTTTCAAAGAAATCAAATATTTTCTCAAACATCCTGTCTGTAATTTTTATTTTCAAATCATCCAAATTATTCTGCCTGAATAAACCACCATTTAGATATGGGGAGTTAGAAATTACTTTTGTAACATCTTCTGGCAGACCAGTTATCTCATTTGAACGGTTGTTAAAAGCTTTAAAGAATACTTGTCTAATCCATTTCTCATAAAATTCTTCAGAGCTGTATTTATTTAGTTTCTTATAAGAACTCCAAATCCACCCTATAAACCTTGGATGCTCAAGCCACCTTTTCCTTGAAATAAAATAAATGAACATTATCCTGTTAAGGAACTGTAATGTAAACTCATGGGATTCTTTTCTTGAAATATTCTGTTTAATTAATTCATCCCTCAAAGTAAAGAAAATCTCTTTATATTTCTTAAAGAATGATTCCGTTACTCTCTCAACACTAAATGATTTATTCCATTTTCTCCAGACATCGCGCCAATTTTCTTCCTTTTCAAAATAAATGTCGGATAAAGTTTGGACATCTGTATAATGGATTTCATTTTTGTCTATGATGAGTTTTGTAATCTTTAGTTTAGGAAATTTACTATTTTCGGTTTTTTCTCTTTTAGGGAATACAAAAACTACTTCTGAATAATCAGAAGCAAAGATTAATAAAAAGTGCAAATATTGTCTATCAAAAGTAGTTGTTACGGACCTTATAAAAGATGGTGTTAAGGTATTTGTTTCAAGCAAAAAAACAGGCAGGTTTTCATCAAAACTTAAAATAGAGTAAATTTCTTTAATTCTTTGAGCATCATCTTTTTTAAAATCAAAAGTTTCCTTTTTTCGTTTAGACGAAGTATTAAAAAGAACTTTACCAGGATAGTTAAGTAACTTGAACAAATCGAAAATATCTTCGGCAGATTTAATCTTGCTAATATTTTCCTGCATTTTCCTTCTTAATTCAAGTAACTTAATTTCATTATTCATTTTTGATACACACATAAATTTCTTGTTTATAAAACTAATTTAGATCGATATACTCAACAACGGCAAAAACTGCGATTTTTATCTATTTTAATAGGTATTAAATTATGTCCAAAACAAAATATTATTCGGATTTCGAAGATTTTAAAAAGGGCATTACTGACTACTTGGGCCATACAAATACCCCCCAAAACAAAAACTCATCTCTTTGCTTACACATCGTTTTCAAAGATTTGAAAAGCTCAATCTATAGATGTGGAAAGTATATTAAATTATAATTTTTTACCCAATAGTTTCTTTTTTAAATCTTGTATTTC
Organism: Candidatus Altarchaeum sp.; assembly: GCA_018260615.1. Taxonomy (GTDB): domain Archaea; phylum Altiarchaeota; class Altiarchaeia; order Altiarchaeales; family Altiarchaeaceae; genus Altiarchaeum. Next base: position 15,161 of record JAGWDQ010000145.1, read on the forward strand.
CTCTAATTCCAATAATTCATTTCCAGATTTTTTAATGTTTCTTTGCAACATCCCATTAATCTCTTCCTTAATTTTCTTAAAATTAGGATTTATTTTATTATAAAAACTATCTATGGAGTTATAGATGTTTTTTCCTTTTTTTGTTATTTTGTATGTTATCGTTTCATCTCTTATTTTCTCTAATTCAACAATACTTAAATCATGGAATGATTGCAGGAGCCGGGATAATCCGGGGTCAGTAGGACCTCTAAAATTTCTAAGTAAATCCCAGTTTTCATACCCTAATCTTGTAAGTTCTTGTCTAACTAATACCGAGGTTTTTTCCATTTTTAGTTTGCCCTTAACTCCCTTTTCTTCTGTTTGTTTTTCTGCAACATCTAAAATACTCAACATCCAATAATCTTTCGGAGGGATTTTTTCCTTCATCTTATATAATCTTTTAATTTTGATTGATATATTAATTTTTCAACAACCTCACAAGATATTTGTGAATTTATTGCTTCATCTATTGAGAAAGTTATAAATTGTATATTTTCTTTAAACATTTTTAATACGCTGATAAGATTATCCTTCCACTTCACATCTACATTATCTATGTTCTCAAAAATGTCATCAAATAATCCAAAATTCAAATTGGTTGTCTTGTTATCATAATTAAATTGATGAAAAGTCATCCACAAAGCGACATCAATTAATTTCTTCTGGGAATATCCGAATTCTCCTTTCTGGGAACAATCTTTTTTAGAAATTCCTGTATCTAAATAAATCTTACCCTCTTCGTAAATTAAATTGCTTTCTTCAGGTTTTATTAGTTCTTTGTAACTTGAATTTAGAGTTTTAGAAAATTTTTTAATATTCTCTGTATTCCGATCTTCTTCTATTTCTATCTTCCTATATTCCAATTCCTTGAGTTTATTTTTATATTCTTCTATTTGAGAATCTATTTTTTTTCTATATCCCTCATTAGAATCAATTTTTCCTTTCGCCTCCTCTAATTCTTGTTCAAGCTGGGGGTATCTTTCGTTGTATTCTTTATATTTCGTTTTTATTTCTTCATCTCCATTACAATCTTTGATTACTCTAATTATTATTGGATTGATATTATATGGGATTCTGTTCTTTTGTTTTAATTCTTCAATTTTGTTTTCTAAATCTTTTATTTGCTCCGATATTTCTGTTTCTTGTTTTTTTAATTCCTCTATTTCAGAATCCGCCTCTTTTATACGAGATTCTATTATTTCATAAAGATCGCCTGCATGTTTCTCTCCCCCACAAAAAGGGCATAATTTTTTACTTTTCCTTCCTTCCACCTTTTCTACATCAAGATTATCTTCACAGACAGGACACATTAAAACGGATAAAGTTTCCTTAACTGATTCTAATAGCTTCTTATTGTGATACTGGTTTTGATAACCGATTTTTCCTCTTACTTTAATTAACTTGTCATTTTTACCTGTTAGAGTTGAAGTTAAAGTTTCCAAGTTGGTTTTTAATTCTTGGTTTTGTTCTAATGCCTTTTTTGCTTCAAAAATTCCTCCAGATTCATATTCTGACAAAAAAGCTTTAATCTCGTTCAAATACTTCTTATTTTTTTGGACAACAAGTTTTGAATAATTTATTTCATTCAGAATATTAGTTTTTTGATAACTCAATTTCTCTATGTCTTTTTTATTTTTATCTGTTTCCTGGTTTATTTTTTTAATTTCTTCACTCGTTTTAACACCGCTTGAGAAAGCTATAACAATAGATCTCATTTGATCTTGTGAAAATTTTCTTAATATAGTATCTTCCTCTCTTTGAGGTATGACTAATACGTTTACTATTAATTTAGATAATTTGGCATCTTCAGAAGGAAGGTTAAAAAGTTCCATTAATTTTCTTTCTACCTCTGCTTGACCTTCTATTTTTTCTATTTCTTTTCCACGTTCATGAATTATTAACATTGGCTTCTTATTATACTTTCTTTTAATAGTTGTTTCTATATAATTATTCGTTAATCGTATCTCGGTATCATCTAAACTGCTTTGATGTCTATCTATAAATCCCTGCCCGAATATGGATGAGATAATAGCATCAAAAGATGTCGTTTTCCCGGCGTTATTTGTTCCGTAAACAAATAATGACTCCCCCTCTAAACTTGATTTTAATCCACAATATTCCGTACTACAATATTTTCTAATATTGATCTCCTTTATTCGAAATTGATTATTTTCTTTCATTTTTTGCCTCCGTATTTTTCATATATTTTTTTAATATCTACCAACATATATTGTTTTATCTCTTTAAAATCATTACTCGCTAATATACATAGCGTCAAATAACCGTTGGAATTTCTGCACTGAGCTGATATATTTTTAATATTTTCTTGAGTAACACTTTTTCCCTATGCTTGTATTTTTCTTA
>JAGWDQ010000146.1 GCA_018260615.1 Candidatus Altarchaeum sp.
TATTACAAACAAGTAGTTGGTTTTATCATCTTTCCACAAGTTATTGAGAAGTTACACATTTTCCACCTTTGATTTGTGCTAATTTTTGCATCTCTCCAATAGTTAATTTTACTAAACCAGCACAATAAGGACACCATTGACCTTTTTTTATATTACTTGGTGTTGCTTCCCATATATGCCATTCTTTACACTGCCATTTTAATTTTGTTCGAGTATTAATGTATTCTGTTGATAAACATTTTCCTCCGTTGTTTTTTGCTAATTCTTGCATTTCTTTAATAGTTAATTTCATTAAATCATTAACACAGTGAGGACACCAATGACCATTTTTTATATGGTCTGGTTTTGCTTCCCATATATGCCATTCTTTACACTGCCATTTTAATTTTGTTCGAGTATTAATGTATTCTGTTGATAAACATTTTCCTCCGTTGTTTTTTGCTAATTCTTGCATGTCCTCAATAGTTAATTTTGCATTACCTGCACAATAAGGGCACCAGTGACCGCTTTTTATACATTTCGGTATTGCTTCCCATGTGTGCCCTTCTTTACACATCCACTTTAATTTTGTGAGAGCATTTACATATTCTGTTGATAAACATTTACCCCTCTTACTTTCCGCTAATTTCTGCATATCCTCAATTGTTATTTTTCTCATGTTTAGTTTATTTTTTGTAAAATTTTTACGATAGTTCAATAACTGAAATTTCCGGACGGGACAAAAATCTTGGTCTTCCTCCAATCCCTCTTATCACATAAATTTTATGCCCATTTATTTCACAAAGACCTTCAGGACAAATTTTTCCCGCTTCAGAAGGCATATAAACTATTCCGATTAAAGGAATCTTTACCTGCCCTCCATGTGTATGGCCGGAAATTATCAAGTCAGGACTTTCATTGTTCAATTTGTAAATTATATCCGGATTATGTGCAATTAAAATTTTAGGTATGCTTTTTTCAATACTGTTTTCGTATTTGAAATTAAATGCCTTCTTCAAATCATCCTGCTCTGCCCAAATGCAGTCAACTCCGACCAATATAACATTTCCCTCACAAATCATTCGGTTTTCATTTCGTAAGACATCTATATTTAAATTTTCCAGATATTTTTCAACTTTATCCGCAAGTTCTTTATTTTTCCACCCATAACTAAAAGATCGGTAATCGTGATTTCCCAAAACAGCATAAATTTTGCTATGGTTAATATTTTTCAGGCACTCAAGAGAACTTATCTCCCCTTCTTTGTAATGAATTAAATCACCATCAATTATTACAGCATCAAATTTTTCCCTTTTAATTATTAAATTTATTTCTTTTACGACGTTGTCAATTAGTTCCTTATCACCATGAAACTCAGAAATCACCAGCAACTTACAGGTGTTTTGAGAATTGTTAATTTTTATGTGCGGATGGGTTATTTCAACATTGTTTGATTCTATTTCAAAAGCATAGATTAAGAGAAAAATATTCACTAAAATAATGCCCATTATTACCTTTTTATAAATATTCATTTTTTATCTTTAAAGTTTTAATTAAAAACATGAAAACAAAAACAACTTTTTTGGATGCATTTGGAATTTTGAAGGAAGAAATTAAAGAATATTCTTTGGATTATGTTTCAAAATTAAGAGCAGAATGGAGGGAATAAAATTTTTAAAATTTCATTTTTTAAATTTCCACATAAATTTTACCTGCCATCTCTCTTCCTATTGCTATTTGATGTTGTTCTATTTCAATAGTTATCGGCCCGTAAGGTTGCTTACTTATAACTTTAATTTCCTTTCCGATTCTGACTCCCAAATTTTCCAGCCGCATTTTAAAATTTATTCCGCCTACTATTTTTAAAATTTTTCCCACATCTCCTTCATTCATCCCGGCAAGAGAAATTTCCTTTTTCTCATCTTTTTCCTTTGATATCTTTGAGGATGTTAATTTGGAAAGTGCATCGCTTATTTCAGGAGATGAAACATGTTCTAATTTACATGCAATTTCATGGATTGTATCTTTATTTTTCTTTATTCTGAGAATATCTGTGAGAAATTTTTCCCATGTCCTGTGGCTGTTAAGTATTTTTTTCCCGTAGTCCTCACCTTTTTTTGTCAGGACTATTTCTTTATATGCCTCATGTTCTACATATCTCTGTTTTGCCAGTTTGTCTAACATTCCCGTAACACTCGGAGGTGAAATTTTAAGTAATGAGGCAATTGCCGTTGTTGTTATCTTTTCTCCATTCTCCTTCAGACGCTCCATTATTTCAAGATATTCTTCTATATTTTCGCTAACATTGTCTACATTATCTGTATTATCGGCCATTTTAAATTTTTTAAAAATTTTTACTTAAATTTATAAATTTTAGGCAAACCTAAATTTTATTATATATTAGGAAACATACCTTAAATTTTTGTAACTTCTCAATAACTTGTGGAAAGATGATAAAACCAACTACTTGTTTGTAATA
>JAGWDQ010000147.1 GCA_018260615.1 Candidatus Altarchaeum sp.
TATGAGTATAAGAATAAATACCTGCTCATAAAATCGGTGAAATTATTAAATACCTGCCCATATCTGTCTTTACGAAAAATTCAAACTCCTTGCCTGCCATTTTATGATATTAAATAAATTTTAAAAAATGCTCACCTCACTTCGTTCGGAGATTTCAAAATCTGCAAGATTTTGAAATCACACAAAGCCACAAAGTCAGAGAGTATATTTCCCCTTTGTGTCCCGGTGTCTCCGTGTGAGGCTCATAAAACGAACTTTCCTGTACGAAAATTTAAAAATGCATACGAACAAATGAGTATAACAACAAAAATTGCAATCCCTTCAAAGCTTGTTTTTAAAACATGCTGTTACTCAAAATACATTAAAATTTATCTGTTTTGCTCTTTGATTCTTAAATCATAAGCATATCCGGGTGCAATGAGCCACTTTAAGATTGTCATTTCAACAAACAGCCCTGTTTCATCACCTTCTAATAAAATTTTTCCGTCCTTCACGCCCATAAACCGTTTATCTGCATTTTTTATGAATATCCCGTTGAAGTTGCAGTCATTTACCTCTTTTATGGTTAAATTTTGATAGGCAGTTCTCGTCGGAGATAATTCACATTTGCTGCCATTTATCAAATACGGCTTTATATAAATTTGTCTTCCGTTTTGAACAAAATATGCCTGAATATACCCAAGTGTTCCCCTGATTTCATCATAGACAGCTAATGGCTTTCCGCTGACATCTTTATCTAATGCTATACTTAAATTTTCAAGTTGCCCGATTGCTTCAATAACCTCTGGAATTGAACATTTAATATTCTTATTCATACACAAAAATACATGGCATGAAACCATATTAACCACCTCATAACCTTGTTTTACTGTAATCGTTCCGAAATTTTTCCCCAAAAATATGTTGTCTTTGTTTCCTCCATTAATATAAATTTTATATCCTTTTTCCTGATCGGCAATTGATTCAAATTCATAAGCACAATACTCACTTGCATTTGAACCATCTGTATGGACAGATATTTTTTTATTTGTGATTTGTTCTAAAGGAATTTCCGCCTTTACTTCAACACCTGAAATATTGTATTTATTTATGATTTGCACAAATACATCCCTGCTCGCATTTTCATAAATTTCTGTTCCGTCAAAAATTATCTGTAATCGGTTAGTCCCTAATGTCCAGTTTGAAATGTCTAAAACAAATGTATTGTGTTCAGCAGTTAAATTAGCGAGCAATTTTCCATCAGATATTAGTTTTAATGTCCGGTTTGGAATATTTCTCCCCAGGTAATCTTTTATATCCGCAGATATTGTTACATTTTTATCCTTAACTTCAACCTCTTTGCTGTCTGCAAAAATTTCAACAGGAATCTTTGATATTACAATAATACTGTTAGCTGCGTTTGCATCTTCGTAAATTTCATTCCCTTTATATTCTCCGGTTATTTTTAACTCTCCGATATTTAAATTTTTAACTGTGAAATCCGCAAAACACTCGTCATTTGTTAAATTTTTTCCGAAAAATTTGTCATCGGCATATAGTGAAATTTCTTTATCTGCACAGTCCTCTTCGCCACCGGTATTGAAATGTGCCCTCACGCTTAATGAATCCTTTAAATAAATTCTTTCATCCGGCTCAAAACTTATATCCAAAACAGTCATCCGTTTATAAATTTTAAGTGTGGCTGATGCAGAGGCATTATTAAACTGGGCATTTCCTGAAAAGACCGCTTTTACTTTGTATTCTCCCGCACTTAAATTTCCATAGTATTCCATAAAAACATTGCTGCCGTTTGAATTTGCATTACCTATAAATTGAGCATCCACATAAAAACTTACACTTCCGTTTACGCTTTCATTAAATTTTGCGTAAAAAACTGTCGGCGAGATATTTACGGGAGATAACATTTCATTCATTGTTAAAGTTACATTTTTCTTTTGTTCAACACATCCGCTCAAAGTTAACATTAAAACAACTGCTAAAATACCTAAAACACCCAAAACCCCGGCTAAACTTTTCTGCATAGCCCCCAAATATACATCCAATTTCATTTTATCTATCTTTTTATTTTTTATCTATCTTTTATTTATCTTTTATTTTTTTTATTTATCTTTTATTTTTTTTATTTATCTTTTATTTATCTTTTATTTATCTTTTATTTTTTTTATTTATCTTTTATTTTTTTTATTTATCTTTTATTTATCTTTTATTTTTTTTATTTATCTTTTATTTTTTTATCTTTTATTTTTTTATCTTTTTTTACAGTCCTATAAAGTATAAGGATTTCTATTAAGGGATTCTCTTTGTTTCTTTGTCGTTCTTGAACAGGGCTTACAACATTCTGCAATATTGGAATCGTTTAGCAATTGTTTATGCTTCCTGAAAGATTGTTTGTTATAAATTTTAGGTGCAGGTATCTCGTTTTGATAAATACTGGAATCTTTTAAAAAAGGATATGCATCTCTATCGTTAGAACAGATTAGTTTGCATTTTGAGACATAAACAATTGCAACTAAATGGGAATCGTTAAAATGGGGGTTATTGACTCGCTTTTCAATTTCACTTTGTTTATCATCAACTTTTTTATTACAAATGTATACTGCTTTACCTATATCATTATACAGCTTTATAAGTTTTAATTTACCTGCTTTTATCAGTTCTGTTTCATATTTGGTTCCGCCATATACAATCTTTCCCTTTCCGTTATTTATCCAGTCTAAAACCGGTTTAAATTTCTCATGTTCGTTTGTTTCTGCATTAAAAACAAGACCTAATGCATTAGCGTCAATTATGATACACATTTTAATTAAATTCGAATTAGTTTTAATTCCTCCGTGATAAAAAATTCTCTAAATGATTTAGGCTGATTTTCATCATATGCGCCATTTTCATTTATTTCAATAGAATGAATCCGATTTCCCTCGCTGGTTCTTTCAAAGAATAATACCTGAGCGTTAATTTTTTTGTCGTTCGATTCTTCTTTATACTTTCTGTTTACACAATATCTAAATCTATCTAATATATAATCACTGTGGGTCTCAATAATAAATTTTTTATTTTCAGAATTATTTGCATTAAAGAATAATTCACCAACAGCCGCTTGAGCTTTGGGGTGCAAATGTATTTCCGGTTGTTGCATTTCAAACCATTCTCCTTTATTTCCAGATAATGTTTCTACAAGAACAGGCAAAACCTGGGAAACACCATATCCGACATTTGAAATTTTAAATGGTTCTTTACCAAGATATATATCTAATTCGAATGGAGATGCTTTTTCATCACCAAAAGATTTTATACCCACCTTATCAAATAAACCACTATTTTTTCCAAAATTTTCAATGTTTCTTGTTACGTCTTTTTTCAATTTAATATGATCAGCAGCAATTATTTCTTTTAATAAATAAGGTATGTGCCTGCCTTCCGAAGAAAAACTTCGTTGTTTATAACTACCGTATATTTTTTCTGGCTTTGCTCTTATTGGACCTATCCATGTACTACGAGCCAGTAATAAAAAAATAAACGGACTAATTGATTTTTTCTTTAAGGTACTGATAGATAGTATAATGGATAGTAAAATACCTGCGCCATTATTAGAAGATAAAATGTCCCTATTAACACCTTTGTTTGAAAGTTCTTCAAAATATTCATCAGATAATTTTTGGTTGGCAATCCATGTTTCAAAAAAGGAGAGTTTATTTTTAATATTTTTGGTTTCTTTTGGACTCGCTTTATACTTAACTCCTTTAGAAGTAATTATTACCTGTACCTCATTGTCATCAAAGAGGTAACTGACTTCTTCAATTATTGGAACTCCTTTCTTTTCTTTAAATTTCATTAATATTGCAATAGATTCATTTTCATCTTTTTTACTACTTATATCTTTAAAAATACCGACTTTAAAATAGTTTTTATTATCAGATTTTTTACTCACTATCTCGTCAAAATATCCTAAATCAGTTTCAAATTCCTCCGTAGAAAAATCTCCGGTAATCCAAAAATTTGGATTTGACAAGATATTTATTAATGAAAGAATGGATGTTTTCCCTGTGCTATTTTCACCAACCAGAAAATTTATATCCTTTAGTTGAATGAAAGTGTTCCTGAAACCCCTAAAATTATCTACATATAATATTGCCATTTTATTTAATTTATTTGTCTTTAATTACTTTTATTTTTTAATCTTTTTAATTACCTTTTAATTTTTGAACCAAAACTAAATCATTTTTTGATTAAACCACATTTTACACATCCAACCAAATTTTTTTAATTTCTGATTGTTTTTCGTAATTTACTAACGAATTGAGTAAATATCCGAGCGTAAGTGAGGTTATTTACTATCGAATCAATGTTAATTTTGTTGTTTTTGAGGGTGATGTGCGGAATGTAGGTTAAATTTATTAAATTATTTCCCCGCATCCAACAACCCTGTTGTCCGGCAAATCAGGTCTTAAAAGCCATATCCTGTCCCCCGGCACATAAGCAAGTTTCCAGTCAAGACCTATTTTTATTGTTCCTTCTTCGCCGGAATTTAAGCCACCTTCCTTAATGGTTGCCCGTAATTGCTGAAGCCCGCAAACAAAAACATATTCTCCTCCGGAGCTGACAGGGTATTTCCAAAACTTCTGAACCTTAAATTTAACATTAATTTCTCTTGCCACATTCATTGTTCCTTCTTTTGCCAGGACATAACCCCTTTCTAATTCTGCTACACTTACACCTTTTAAACTTAGACCTGCCCTTGAACCATTTTCCGCCTCATTTTCATCCTCATCATAAATTTGAATTGATTTTACAGTTGCCTTTTTATCTGTCGGATACATAATAAATTCATCAAATTTCCTGACCTTTCCATAAGCTGTCCCCAATATTACGGTTCCCACACTTTTGACATCAAAAAAGTGATCAATCGGAACTTTTGTAATGCCTGCGGCTGAAGAAATGTCTTCCTTAGTTAATATATCCATTATTGCAATTCTGTCATTATCAATAAATTTATAATTCTGAAGCACTGTGCCTTTAATTAGCGGCAAAACCTGTTCCTTGATTAAATTTTCCCCCATTACAATGTAGCCCTTTTTTATACCTGCACATTCCAGTGCCACGATTATTTCTCCCAAAGTTCTGCTTATTGCATCTACCTTAACCAAGGCAGCATCAGTCATGTTTATTGCATACGCCATTGGCTGAACTTTTCCCGGATATTCTGTCGGAACTACAAAACTTATTGCCTGTGATTCTTCCTTATAACTGTAAAGAGTTATATCGCTTTCCGTTCCTTTTTTTCCCAATACATCCCCAAATGTGTTGTCCCCTAATACCGCAATGTTCTTAAATTTCATTTTGCACTTATACTATGTTTATAAATATACTTATATTAAAAATTAAAATATGGCTTAAAAATTAGATTAAAAATATAAATATTAAAAAAGAAAGGTGTTAGAATAAATAAAGAGTGTTAGAATGTGTTAAAAACAGAGTAAAAAAGAAAAAGAAAAATAAAAAATTTACAAATTTTCCCATAATATGCTGTTGGATTTTTCTATTCTGTGAATAAATCCTTTGTGTTCTTGTCTATTAACAGGAAATACAGAATAACTATGCCTATAATTGTTCCAATCGGAATGCTTATCAAACTAATAACTGCCAAGACAATTCCCGCAATTCTCGCCCATTTCTTTAAATTCCATATTCCATAGGCAACCACAAGTTCGGCAATTCCAATTATTATAGCAATAACTGCAAAAATGCCCATCATTCCTGCAAACATCCCCGCTACCTCTGCGTCTGCACCTCCCATGCCAAACATTGCACCTCCCATCAAAAGCATTGCGAGCCCGCCTAAAACACTAAGCAACCCTCCAATTGCAAACAATATTGCACATACCAATATTCCTGTTGGTTTATCTGCCATTTTGTTGTTTTTAAATTTTTATTTTATGTATTGTTAATTATGATTAAATATTAAATTTATTCAAAAAAATTTACTGAAATGCGTTTTTTGTTTCTTCGTTCATTAGCAGGAAATAGAGAATAAATTTAATTTTGGGATTTTAGTTTACTGATTTGGATTCGCAGGAATAATTATCCGGCAGAGAACATACGCCACTATCCCGAAGCCACTAGCAAATAAAGATGCCGCCCAAAATATCCTGATTATAGTCGGATCCGTATTTAAATATTCTGCCATTCCTCCGCAGACCCCCGCTATTGCTTTGTCCTTTTTTGAGCGATAGATTCTTTTTATTTCTGTTTCCGGCATTTTTGCATTTTTATTACTCATTACTCCTTCTTTTCCGGTTCAGCTTTTTTACTGTCAATACTCTCTATACCCATTAAAATTTTTTGCGGCTCTTTTTCCTGCCTTAACCTTTTAATAACTGTTGCAGGGCCTACGACTGTAATTCCTTTTCTGATACCGAGCAGAGCGGCAATTTTTGAAGCAAATGACTTATTTTCCTCACCCAGTGATGCTACCTCTATACCTTTAAATTTATCGTCAATGCCAACCCCGAGCATTGTTTCTTCTATTAATTTTGATTGTTCAATCATTGTCAATGGCTCTTCTAATATTAAAATTTTACCCTCTTTTATCTTGTATAAAATAAAACTTATTTTCTCCTGGCCCACCTTTTCTTTAAGCATATTTGAAGATAAAAACTCTATTTCAAGTGTCATTGTTATTTGAATAAATTTATTATTTAAAATTTACGGGAAAATTTATAAATTATTTTTAAATTTTTATTATGTATATTTTGCTATTGTTTTGTAAAGTTTATCTATATTCGTTCCTTCTTTTGCAGATATTGCAAGAACCTCATGCTGGGGAAAAGCATTCTTAATTCTCTCAACATTTGCGTTCTTTAAGTCCATCTTGTTTGCCACAAGTATTGTAGGAATCTTTCTCGCTTCAAAATTTCCAATAATAGTAATATTTGTCTGTGTATATGGATCAAGAGCGGCATCAAAAACAACAATTGCAATATCTACATTTTCAAGCCATTTTATTGCCTCAATAATTCCGCCTGTTGCCTCTTTTGCGCGTTGTTTTGCTTTTTCGTCACTCAGCTTATAATCATGGACAAACTCCTCAAAATCCACCTTCGTGGCAATTCCGGGCATATCAAGCAAATCCATTTCTATCTTTCTGTCTCCTACTCTTACTATAACCTTTTCTTTTTTTTGTACAACTCTTGTTTCATGCGGAACTTCGGAGACCTTTCCGATTTCCGTTCCTGTCCAGTCCTTTGAAATTTTATTTGCAAGTGTTGTCTTTCCTGCATTCGGAGGTCCGTAAAAGCCCAGTCGGATTGACTTCTTTTTTCCAAACAAATTCTTAAGCAATCGTTTAAACCATGAAAAAACCATTTTGTTTTGTATATATTTTATTATACTGATTTTTAAATTAAACAAATAATTAAAAGTCCAATTAAAAATATATAAATATAAATTTAATTATCTTTTAAAATTTTAAGATGATAATAACTTTATCTGGAACAATCGGCTCGGGAAAAACAACTATTGCCAGCGAAATTTCAAGACAAAACTTTGTGCACATATCGGCAGGCGGAATAATGCGAAAGATGGCAAAGGAAAGAAATTTATCGCTTTTGGACTTTTCCGCTTACGCCGAAAAAAATTTTGAAATAGATAAAGAAATAGACGCACTCCAAAAGTCGTTGGTTAAAGAAGAGGTTAAGAGGGGAAATAATTGTGTCGTTGAGGGCAGAATTTCGTGGTTTGTGATGAAGTCAGATATCAAAATTTTTCTGGATGCAGATATTGATGTCAGGGCAAAAAGAGTTACAAAAAGGGAAAAATGCAGTTATGATGATGCGAGCAGCGGCATAAAGAACAGGGAATTGAGCGAATATAAACGATTTAAGGAAATTTATAGCATAGACATAAACGATTTGAGAAATTACGACTTATGTATAAATACCTCAAAGTGGGACATTGAAGGCATGAAAAAGATTATTTTTACTGCAATTGAAAATTTAAAAATTCAAATTTAAAAATAAGAAAATATTCACACAAAGCCACAGAGTATTTTGAAAACGCAGTTTTCAAATCGCAGAGATTTGAAAATCTCCGAACGCAGTGAGGTGATTTTAAATTCGCAAAGAATTTAAAATATGAGAGTGAAACGAACTTAAGTTTTGAAAATCTCCGGGCAATTTTAAATTTCTCATAGAAATTTTAAATCTCCGAACGCAGTGAGGTGAGAGCGAGGTGACTGCGTCTCGGTGTGAGAAACCAAAAATAAAGAATGAACTTTCCTGTACGATAAAAATTTATAAATTTAATGCCCTCTGAAAGGAGATGTTACAAACGAAATTATATCATTGAGCCATATCTTTATATATCCTACTTTCGGAATGAGTATCCACGCATTTGTGATTACCTGTGTTTCAGGAATCATACGCATTGATGTTCGTGTGCTGCCCATTAAACCGCACTGATCTGTAATCGGATTATTGTCCCCTTTTGTTATGTAAAATTTAAAATTGCCTTCTTTCGGGAAATTTTTGTAAGGGCATATTCCTTTCATTGTTGCAGCATTTGTATTATAATATTTTGTTTCTTCATTGCACATTTTAACACTTTCTATTGCCTCTTCAATTTGGTTTTCATTGATACAATCTAATGTTCCGCTGTAATTTTCAAATTTCCAGTCCTTTATTGAAATAATTCCTATGGCTCTGTGAATAATCGGAGCGGATTCTGAGCCGTAATGCTCAAGGTCCCTTTCATAAATAACTACATCTCCTATATTTATGTTATTTGTTCGCTTTGTTATTATCACATCGCCCTTGTCAAATCCGCCAATAAGCGGAAATCCTGTATAATTTAAATTATTTTCTTCAAACCAGTTCTTCCATTGAGTGTCCTCGTGCAGCATACTTGTAGAAATAACAACAACAATCGGAGGAAAAGGCGGACCTAATAGCAAATACATTGCCCCGAATATAATTAACACTGCTGCAAGTGCATAAACAACATCCTGAAGGAGTGAAAATGCTTCATGTTTAAGATTGGATTTAGATGACTGCATCTTAAAAGATAAAATTTAAAAATAAAAATAAAAAAATTTAAAAAATAAAAAATTTATATTTGTTTGGTTGTAAGATTCTTTATATTACAACAGTGGTTCGATTTCCTTTACTCTCTATCGTTGATATTGCGTTTATGGCTTCTTCAGGAAGTTGTATATCAACTGGCTTGTTTATATCTTTATACACAAATTTCATTTGCATACCTATCTTCATTTTCGTACCTTGTGCAGACACCTCCATATCAAATTTTACATCTTCTTTTTTGATGAAATTTGTTACCTTATCTACATAGATTGTGTATGAACTGACATTTAAAGTATATTCCATTCCCTGCATCATTTCTGAACTTTTACCAAGTTGTTCTTTTAATTTTTCCGCATCCGGAACAATATTTACTTTATAGCATGCCACCCCATCCACAGTTTCTTCTCCTGCAACATCAATCTTTGTCTTCGGGCTTTTTAAAATTTCTGTTGTTTTCTCGTATTGTTTTGCCTGATCTTCAAAACCTGCCATTCCGCTGCTCTCCTGTTCTAAATCGGACTTTGTCATTTTAATCCATTGTCCTGCCTGTTCCATGTACATTTCATCGCCAATCAGATACATTTCCATATTTTGTCCCATCATACTCATATTCATATACATTTTTTTGTTCTCCACGTCCACTTTTCCGTTCATGGGCATGGTAATTCCCATTCCGGCTCCTCCGTAACTTATCTCACTCTCAAACACATAACTCTTTACATTCTTCTGTGCTTCAATCACCTTATTTACATCAAATCCCCCGCCTTCACTTCCAATACATCCTGACAGCAACAACATTCCCGCAACAACAATCGCCCCCAAAATAGCATATCCCGGTTTCATTTTAAAATTTATAATTGTAATATAATTATTATTAAAAGATAAAATATAAAATATAAATTTAATACATAAATGTCAGTAAAAACAATGGACTCAATAATGGAAAAATTTCACAATTTTTTTATCTCGCATGATAAAATAAAAATTTTTGTGTGGATTTATATAATAATAGCATTAATCGCGGCTGTTTTATTAAATTTATTTGCATTTCTGGTATTGATTCTCGTACATTATTTTATGGATGTCTACGTACATATTCACAATGGCTATTCAAAAAAATTTTCCCTGATAAAATCACTTCAGGAATGTAAGGTTGATTTTATGTTTTTCTTTGTCGGACTGGGAATAGATATGATTTTGCATTTTGCTATGGCTGCGGCGGCGGCAAGAGGATTAGGTATGTTTGGAAATTTAATAAGGGCGGTTCCAAGGGCGGTAGGAATTATTAAAGCGGCAAAGGGAACATCTCATTTGCTCATTGACCTGCTGCGACACGGCAAGCATAAGACACAGAATAATAAAGAAAACAAAGAAAGCTGGGAAAGCGGGGAAAAAATAATTTTTGACCAGTGGGATTATATTGCTGTAATTATAAGTTTCCTTTTTGTAGCTGTCGGAATTTTTATTTTGGCAGGCAACGGATATAACGGACATGAAATAATAGATGTAATATTAGAGGCATTAAATCCATTTGAAATTCAGGCAGAGCAGTTATTCGGAGGAGAAGGTGTTGAAACACACCCCTAAAATTTACTCTCTTAAAATTTATTAAAATTTACAAAATTTATCTAAATGGAACAAAAAACAGCACAATATGTCAAAAGGAAATTTCAGGAATACTATATTAAGCACAATCTCCCTGCACCACCCGAGGTAAATCACAGGGAATTCGGATTTTGGTTAGATTCGGAAAGAAAGTCCGTACCAATCAGACACAAATCATTTAAATCGGAAAGTGAGTTAAATCGCTATTTACAGTCACAACAGTCACTTTTTCATATTTCATATTCTACGGCATATTACGAATTTCCGGAAAATGAAATTGCCCGCAAAGGATGGCTTGGAGCTGACCTGATATTTGATTTTGATGTCAAGATGGAATTCATTGAACTTAAAACGATTGGAGTAATTTGGGATGAAATTTTGAAATTGCTTGACTTTTTGAAGGGTGACTTTGGATTTTCAGCAAATGTTCTTAAGGTAAATTTTTCAGGAAGCAAGGGATTTCATTTAAAGGTCTTTGACGAGAGAGTAAGAAAATTGGGAAAAGAAGAAAGAAGGGAAATTTTGGACTATGTGACTGCAAACGGCTTACTTGATGACATTAAGAAAAGTGAATTTTTTGAGGTAAAGGAGATCGGAAGCGGAGTGGAAATAATGGACAGAAAAAGAGGAGGAACTGAAACAAAAACAGAAATTTTAATCGGCCCGAAAATTGACGATGTCGGATGGGGAAAAAGGATAGCGGAGTCGGCAATTGAAATTTTAAAAGAGGATGAAAATAACAAACGGCTTGGAGAGGAAAAAAGAAAAAAAACAAAAGAAATACTTGAAGATATAAAAAACGGGAATTATGATAAATTCAGGGAGTATCTGAAAGATAAACGAATGAAGGAGAAAATTAAAAAACGCTCGGTAAATTTAACCGCTGATACGGACAGGCAGGTAACACAGGATATATCGCGGCTGATACGACTGGAAAATACACTGCACGGAGGAACGGGACTTATAGCAAAAGTTGTTGCTCTTGACAATTTTAATGTTGAAAAAAATTTTAAGGACTTTGTTGCGTTTAATGAGACCAATGTTGAAATTTCTCTTAATGATGACCAGAAATTCTGGCTACTCAATGATTTTGAACTAAAAAAAGGAATTAATAAAGTTCCGGAATATGCTGCAATTTATCTGATGCTGAAAGGAAAAGCAGAAATTTTAAAATAAATTTAAAAATTTTAAAATAAATTTAATTGATTATATGAAAATATAACTAATATGGACAAGGTTAATAACGAATTAAAGGACAAGATTAATAAATTAAAGTATTACGGATTTAGTGATAAAAAGGTTTTGGAAATTTTAAAAAGGAACGAAGAATTTAGAAATTTTGACGAAAAGAAATTGAGAGAAATCAGGAGAATGCCTGTTTATAAGATGGTTGATACTTGTGCGGGAGAATTTGAGGCATCAACACCTTATTACTATTCTACCTACACCGATGAAGAAGATGAAGTTAATGTTTCAGATAACAAAAAGGCAATAATTTTAGGTGCAGGCCCTATCAGAATCGGGCAGGGAATTGAATTTGATTACTGCACTGTTCATGCAATATCGGCATTAAGAGAGGAAGGAATAGAAGCAATTATCATAAATAACAATCCCGAAACCGTCTCAACCGATTTTGATGTTTCCGACAAATTGTACTTTGAACCGCTAACATTGGAGGATGTATTAAATGTCATTAAAAAAGAGAGCAAAAATCTCACCGATAAAAATTTTTTGGGAGTTATCGTGCAGTTTGGCGGTCAGACATCTATAAATTTGGCGAATGCTCTCAAAAAAGAAGGAGTACATGTTTTGGGAACACAGCCGGAAGATATTGACATCGGAGAGAACAGGGAGAAGTCAGAGAAATTTTTTGATAACTTGGGAATATTGAAGGCAAAAGGAGGAACGGGTTATTCCTTTGAAGAAGTCAGGGAAATAGCAAATGAAATCACCTATCCTGTTTTAGTCAGGCCAAGTTATGTTTTGGGGGGGAGAGCTATGGAAATTGTTTATAGTGATGGGGAACTTGCAGAGTATATGAAAGAAGCAGTAAAGGTTAGCGAAGATGAATTAGGCAAACATCCTATATTAGTTGATAAATTTCTTTCCGATGCCACCGAATGTGATGTTGATGCGGTATGCGACGGAAAAGATGTTTTAATCGGAGCAATAATGGAGCATATAGAGGAAGCGGGAATTCATTCCGGTGATTCCGCTGCTGTAATCCCTACACAAACATTAAGCAGGGAAATCATAGCGCAGCTCAAGGAGACCACAAAAAAAATTGCAGTAAATTTACGGACTATCGGAATGCTCAACATTCAGTATGCAATTAAGGACAAAAAAATTTATGTCATTGAGGCAAATCCGCGGGCGAGCAGAACCGTCCCTTTTGTAAGCAAAGCAACAGGCATTCAGTTAGCAAAGCTCGCCACAAAGGTTATACTTGGAAAGAAACTGAATGAACTGATGGATGTATCTCAACATAACGAAAATGTTGAAAAAACAAAGCATGTTTGTGTTAAAGAAGTTGTTTTTCCGTTTTTAAAACTCCCGAATGTTGACCCTGTGCTTGGTCCTGAAATGCGTTCAACAGGTGAGGTTATGGGAATTGCCGATAGTTTCGGGCTCGCATTTTATAAAGCGGAATTTGCAGCAGGCACAAAGATTCCGCTGAATGGAAAAATTTTTATAAGTGTCAGAAGTGAAGATAAGGAAGAAATTTTGCAGGTTGCAAAAAAATTTTACGATTTAAATTTTGAAATAATTTCAACATCCGGGACATCGCGATACTTATCACAGCACGGAATTGCAAACACACGGGTTTTAAAGATAAGCGAGGGTGAGCCAAACATATTAAATTTAATGAGAAACAGGGAGATTGACCTTGTCATAAACATCCCGAAGTTAGGAGTAAATCCGAGAAAGGACGGATATATGATAAGGAGGGCGGCAGTTGAGCTTAATATTCCGTACATAACAACAATAAAAGCGGTGAAGGCAGTCATTAATGCAATTGAAACATTAAGAAAAGGAGAAGAAATTTCTGTTAAGGATGTGAATGAATACAGGAATGGCTGATAAATTAAATTTAAAAATTTAAAATTTAATGGCTTAAAATTAGAGTGAACATCATGAAAAGTAATGAAATAAATAAAGGAATAAAGAAAACTCCTGTCTTATGTGCGAATAATCATGCCCACCAAAAGGATTATGCCGAGTTTGTTAACAATTTAAAGCAAAAAATACTGTTAGCCCGTCAGAAAACTGTGCTGTCAGTAAATAAAGAGTTAATAATTCTTTATTGGGAAATTGGTCAAAGCATACTTAAAAAGCAGGAGGACGAAGGTTGGGGAGCTAAAATAATTGATAATTTATCAGGGGATTTGAGTAAAAGTTTCCATGAAATGAAAGGATTTTCCACAAGAAATTTAAAATACATGCGTAAATTTGCAGAAACCTATCCTGATTTTGAAATTGTGCAGCAACTTGCTGCACAAATGCCGTGGTTCCATAATTGTATACTGATTGATAAAGTTAAGGATCATACGGAGAGAATGTGGTATATACAGCAGGCAATTGAAAATGGCTGGTCAAGAAATGTACTTGTTCATCAGATAGAAAGCGATTTATATGTGAGACAAAATAAAGTAAGTAAAACAACTAATTTTAAAAAAACACTGCCTTCTCCGCAATCTGATTTGGCATATCAGATCCTAAAAGATCCGTACCTTTTTGGTTTTTTAAGTACCGGTGAAGAAGCACACGAAAGAGAAATAGAAAAAGAGTTAACAAAACACATAACACATTTTCTTCTTGAGTTGGGTGCCGGCTTTTCGTTTGTCGGGAAACAATATCATATTGAGGTTGCAGATGAAGATTACTACATAGACCTTTTGTTCTATCACCTGAAACTAAGATGCTATGTTGCTATTGAACTGAAGGCAGGCAGCTTTAAGCCGGAATATGCAGGCAAAATAAATTTCTATCTTTCCGCGCTTGATGATTTGGTGAAACACCCCGATGACAATCCTTCAATAGGCATCATATTGTGTAAAACAAAAAACAGGATTACAGCAGAATATGCTTTAAGAGATATGACAAAACCAATAGGTGTTGCAGAATATAAAATAGCTGAGTCCATTCCTGATGAATTGAAAACAAATCTGCCAACGGTGGAGGAATTGGAAGGTGAACTTGAAAAAAATTTAAATAAGTCGGACAAAATTCATAAAAGTAAGATAAAAATACCAAAGACATTAAATTTTAAAAAATAAGTTCACTTCGCTCTCATTAAAAATTTGAATAAATTTAAAATGGATGAAAATGAGTTAAACGAATTGCGATAAATTTCCGGCTATGAAGCGGCAAAATTTGTTGAAAACAATTTTATTGTCGGATTGGGAACGGGAAGAAACGCAAGATGTTTTATTGATGCACTTGCAGAAAGAATAAAGGCGGAAAATTTAAATATCATCGGCGTTCCGACATCAGAGGGCAGCAAAAAATACGGGATTGAAAAAGGAATAAAAATTAAGGAATTGAATGAAATTGATTTGAATATAGGTGTAGACATTGATGTTGACGGAGCGGATCAGGTAGCAGGCGATTTTTCACTCATCAAGGGATACGGCGGTGCATTGACAAGAGAAAAAGTCATAGCAAAGGCAGCCAAAAAATTCATAGTTGTCGTTGATGAGACAAAAATTTCAGAAACCAAAAATTTAAACAAGCCAGTTCCCGTTGAGGTTATTCCTTTTGCGGTGAATTATGTTAAAAATGTGCTGGAGAAAAAATACAACGCAACCTGTGATATGATGAAGAAAAAGGACAAAGATGAAATTTTGAGCACAGATAACGGAAATTTTATTATTCTTGCAAATTTCGGAGAAATTTCAAATCCGGAAGAACTTGAAGATGAGTTAAATTTAATAAGCGGTGTTGTTGAAAATGGTATATTTGCAAAGAGAAAACCGGATGTCTTAATTACCGGAAGGGAGAGCGGGGTTGAAATTTTAGAACGGAAAAAATGAAATAGCAGAATATAGATTATTCCACAAATATAAGTCCGTCCGCTATTCCTTTTACAATATCTGTCTTTGTAACCATTCCGAAATTTCCGTCTTCCTCAATAACAGGTATTCCTGAAATATTATTTTCAAGCATGAGTTTTGCCGCATCTTTTATCTTTACATCACTATTTAATGTTTTTAAGTCCTTTTTCATAAAATCAGAGACCTTTAATAACTTTATATCCGGATGCGAGTAATCGGCAGTTAAATCCCTGAATAATTTCAGTGCGTGTGCAATATTCTTTTCCGTTATAATCCCTGACAATGCATCATCTTCTTTATCAACAACCAAAAGCCGGTGTATTCCGTTTTTTTCCATTATTTTTCTTGCAGATACAACTGTATCTGTTTGGGAGACAGAAATTGCATTTTTTGTATATATCATAGAAACAGGAACCTCTGAATTTAATGCCTGTTTGAGCAAATCCGTCTTTGTTATTAAATTTATAGAATTGTTTTTATTGTCCTCAATTATTACCGAAGAAATTTTATTTTTAATCATAATCTCTGCTATTTCTCTTGTTGTGGAAGATGGTTTTGCAGTAATAATGTCTTTTGTCATTGCAGATGAAACCCTGATTCTTGCATTGCTTAAATTTTTTCTCTTTCTCGGATTGTTTAATGCCTTTGTTATATCTAAATAGGTTACTATTCCTATAAGTTGCCCATCATCAACCACAAGCAACCTTGAAATTTTATTCTTATCCATTAATTTCAATGCGTAACTGCATGTTTTTCCCTTATCTACAACTATTAAATTTTCAAATTTTGACATTTTACTATATTCAGCATAACAACTTATTAATTTTATTAATTAATTTTCAGACCTTATTTTTCTTATGATTATAAGCGTATAAGCGTATTTAATAATTATTAAAGTGCATTAGAAATATTCCTTTTTCCTCCCTAAATTTATCCAAAATTGACCATAACATAGCAATACACATTCCGGTTACTATTAAAATCCAAATAACGGATATAACTGCTAATTCAACACTATTTACTATCATGCTCCACATACAAACAAATGCACCGCACATAAATAGAACTGCTACAATAGAGAAATTAATAAAATTTTTTCTTACATATTCACACACCCTAATAAACGCAGTAGAGACAGATATCTGTTCTATCATCTCCTTATTCTCAAAGAACATTACTTTGGATCGCTCAGGTGCCGTCAAAAAATTGTCCATTTCGCTTTTTATTTTTTTATCATCTACCCGACTAATCATACTTACAATCAATGAAAGAAAAGAAAACGAAATTCCTGCAAAAATGAGGAAAGAACCAAGATTGTTTATTAAAATTTCTGCATGCATTTTATAATTTATTTTCTTCGGATAGTCCGATATCATCACAATCATCTTTCCAAATTGCGTTAAACCCATCCACCAAATATTTTGCAAAAGGATCGTCATAAAATATTTTATTTTTATATTAGAGTGGTTGCGAATTAAGAACATCCGCCCTTAAATTACTAAATTTTTCTGATT
>JAGWDQ010000148.1 GCA_018260615.1 Candidatus Altarchaeum sp.
CCGCTTGCTTTATTCATTTCAAAAATTTTCCCAACATTTTCTGCTGAAATATTCGTTTTTTCAGAAATTTCATCTTTACTCATTCCTTTCTCCATAAGCACTAAAATTTTATCTATTTCTTTGTAATCCATCCCTATTTCATCGCTTGCTTTTTGCCCTTTCCACAGTCGCGGAGACGGTTTCTTTGCAGTTATTTTTTCAGGAACTCCCAAATATTTTGCCAAAATTTTAACCTGTGTTTTGTAAATATCTGCAATTGGTATTATATCGCAGCCGCCATCTCCGTATTTTGTGAAATATCCGATTAAAATTTCCGATTTGTCTCCTGTTCCGCAAACGATACCATTGTTTTTGTTGGCAATAGCATAAAGAATACACATCCTGACTCGTGCAGTTAAATTTCCTGTTGTCTTTTTATCCTGCATTTCGTCAAAATTTAAAATTTCCTTAAATTTCTCAACAACAGGATTTATTTCTGTGACAACCGTTTCGGTATTTAAAATTTTTGAAATTTCTTTTGCATCTTCTATATCCTCTTGCGGTGTTATTCCGTTCATTGGCATCATAACAAAAATTTTTCTGATATTCACTTTTGCAAGCAAATACGCACAAACCGCCGAGTCAATACCTCCCGAGACGCCGAGAACTATGCATTTTACTTCATTCCTTCGGACATAATTGTCAATAAATTTCACACATTTTTCTTCAAAGTCCTTGCAGTTAAGGTTAAAATTTTCCATTTTAAAAACTTTGTTGTTCTTTACGAATTTACAAGTGCAAGTAAAAATTTTGAAATTCCATAGTGGGATTATGACATTATGAAAAACCAATTTATTTACAAATTATTAAATATTGAATTATCAAAAAAACTATTAAAATCACCATTAATCCTATATAAAAATGCAATCCTGCGGGGAATGTTTCTTTCATAAGATTTGTAAATTTATCATAATTTTTAGCTTTATTGAGTTGGGTAAATGTAGATATAAATGTAATTATTGATGTGATAATCGCGACAAAAATTTTAACATACAACAATGTTTCAATTGGTGCTGCCTCTTCTTTACCTTTAACAGTAATTATATTTTTTTCATACTTTACTATGTCTTTCCAATAATCTTTTAAAATTTCCCCATGCCTATCTTTATATTCCTCATTGAATGCTAACACATAGATTTCCCAATTTCCAACTTCATCCGCCGGGAAAGTATAATAAAACTTGCTTGGCTCTTTAGAATATAGTACTCCATAACGTTCAAATACGTAAGAACCTTCTCCCTTTATTAGAGATTCTCTATAAAAACCAAAGCGAGTATCATTTATTTCTATGAAAAGTAATGATTTCCCAATTGTATCATGGAAAGGGTTTGGAAGTGCACTCCACCTCTTATTACATTTATAATCCCCTCCGCATTCACATCTGGGGAAACAACCTCGTAATTTTTTGTTAGGGTCTATAACATATATATAAAAATAAGATTTATCCATTGGAATAATCCCCGTATCATTTATTTTGACATCAAACTTTAAAAGATTGCCCTTTTGAATGGGGTTTTGTAAAGGAGTGATCTTAATATCAGAGTCATAATTAGGCACATACAGATAAGACCCAATATAATCAGTTAACTCGTCAAATGAACACCCTGAAGTATCTGGTTTAAGAGATATTTCAAAGATATTTTCTTTGTTAACAATTTGGTCGAATAAACTTGACAATTCTCCTGAAAGAGTAGATATTAAAATAATAAGACCAAAGATTAATGCAAATATTAATGAAATCAAAGTTATTTTTGTTTTTTTATTCATTTTCCATAATTATAAATTTAACTTTCATGCTTAAATTTTCGTATTTGACAAATAGTTATTTATTTGTGCCTCTACATTTAATTGTTGTGGAAAAATTTTGTAAGTAAAGTTAAATTAAATACTTTGTCATATCTTTTACATTTGCCATCTTAAAAGCCCTTTTTCTTCTTAAACAACTTTCGCATTCCCCGCAATGAACATTATTGCTATCTGATTTATAACAACTCCACGAAACATGCATGGGTGCCTTAATTTTTTCTCCCAATTTAACAATTTCAGTTTTGTTCAGAGCAATTAAAGGTGCAATAAGATATGGCTTTTTCTTTTGTAAAACTGCAAAATTTAACAAATTATTAAAATTTTTAACGAAGTCGTTGCTGTTATCTGGAAATGTAGCTGCTTCCTCTTTGTCAAATCCGGTAAATATGGCATCTGCATTTTCACTTTCTGCAATACCTGTGGCAATAGAGCAAAAGACCAGATTGCGGGCAGGAACCCAGACCAGAGATGCGGACTGAGCAGATTTCTCTTTGTCATCCAAATCGCTAAATTTAACCTTTGGAATATTTCCTGATATTAAGCCGGATTTTAAATTTTTCATCCATTCAAGAGTTATAATATCAAATTTTGCATCTAAAAATTCTGAAATTTCTTTTGCTGCGATTTTTTCCTGCTCTAATGCCTTTTGTCCGTAATCAAAAAATAAAGTATGTAATTTATAACCCTCATTCTTTGCATAACTTGCTGCAACGCAACTATCCAATCCTCCTGAAAGGACAATTATTGCTTTTTTCATTTTAAATTTATATATTAATTTATATTTAAGCATAATTTTATTTAGCATTTTTTAATCATAAGAAAATGGAAAACATATACCAGCTTAAAATTGCTTTGAAAGGAATTAAGCCACCGGTATGGCGATTAATAGAAGTGCCGGAAACATATACTTTTGGGAAATTGCACAATGCAATACAGGATGCAATGGGATGGGATGATTATCACCTGTATGTTTTTGAGATCGGCGGAGTTGAAATAGGGCATCCGGACATGATTGCAGAAGGCGGAGGTCTTGATGCAAATAAGAAAAAGATAAAGGATTATTTTGTAAAAGGAGGTAAGGCAACATATACCTACGACTTTGGAGACGACTGGGAGCATGAAGTAAAATTAAAAGACATAATTCCGTCTGAAAAAGGGACAAAATATCCGAGATGTATTGATGGAAAAAGAGCATGCCCGCCGGAGGATTGCGGAGGCATATACGGATATGAAGAGTTTTTAGAGGCAATAAAAGATCCCGGGCATGATGAACATGATGAAATGCTGGAATGGGTAGGCGGAGAGTTTGACCCTGAAAAATTTGACCAGAAAGAGGTTAAATTTAGAAAGTAATCAGTAGCAGATTATAACTGAACTCAAATTTATGATTGTGTTAACTTAATATATGCCGATTTCGTTCCACTCACAGTATTCGTGTCTTTCAAAAACAGGTTTTGAAATAGACAAACATCAGAGGATTTCAGAGATTAAAAAGGAGTTCGGGAAATGGGACTCTATAAGGGGGATTTGAAGGCAGAAGATGAATTGACAAAAGAGCAACCGGATGAGATGCCGCTTAATAAATTGATTTATAATCTCAAAACCATAATTAAATATAAATTATTAAAATGGAAAACCTAACTTTAGATCACATATATAAGGCTTTAGATCACATGCATAAAGATATCGGAGAAATTAAATTTGAATTAAAGAGGCTCAGTTTTATAATTGAAGATGATTTTGAACTTAGCGAAAGCACAAAAAAAGATCTTGAGAAGGCAAGAAAGGAGCCACTGTCAAGTTATATAGACCACGAGGAAGTTCTTAAAGAATTCTTATAATGACTTATAAAATTAAATGGCGACCAATAGCATTAAAAGAGTTAAGAAAATGAAGGCCATAAACATTTCCTTGAAAAACTTACAGATGATGAAGGTTATAAAGTAAGAGTTGGCGACTATAGGGCAATAATAGATGTCCTTGAGCAGGAAAAGATAATAACAGTACGAGTTGTTGGACATCGGAGGAATATTTATAAAAGACATCTGTGATCATACAGGCATCATAATCCTACCCGATGTTTAGATAAATTTGCAGACGGGAAAAATTGACCTTCCCGAAAATTTAAAAGAAATATAACTATTCAGCTTCAGCCGCTCATAAAAATCAACTCACCACCGTTCGGAGATTTTAAAATCGCTTACGCTCATGCATTTCAAACAAGTTTGAAATTGAATTATTAAACATCATCAATAGCGGATTGTAACAGAACTCAAATTTATTTCCTAAATTGCTTCTTCTCCTTTTTCCCCTGTTCTTATTCTTATTACCTCTTCAATCGGCATTACAAAAATTTTCCCGTCGCCAAAATTTCCCGTCTTTGCGGATTCAACAATCTTGTCAATTATTTTATCAACATCTTCTGATTTTGCAATAATTTCAATTTTTGTCTTCGGCAAAAAGTCAATTTTATATTCCGCTCCTCTCCATCGCTGTGTTATTCCTCCCTGCTGTCCCCGTCCTTTAACTTCGCTTACAGTCATTCCTTTAATTCCGATTTCATCAAGTGCTTTTTTTACATTGTCCAGACATTCGATTCTTATTATCGCCTCTATTTTTTTAATCATTTTTGTAATAAATTCAATAAACAGGATTTAAAATTTAATAATAAATTTTGTTTAAATTTAAAATTATTTCATAGCGTGTTCAGGATACATTTCAATCCCGAACTGTGAGTCAAGCCCTTTTCTTTCAACTTCTGCTTTTTCTCTGATTCCGATAGTAAATTTTAATATTCCGAATACCAGCAATGCCAAAATTCCCGCAATTGCAACAATTATAAAAATTCCTATAAATTGTGATAATATATTTACTCCTCCCGCACCTCCGAAAATTTTAAGTCCGAATATTCCCGCTGCAAGAGTTCCCCATATTCCAGAGACCGCATGAACAGATGTTACCGCACAAACATCATCTATCTTTAATTTAGAATCAATAAATTTATAAACAACCGGCAATAAAATTCCCGCAACAAAGCCAATGAGCAAACCTCCGACAGGATGCACAACATCCGCTCCCGCACATATTGCCACAAGTCCCGCTGCTGCTCCATTGGCAATAAATAAAGGATCTCCTTTACTCATAATTGCCGCCCCTATAATTCCTCCGGCCATCGCAAGTGTTGTGGCAACTGCAACCGAAAGCCCGATTTTCCAGTCATTAAACGAACTGATACTTCCGATATTAAATCCAAACCAACATATTGCTAAAATCCATGCCCCGAGAACTGCAAAAGGAACATTATGTCATGCAATCGGAACGCTTGTCCCGTTTCTGTATTTTCCGATTCTCGCTCCTATTATGTATGCTGCGGTAAAGCCAATTATTCCTCCAAAAGCATGCACAACAGCAGAGCCGGCAAAATCATGAAAGCCAATATTTGCCAAAAAACCTCCGCCCCACGCTAAATGTTCAACGACGGGATAACCAAATCCGCCGATAATCATTGCTGCGATCATATAAGGAACAATTTTAACCCTTTCTGCTAATGCCCCGCTCATTATTGTAACCGCTGCAACTGCAAACATCAGCATCTTCATAAAATGTGCATAATCTTCTTCGGGAGCAATTCCGATATGAGGAAGAGCATAAGCAATTGAATATCCGATAAAATAATACATCAGAATAACTGCTGCCAAATCAAGAAATTTCATCGTTAATTGCGTTCCGGCATTTTTTACTCTTATTTGTCCTATTTCAAGCATTGCAAATCCCGCCTTCATAAAAAATATAAGCACTGCCGCCCATATAAAGAAAAAGGCAGTTAAACCGTCCATTAAGTTGAGCATTTCTTCCATTTTTGTATTTTTAATTTTTATTTTAAATTTATATTATAAACTTATAATCCCGCCATAAATATTTGATGTTTAAAATTTAAACAAAAAAGCATATTTAAGTTTCATACCTAAAAAGAAACAGAACTATAAATTTATTTTATATTTTTACAGTATTATATACTATATGTTTTTCATTGGTCTCTAACCTCGCTGTCGCAAAAATCTACAAGATTTTTGGGATATTCAAAAATGCTTGAAGCATTTTTGATATTGCTCGGAGATTTTCAAAATCTGTTGATTTTAAAAAAGACACAAAGGAGTTATACTGAAAATCTGTGAGATTTTCAATCTTTAAAAATCTGCGAAATTTTTAAATTACCTCGCTCTTCACCTCGCTCCTGCTCGGAGATTTAAAAAATCTGTTGATTTTAAAAATCACCTCGCTCCTGCTCAGAGATTTTCAAATCTTTGAGATTTGAAAATACTCTGTGGCTTTGTGTCTTTGTGTGAATATTTTATTATTTTTTACCAAAATTTAAAAATCCTGTGAAAAGAAAAATTTATTCCAAAAACAAATAATTATAAAATAAAAGGTAATTAATAACCAAATTTAATTTAATACCTAATATATAATTAATCTAAATTTCAAAGTGGGACGAATAAAACAAACATATTTAAAAAGGGCAGCGATGGAAATTTATCGCACACACAAGGAAGAACTGGCAGACAATTTTGAAGCAAATAAGGAAAGAGTTAATGAATATACGGACATTGAAAGCAAGCCGGTGAGAAATAAAATCGCAGGCTATCTGACAAAATATGTGAAAAGGATGCAGAAAAAAGAAGCAAAAGACACAGGCAGCAGTCAGGAAAGTGTGAGTCAGGAAAGTGTTCAGGAAGCAGCACAACAGGAAACAAAGAATAATTAATCAATATCTAACAATCCCAATAAAGAAGATAAATATAATTTTGGAGTTGGTTTAGGTGTATAAATTTTTAGCATTCAAATTTTTATGCGGATTTTAGTTTTTTTTGGACCCGTGGCCCAACTTGGATAAGGCGACGGCCTCCTAAGTCGTAGATTGCGGGTTCAAATCCCGCCGGGCCCGTTTGTTTTTTTATCGTACCGGAAAGTTCGTTTTATTGTTCTCTAACCTCGCTGTTGCTCGGATATTTTCAAAAACTCCGCGTTTTGAAAATCGCACCAAGACACGGAGACACAAAGGGCAATGTTGCTCTGTGACTTTGTGGCTTTGTGTGAGTATTCTTCTGATTTTTTTAAATTTAACCACTACTTCTTTCTTATTTTACTCACAAATGCCGTCTCTGTGTCATTATGCCATGGATACACCCTGATTCCATACTCGTTCTTTTCACAATTAACATTCAAATTAATTTCCTCAACTTCGGCATCGCTATTGTTATCCATCAAAAATTTAACAACATCTTCGTTTTCTTCTGTTGGCGTTGTGCATGTGGAATAAACCAGAATCCCGCCTTTTTTTAAGTGGCTGAATGCATCCGAAATCATCTTTTTCTGAACCTTTGAAATAGCGAGCGAAAATTTATATTCCCAACTTTTTAAAATTTCCTTATTCTTCCGTGAAGTTCCCAATGACGAGCAGGGAGCATCCAAAAGCACTCTGTCAAATTTAAATAAATCGGGAAATTTACACGCATCATAATTTGTTACTATGCAATTTGTTATTCCCAGACGGTAAATATTGGCGATTAATGCCTGCGCCCGCTTTAAATTTAACTCGTTGGCTACAATTGTGCCCGAAAAATTTTTAACCGCAATCTGGGTTGTCTTTGAGCCGGGGGCGGCACATAAATCCAAAACCAAATTTCCATCGGCAACATCTAATGCCTCGGCAGCGAGCATTGCAGATGCCTCCTGGGAATAGCATAAACCAACAGCATGTTCAATTTTCAAACCGATTTTTCGTTCGTCAATGAAGTATGCATTTTCACTCCATAAAATTTGAGCATGTTCATAAGGAAAATTTTTAAAAAAATCACCGGGAGAAATTTTTAATGTGTTAATTCGTATTGATTTTCTTAACGGAATATCCACATATTCCAGAAATTTTTCAGTCCATTCGTCACCAAATTTTTTATGATATTCAAAAAAGTCAGGACTCGCCAGGTTTTTCGCTACTTTTGTATTTGTTATATCTGTTGTATTTGGTTTTTGCATTATTCGCATCTTTAAATTTTATCTTTAAATTTTTGATTTATTATCTGATATTCCTAATTTTTACGGATTAAAATATAATCAAATGAATTAAATATAAATACGATTAAAATAGTAAATAAATATATTAAATTGTAATTTTGTATCATAATGAACAACCCTTTACGGAATATATTTAAACTGCAAATAAAAACATTGACAGGATTTGACTTTCAGGATTTTGTTGTTGATTTGTTCCTTCTGAAATATGGAGAACAAGGTTTTACCGTTATTAGGAAAAAGAAGGATAAAGGTTGTGATGGAATTATAAATGGTGAAAAAAGAGTTATTGCGTGTTATGGTCCAGAAGATGCAACTCAAAAAAAATTTGAAGACAAAGCAGACGATGATTTTAAAGATTATCAAAACAATTGGGGGAAAAAATATCCTAAATGGATGTTTATAGTTAATCAGGATATTTCTCCCGCCCAAATAAATAAAATTGAAAGTTTAAAATCAGGAACTCCTCTTTTGGGAACGCAACAAATACTTTCAATAATTGAGGGTTTAAAAAACGATCAGCGAAGAAAATTAGCTAAGTATTTAAAAATAGAGGATGAATTCATATCGTCGGACTATCTTGGAGAGATATTTGAAGATCTCCTGAAAGGCAGCGAAACAGCATTGGACAATATCAAATATGATACGAAAGGAAGGATTAATACTGAAGAAAAGATAGCAATAAATTATGATAAATCCGATATAGAAGAAGCGATTAACGAGTACGGGCTTCTAATGGAAAGTGGTTCATTGAAAAAAGTAAGTGATTTATTGTTTGGGTATGAAGATGAAGAAATTGACAGAATGAAACACCGTATTTTGTACGATTATAGTAATTTGACAATTGGAAGCTTCAAAACAAGATTAAAGCAACTCACAGAACATTATTTGGTAAAATACTCGTCTGAAAATGACGATGATTATCTTCATTATATTCGGACAGTTTTGATTTATTTATTTGAACAATGTTTAATAGGTCGCAAAATAAAACAAGAAAATGATATTGCCGCATCCAGAAAGTGATTTGACTTTAAATATTATGGTACTTGGAGTTGGTATTGTAGAACAACTCAAGGAACAAGATTTTGTACTGGTTGAGAAATTAATGGTGGAATTCCTTGAAAAAAATAAGAAGCGAACACCTGAAATGTTTTTAAATTCATTAACATTTCTTTATTCTTGCGGTATGATTGAGAAAAAAGGATACAAAGTAAAATTAACTCCGCGAAAGGAGGTGCAAATGAAACTAAATGTTAAAAACGAAAAATGTTGGTCAGATTATTTTCAGAAACAGATTTATTATTAAAGCCATTCAAGTTTGAAGCAGGCATTAATATTATTTTGGGCAAATACTCAGAGGATAAAGATAAAAGAGGAATAAATGGAATAGGAAAATCATCACTGGTTAGATTAATCAATTATGCTTTGTTATCTGACACTGCGGAAAAGATATTCTCACAAGAGAAATACAATTTTTTACGAACGGAAAAACATAATATTGTTTTGGAATTAAAAATAGAAAGCAAGACACTTTTTATTAAGAGATATTTTGTGACAGCCGATAAGGTTTATTTTGGAAATACACTCAATGAGCTTGAAGAATACACAAAAACAGAATTAAAAAAAATACTAATCAACAAATTATTTCCGATTCAAAGCAATGATGTTTTTTTTGAAGGCAATAAATTCGGTACGCTGATGAGCTTCTTTATTAAAGACGATTTAGAAAATCAAAAGAGAGCCGACCCCCTATATTTCTTGACATATAATAATGCAAATGCCAGAGATATTGCCATTTATAATTTTTTTCTTCTAAATCTGCCAACAAAAAATCTTATTGGTTATAATGAATTAGCAAAAGAATATGCCAATCACAATAAAGCAATAAAAGTGCTTCAAGATAAAATTGAAGCAGATACGGGTAAACCCCTGGAAGAATTTAGAAGTGAGCGAATAAAAATAGAGCAGTCCATTTCTTTGCTTGAAAAAAGTTTAAAGGACTTTAAGTTTTTGGATAATTATAAAAATGTAGAATCTCAATTAATTGAAATCACTTCTCAAATAAATGAGAAGTTAAAAGATTTTCATTCGTTAAATCAAAAATTAAAAAAAGTTAAAGATGCTTTTCAATATACTCCGGATATAGATACAAATCACTTAAGAAAATTATACAATGAGGTTGTTTCAACATTTGGAGATATAGTCTCCAAAACACTAGATGAAATTATAGCGTTTAAAAAAGAAATTTTAGAAAACAGAAACAAGTTTTTAGTTTCCAGAGAAAATCAACTTCAAAAAGCCATAAATCAGGTATCAGATGAAATTTCTAAAATTGAAAAAAAAAGAAGTGAACTTTATAAAAAACTTGAAGAAAAAGGAGCATTATCAGGCATTACAAATACCTATGAGCAGTTAACAATTGAAAAAACTAAATTGGCAGGCAATCTGGGAATATTAAAACAGATTGATGAAATTCAGGAAATACTCGGAAATTTGAATGTAAAAATAAGCGAAATCAAAAGGGATATTCTATATGAATTAAAAAATAATCAAAAATCCATCAATGACTTAAGGGGTATTTTTCAGGAAATTTTAGAAAATGCAATTTTCTTAGACAATGATAATCTAAAGGGTTATTTTGATATTTCGTCAAGAAATAACTCGAAAAGAGATCAGTTGCCATTTAAAATTTATGTTGAGATACCAAAAGCAGATGCATTAGGACAATCACGTTTAAAAATTGTCGCGTATGATTTAATGGTATTTCTTAATAATATTAAAGCAAGCAGAAAGTTTCCTGATTTTATTGTTCATGATGGAGTTTATCATGGCATTTCACTAAACACAAAAATAAAAGCTCTGAATTATATTTACCATCAATACCTTGCTAATCCTAATTTTCAATACATCGTAACATTTAATGAAGATGAAATTTATATTCCTAAAGAAAAACAATTATCAGTTGGTAAATTTGACTTTGATATAAATGAACAGATCATTGCTGAATTTACAGATTCACCTTCTAAAATGATTTTTAAAAGAGATTTTAAATAGAATTTACATTGGAATATTAACGTATTCCAGAAATTTTTCAGTCCATTCGTCACCAAATTTTTTATGATATTCAAAAAAGTCAGGACTCGCTATTTTCAAAACGAAGTTTTGAAAATCTCCGAGCGGTAGCGAGGTGATCTTGTTTCTCTCTGTTTTTTGCATTATTCGCATCTTTAAATTTTATTCTTTTAAATTTTACTTTATTTTTTGTTTTATTGTTTGATATTCCTAATTTTTACGGATTAAAATACAAACGAATAAATTAAATATAAATCAATATAAATGCGATTAAAATGGAAAATCTGAATAAAATTACAAACAAGTATATTAACAATTATATTAAAAACAAGTATGTCCTGGAATTTGTAAATAAATCGGCAGAACTCTGTGAGCCGGATAAAATTTACTTCTGTAACGGTTCGGAAGAAGAAAAAAAATTTCTTACCGGCGAGGCAATTAAAACAGGAGAATTGATTGAATTAAAACAGGAAAAATTTCCCGGATGCGTATTGCACAGGACTGCTATAAATGATGTTGCAAGAACCGAGCATTTGACTTATATCTGCACGACAAAAAAAGAAGATGCAGGTCCCACAAACAACTGGATGGCACCCAAAGATGCTTATGAAGAATTGGGAGAGTATTTCAGGGATTCAATGAAGGGAAGAACGATGTATGTCATTCCGTTCATGATGGGTGTTCCAGGTTCAAAAATGAACAAAATAGGTGTGGAAATTACAGATAGTATCTATGTTGTTTTAAATATGAGAATAATGACACATATCGGAAGAATTGTAGCAGATGATATTATAGGAGATAACTTTACCAAAGGGCTTCACTCAAAAGGCGATATCAGTTTGGAAAAACGAAGAATCTGCCATTTTCCCGAGGATAATACTATATGGAGCATAAATTCCGGTTACGGCGGGAATGTTTTATTGGGTAAAAAATGCCTTGCCCTTCGTATCGCAAGTTATCTTGGCAGAAAGGAAGGATGGCTGGCAGAGCATATGCTTTTAATGGAGATACAAACGCCCGACGGAAAAATTTTTTATGTTGCAGGAGCATTTCCAAGTTCGTGCGGAAAAACAAACCTCTCTATGTTGATTCCTCCGGAGTCACTTCCGGGTTACAAAGTAAGAGTACTCGGAGATGATATTGCGTGGATGTATATTGGCGATGATGGCCGACTATGGGCAATTAATCCCGAAGCGGGATTTTTCGGAGTTGTTCCCGGGACAAACATGAAAACAAATAAGAATGCGATGTTAACAATTCAAAAAAATACCATATTTACAAATGTTCTTTTAAAAGAGGATAAGACCGTCTGGTGGGAAGGAATGGAAAACCCGCCGGATAAAGGAATTGACTGGAAAGGTGATGCATGGACAAAGGAATCAAAAGAACCGGGAACACATCCGAACAGCAGATTTACCACACCAACATCACAGTGTCCCGCATTATCTTCGGAATTTTCAAATCCGAAAGGAGTGCCGGTTTCAGCAGTCCTTTTTGGCGGAAGAAGAGGAAATGTTGTTCCTCTTGTTTACGAATCATTTAACTGGAAGCACGGAGTTTTTATAGGTGCAACATTGAGGTCAGAGACGACAGCGGCAGCAATGGGACTTGGAAAGATTGTAAGAAATGACCCTATGGCAATGATTCCGTTCTGCGGATACAATATGGGAGATTATTTTGCCCACTGGTTAGACCTTGGAAAACGGATGAAATTTCCCCCGAAAATATTCTTCGTTAACTGGTTCAGGAAAAACAGGGAAGGAAAATTTTTATGGCCTGGATACGGTGAAAATTTAAGGGTTATTGAATGGATTATAAAGCAATGTGATTCCGATAACAATAACAAAGAAAAAGAAGCAGTTGAAACACCTGTCGGATATGTTCCGGAGATTGATGCAATAAATACGAAAGGGATAGAAATAAGCAAACAAGACATAAAAGAATTGTTAAGCATTGATAAAAATGAATGGCTTGAAGAGGCGGATGAAGTAGAGAAATTTTTCAGTAAATTTGACAGGATGCCAAAGGAATTAACAAAGGAATTAAACGATTTGCGGGAACGACTAAAAAATTCGAAATGAAAGTAGAAGAGTATTCATTCGGATGGATAAAAATTGAAGGTAAAGAATATACCCACGACTTGTGGATAATAAACGGAGAAATTTATAAAAGAGATAAAGGTCTTTCAAAGAGATTGTTTCAGACATCGCACAGGATTCCTATGGAAGAATTAGAAAAAATTTTAAGAGAAAATACAAAAAGGGTCATAATTGGCACGGGAGAGGATGGATTGGTTTCCGTAGAGGAAAATGGGGCAAAGTATCTGGAAGAAAAGGGAATAAAATTGGAGATGTATAAAACAGGAGAACTTGCAAAAATGAAATTGCAATTTGGAAAGGATGATTCGGGAATTATACATCTGACATGTTAGAATTTTGGGATTTTAAAATTTCTAATCTAAATAACATCACTTGTTTGGAGATTTTAGGACTTGTTTTAAAATGGATATTGAAGGTTATTGCAGGCGTGAGTTAAAAAAAGGAATAAAGGAAAAAGAAATTTTGAGTGAAATTTCAGACCTGATTTTAAAGATAAAATTTAACTCCGACAAAAGTAAAAGCGATAAAGCAAAATTACTTGCAGAAGCGGTTTTGGAAGAAGTAAAGAAAACAAACAAAAAAATTGATAATAAATTTCTGAATGACCTGCTAAATTTTCCAAAGTCAAATGTCAGTATGGGAGAAATCGGGGTCGGAAGCCGGGGTAAAGGTGACTTCTTTGTTCATGAAAAAATCTGTGGAATTGCCTCAAACAATATTAGCGGAAAATTTACAAATGTTATTGTCGGTGCAAAAGAACACGATGATGCAGGTATTGTAGATATAAGCGAAAATGTAGGAAAAAACGGAAATTTTATTGTTGTTTCCGTAGACGGGACACACTCCCGTTTATCAGAATATCCTTTTATTGCCGGCTTTCATGTTGCAAGAGCATCATTAAGAGACATTTATGTTAAAGGTGCAAAACCGGTCGCATTGCTTGATGACTTACATCTTGCAGATGACGGCGATGTCGGAAAACTTTTTGATTTTGTTGCAGGAATTTCTGCGGTCAGCGAACTGTCGGATGTTCCGTTGGTTGCCGGCTCAACATTAAGAATTGGCGGAGATATGGTTATCGGAGAGAGGATGGTTTCCTGTGTCGGTGCGGTTGGAATTATAAACGCTCCAAATTTAATTAAGGCGAGAAAAAATGTCCATGTCGGAGATAAAATTTTAATGACTAGTGGTGCAGGAGGCGGAACAATAGCGACAACCGCAATTTATTCGGGAAATTTTGATGTTGTTCCTGAAACGCTCAATATTTCTTTCATAAAGGCGTGCAAAATTTTGCACGAGAAAAATTTACTGCATAAGATTGATGCAATGCTTGATGTGACAAACGGAGGAATCAGAGGCGATGCTTATGAGGTTTTAAATTTATTAAACAAAAAAGACGAGGACGAAAAAACGAAAATAATAAAAATTATTGAAATTTTAAGGACTGATTATAAGGAATTTTTTTACTCAGGCAAAGAACCATTTAGTGTATTAATTTCAACGCTCTTATCCCAAAGAACAAAAGATGCTAAAACAAAGCAGGCAGGTGAAAATTTATTTAAATTTATTTCAAAGCCGGAAGATGTTTTAAAGTGTGATTTAAGAGAAATAGAAAATGCGATAAAGAAGGTAAATTTTTATAAGACGAAGGCGAAACGAATTGTTGAAATTTCAAAAATTTTGATTGAGGAATATAATGGCAATGTTCCGGATAATGAAGATGACCTGTTAAAATTAAGCGGCGTCGGAAGAAAAACGGCAAATTGTGTTTTGGCGTTTGCGTTTGACAGGCAGGCGATTCCTGTTGATACGCATGTTCATCGCATTTCAAATCGTATTGGAATGGTGAATACAAAAAATCCAAACGATACAGAGAATGACCTGAAAAAAATTTTACCTGAGGACTATTGGAAAACAATTAATTACCTGTTTGTTCAGCACGGACAAAAAATTTGTAAGCCGTTAAAGCCAAATTGCGAAAAATGTAAAATTAAGGAATATTGTAATTACTCATTAACCGGAGCAGGCAAGAATGTCTCTCTAAAATTTTACGAACCAAAAATCAAAAATTTAATAAACAAAAAGGTCTATAGCATGCTTAAAAATTTAAATATTGATGAACTTGGCGTTTCTCTTGATTCGCTGATGCTTTTTGTTCCTCCTGAAAACTGCGGCGAAATTATCAAAAATTTAAGGGATGGCGGAATTGAAATTGATGAAATCGGAGAGGTTATAGAAAGTAAGACAGAAGGAAAAATTTTGCTGACAGACAAAAATAATAATGAAAAAGCAGTTGAGCCGTTGTTTAGAGAGTCGGCATATACGAAGATTAAGAAGGTTGTCGGCGAGCAGACACCCGAGAAATTTGAGGAAATGAAGAAAAATGTGGATAATGCCTATCGGGATGCCTTAAAAAAGAAAGAGGAAATTTTAAAATTTATTGGGCTCGCACCTTTTTTTGAGTCATCCGCAGTAAAAAAAGTAACCTCACTTCGTTCGGATATTTCAAAAACTTCGTTTTTGAAATTGCACCAAAAAAAGATAACCTCACTTCGTTCGGAGATTTAAAAATCACCTCGCTCTTGCTCGGAGATATTAAAATCCTTTGAGGATTTTAATATCCTTTGAGGATTTTAAAATCACCTCGCTGACGCTCGGAGATATTCAAAAACTCCTTTTTGAATATGTAAAAATCTCCGATTTTGAAATTTTATCCGGAAAAATTTTACAAAAAATACAAAAAACAAAACAACAATGAAAGATAAAGAGGGCAACTCTATAAATAAGTATAAAAAAAGAAACAGAAAATTTTAAAATTTATTGCTCCTGCCGGGATTTGAACCCGAGTCGTCGGATCGAAAGTCCGATATCCTGGCCTGGCTAGACTACAGGAGCAAAATTTAAACTGAACAATAAAATCTGCAAATAATTAGGTTTGGTTATATAAATTAAGATTAAAAATTTAGATATGAATTAAGAAAACAATAAAAAAATAATAAAATATTCACACAATAACCTCGCTGTCACCTCATTTTTCAAACGAAGTTTGAAAAATCCACGAACGCAAGTGAGCGGACTCTGTTCGGAGATTTAAAAATTCTTTAAGAATTTTAAAATTGCTCGGATATTTACAAAATGCTTCGGCATTTTGTCACTTCACGTCGTTCGGAGATTTTTAAATATTCACTTCACTTCGTTCGGAGATTTTTAAATATTCACTTCACTTCGTTCGGAGATTTTTAAATATTCACTTCACTTCGTTCGGAGATTTTTAAATCTCTGCGATTTAAAAATTGCGATTTTAAAAACAGAGTTTTTAAAATCTCCGAATGATAATGAGGTGATTTAAAAATAAGATTGAAAATCTTGTAGATTTTCAATATTTCAAAACCTTTGGGTTTTGAAAATACTGAAAACTATACTGAAAATCTGTAAGATTTTCAATCTTTAAAAATACTTGAAGTATTTTTAAATCAGCCCATTCCAAAATTTCGTTACCGGCAAACTCTCTAAAAAATGATTTCGTGGA